>NZ_JARUBN010000001.1:8049484-8360605 GCF_029626265.1 Micromonospora sp. WMMD1102 | reverse complement strand
GCGGCCTTGCGGTCGCCGCCAACGGTGCCGCGCAGCCCGTCGACCCGACCGAAGACGGCGGTCAGCCCGTACCGGTCGACCGCCGGCACCAGCTCGTCGTGGAACCACATCGACAGCAGCGACTGGGTGCCCGGCCAGGACCGGATCGCGACCTCGGCGTCGGCGGCCAGCGCGCAGCTCGCCAGCCCGACCCGGTACGCCTCGTGGAAGAGCTGGTCCAGCCGGGTGAACTCGTCGACGTCCACGGCCCGGCCCAGTACCTCCGCGTAGTAGTCCGCGATCGGCCGGCGGAACTGCGTACGGTGCTCCTCGGCGGTCACCGCCGGCCCGCCGGCACCGGCCAGGGCCACGTTGGTGGCGGCGACGACCAGGGTCAGGTCGTCCAGCAGGGTGCCGTTCCAGTCCCAGACGAGGTGCTCACGCATCCGAGCACGATACGCGCTACCCGGGCCTCAGGTCCGGGGGGCGGTCAGGTCGCGGAGCAGCCGTTCCTCCTCGACCCGCCAGTAGCCGTGTTCGCGGCCGTCGAGCAGCACCACCGGCAGCCGGTCGCCGTACTCCCGTTCCAGCTCCAGGTCGCCGGTGACGTCGAGTTCGGTCCACCGGTCGCCGGTCACCGCCACCACCCGCTCGACCGCCTCCCGGGCGACCTCGCAGAGGTGGCAGCCGGGCCGGGTGACCAGGGTCAGCCGGGCGTCACTCGTCGTCACTCGACCCCCTTGAGCGGATCACCGATCTGCGTACCCGGCCGATCGCGGAGAGCGGCAGGGAACCGACGAACTCTATCCTGCTCGGGCACTTGAACCGGGCCAGGTTGCGGGCGCAGTGTGCGGCCAGCTCGGCGGCGGAGACCGTACCCTCCGGGGACCGCACGACGTAGGCGGTCACCGCCTCGCCGGCCGTCGGGTGCGGGACCCCGACGACCACCGACTCGACCACCTCCGGGTGCCCGCCGAGCACCCGTTCGACCTCCTGCGGATAGACGTTGAAGCCGTTGACCAGGATCAGCTCGCCGAGCCGGTCCACCAGGAAGAGGTCGCCGGCCGCGTCGGCGTACGCCACGTCGCCGGTGTGCCACCAGCCGTCCGGGTCGGGGCCGCCGTGCCCGTCCGGCCAGTACCCGGAGAAGAGGTTGGCGCCCCGGACCACGATCTCGCCGGGGTCGGTGCCGGGCGAGGAGAACTCCAGGTCCGGCTCGTCGGCGTCGTCCGCACCGCCGGCCGGGTCGACGACCGAGCCGTCCCGCCACAGCTCCTCGCCGTCGGCGGCGACGAGTCGCAGTTCGACACCGGGGATCGGCCGGCCGATCGAGTTCGACTCGGCCGGCGTGCCCGCCAGTGTGGTGGTGAGCACCGGAGCGGTCTCGGTCAGCCCGTAGCCGACCTGGATCTGCCGGCCGGTCGCCTCGGCGAACCGGGTCGCGCCGCCGACGGCCAGCGGAGCGGCGCCGCAGATCGCCACCCGCACCGAGTCCATCGCGGTGCGCAGCGCCGGGCCGGCGGGCACCCCGGCCGCCGTCGGCGCCTCCGGCAGCATCGTCCAGCCGAGGAACATCGACGGTACGCCGACAAGCACGCTCACCCGGTGCCGGGCGACGAGTTCCAGTACGCCGGCCGGCTCGAACCGCTCGACGAGCACCCCGCACGCCCCGTGGTACGCCACCGCGCCCAGCCCGGCGTTCAGCCCGTACGCGTGGAAGAGCGGCAGCGCCAGCAGCACCCGGTCGTCCGGCCCGACCACCGGCGGGGTGATCCGGCCGATCTGCTCGTGGTTGGCGAGCAGCGCCCGGTGCGACAGCATCGCCCCCTTCGGTTCGCCGGTGGTGCCGGAGGTGTAGAGCAGCACCGCGACCGCCTCCGGATCCGCCGGTCCGGCCGGGTCGCGCGCCGGCTGTCCGGGCGGGTTCGGCAGTGTGGTGTGCGGTTCGGTCAGTGCCGGCAGGTCGGCTCGGATTCCCTCGACGGCGGACCGGACCTGCTCGGTGCAGATCAGGACACTCGCCGCCGAGTCGGCCAGGATGTGCCGCAGTTCCGGGGCGGTCAGCGCCGGGTTGACCGGCACCGCGACCAGCCCGGCCCGCTGGGTGCCGAAGAACGCCACCGCGAAGTCGGGCGAGTTGTGCAGGGCGATCGCGACCCGGGCCGGATGGTCGTCGGCAGGCCCGGCGAGGGCGCTCAGCGCGGCTGCGGCCCGGTCCACCGCACCGTCCAGTTCGGCCCAGCTCAGCGTCGCGCCGTCCGCCGAGATCAGCGCCGGCTGGTCGGCGCGGGCGGTGGCGGCGAGGCGTACCCGGTCGGCCAGGGTGACCGCGGCCGGCTCGGCGGGGGTGTCCGGTCCATCCTGCACGGTCGCTGAGTGTGGCACAGAAGCCGGTCCGCCCGCGCCCTGAGGACCGCCGCCACCGAGCCGGCGGTGCCGTCCCGGGTGGAACTTCCCTCGACGTGGAACTTCCCTCGACTTCCGTGGCTGCTCAGGGTACGGTCCAGCAGACCGTAACGGGTTTCGGATATCAGCCTCCCAACCCGACCGATCCGCCTCTAACATGCTCGCGGCGGCGCGCCCAAGGCCCGTCGCGCATTGGCGTGTCCGCACGTTTTCCCTGCTCAGGGCCCTCCATAGCGCATTGTCAGGCATCTGACAGCGCACAAGCTGTGCGCCTCGTTCGGGTGTCTTGGCGGAAATACTTTGGCTCTGTGTAACGGACTTGCCGCACATGGGTGACGTTGGCCCTATCATCACTCGGGTCGGCTCACCCCTTTTGCCGTGAGTCGACACCCCTCAGCCCGAGGAGGCCGCCGTGCCTGTGAGAGCACTGCACCAGCAGCTGTGGGGCGTGTGCCGTAGTACGGCGCACCCCGGAACCGCCGTGCCGGACCGCCCCGCCCCCGGCGCGGGTACGGCCACGGCTCCCATCGCGGCCGGGTCCCGGCGACCGGTCCCGCGGCCTCGGCCGGCCGGGGAGGTCCAGTGAGCACACACGGATACGCCGACGGAGCGACCGGCGGCACGCTACGGAACACCCGCCTAGCTCTCACCGAGGGCCTGGACCGGCTCCGCGTCTCCATGGACGACATGTTGAGCCTGGCGGTACGTGGCGACGGGGGCTCGAAGCGGATCCGGAATCGTCCACATCCGAACGAGACGCCGCCCCGGCACAACACCCCCGGCGGCAACGCCCGACCGGTCGGCGGCCGGGTGGCCAGTCCGGCCCGCCCGGCGATGCCGGCCCAGCCGGGGGCCACGGCGCCGCCCGGCCGGACCGACCTACCGGAGAGCGAGACCGCGCTGCTGCCGGTGGTGCCGGCCACCGAGAAGACGACCGGTTCCGGCGGCGGCGCACCCCCGACCGGCTATCCGTCCCGGCCGGACGAGTCGGACCCGGCCCGGGAGGTCTGGGCACTTGTCGAACGGGCCCAGGCCGGCGAGCCCGAGGCGTTCGGCCTGATCTACGACCGGTACGTCGACACGGTCTTCCGGTTCGTCTACTTCCGGGTCGGCAACCGGCAACTCGCCGAGGACCTCACCTCGGACACCTTCCTGCGGGCGCTGAAGCGGATCGGCAGCTTCACCTGGCAGGGCCGCGACCTGGGCGCCTGGCTGGTGACCATCGCCCGGAACCTGGTCGCGGACCACTTCAAGTCCGGCCGGTACCGCCTGGAAGTTACTACGGGTGACGTTCTGGATGCGGACCGCGAGGATCGGGGGCCGGAGGGCAGCCCGGAAGCGGCGGTGGTCGAGCACATCACGAACGTCGCGTTGCTGACCGCCGTCAAGCAACTCAACCCCGAGCAGCAGGAATGCATAGTTCTCCGCTTCCTACAGGGTTTCTCGGTCGCGGAGACCGCCCAGGCGATGGGTAAGAACGAAGGTGCGATCAAGGCCCTGCAGTACCGCGCGGTCCGCGCCCTGGCCAGGTTGCTGCCGGACGGATTCCAGCCGTGAGGTGCTGCCGCCGGTCCCGGGGACGGATCGTGACGCCGCTCACTCTTCGTAGTATTTCCCGCCACCCGCCCGTAACCGGTCGACCCCACCGACCGTTTGTCCGGGTGCGACCGGTGGTCGGCCCGACGGCCCGCCGACCGGTCGGTCGAAGAGCGGATCCGGTCCCGGGCACGGTGGCCTGGTCCTGAGGTCAGCCACCGTCGTACCCGCCACGGCGAGACGACGCCGACCGCAGCATCGCGACCAGCGAAGGGAGGTGTCGGCGGTGAGTTGGAAGACCTTCTACCGCCAACGCGCCGAGCGCTTCGCGCAGCTGCTCGACGAGGCCGGCGGAGGCCGTCGCCACCACGTCCGGTCCCGCGTCGACGACGACCTGGCACAGCCGTTGACCATCGGACGACGACTCCGGGAGGTGCCGTCCGCCGTAGAGGTCGATCCGGACTTCCGGGCCGGCCTGCGCGCCATGCTGGTCGCCACCGCCGAACGGGAAGGGATCGGTGCGACCGCCACCGACGAGGCGATCGTCGACGGCGGTGGCCAATCCGCCGCCCGCCGGGCCGCTCACCCCGCCTTCCGGGGGCCACGCACCCGGGCCCGGGCCAGGGGCGCCGTCGTCCTCGGCGTCGCGGTCGGTGCGATCGCCGTCTCCGGGATGGCCGCCGCCAGCGAGAACGCGGTACCCGGCGACGCGCTCTACGGGATGAAGCGGCACACCGAACGCGCCCAGCTCGCCCTGGCCAGCTCCGACCTGAGCCGAGGACAGCTCTTCCTCGACTTCGCCCGTACCCGGCTCGCCGAGGCCGCCGCGGTCGGTGGCCAGAACCTCGGCTTCTCCGCCGTCCTCGACGACATGGACGCCGACACCCGACAGGGCATCAAGCTGCTGACCAGCGCGGCGGCGCAGCGCCGGGACCAGGCGGCGCTCGACGCCGTGGACAGCTTCCTGCGCGAGCAGCGGCCCGGCATCGCCCGGCTCTTCGAGGACACCACCCGGGCCACCCGCAGCCGGGCGAACGAATCGCTGACCCTGCTCGACGACGTACGGCAGCGGTCGGCGAACCTCCGGGCCGCACTGGCCTGCGGCACCGGCGCGACCGGCCGGGCCGACTCGATCGGACCGCTGCCCCGGGCCTGCCCGAGCAACCGTGGTCCGGCCGGCACCGCACCGGACTCGGCGCCCCCGGCGACCGAGGAGGACGGCGAGCGGCGTACCCCGGAGGAGGCGCCACGCGCCCCGGACCGTACCTCGGCGCCGAAGGCACCCGCCCCGACGGCGAGCCCGGAACAGCCACCGGCGATGCGCGACCGGACCACTAGCGAACCCGTGCACCGGGTCGGCGGCTGAGCGCCGCTCCCCACCCCTTCCCATCCGGCGGCGACGCCCTCGGCGCACCGGCCCGTACGGGCAGCGGCGCGGCCGGACACCGGGTGCGCTTCGACCGATCCGGCTACCCTCGCTGTGTACGCCCAGCGAGGAGGTTCCCGCGTGGTCCGCGCCCGCAAGGTCACCGTCGGCCCCGACGAGACGCTGACGGTCAGCACCGACGAGCACGGCCACACCGCCGGCTGGGCCGAGTCGGGACCGGACGCCCCACCGGCTCCGCCGGCCCGGACCGACCCCGCAGCCGCGGCCTTCTTCGACGTGGACAACACGGTGATGCAGGGCGCCTCCATCTACTGGTTCGCCCGCGGCCTGGCCGCCCGCAACTACCTCACCACCGGCGACCTGGCCCGGTTCGCCTGGCAGCAGCTCCGGTTCCGGGTGCTCGCGGTCGAACACGCTGGCAGCATGTCCCGGGTCAAGGAGGCGGCGCTGGCCTTCGTCGCCGGCTGGCGGGTCGAGGACGTCGAACGGCTCACCGAGGAGATCTTCGACGAGCTGATGGCGCCCCGGATCTGGGCCGGCACCCGGGCGCTGGCCCAGCAGCACCTCGACGCCGGCCAGCGGGTGTGGCTGGTCACCGCCGCGCCGGTGGAGATCGGCCGGATCATCGCCGCCCGGCTCGGCCTGACCGGTGCGATCGGCACCGTCGCCGAGATCGAGGACGGGGCGTACACCGGCCGGCTGGTCGGCGACCTGATGCACGGGCCGGCCAAGGCGGACGCGGTGGTCCAGCTCGCCACGGTGGAGGGGCTGGACCTCACCCGCTGCGCCGCCTACAGCGACTCCGCCAACGACCTGCCGATGCTCTCCGCCGTCGGGCGGGCGGTGGCGGTGAACCCGGACGGCACCCTGCTGCGGCACGCCCGGGAACACGGCTGGTCGGTGCACGACTTCCGGACCGGGCGGAAGGCGGCCCGGATCGCCGTACCCTCGACCGTGGCCGCCGGGCTGCTGGCCGGCGCGGTGACCGCCGGGCTGGCGCTGCGGCGCCGGCTGACCCGCTGACCGCTCCGCGACCGGCCCGCCGACGCCTCCGCGCGACCGGGCCCGTTGACGCCCGGGCCGGGTGCGGTTTCAGGGGCCGAACGGGTCGGGGCGCTTCTCCAGCAACTGGTGCAGGGTCTGCTGGATCGTCTCGCGTACCTGGTCGGCGAGGTTGAAGACGACGAGCGGATCGTCGGCGGAGTCAACCAGGTGCGCGGTGGGGATCGGCGGGCAGAACTCGATCAGCCACTTGCTCGGCAGCGGCACCGCACCGAGCGGGCCGAGCCACGGGAACGTCGGCGTCACCGGGAAGTACGGCAACTTGAGCAGCCGGGCCAGCGGCTTGAGGTCGGCGAGCATCGGATACGTCTCCTCGGCGCCGACGATCGCCACCGGGACGATCGGCGTACCGGTGCGCAGCGCGGCGGAGACGAAACCGCCCCGACCGAACCGCTGCAACTTGTAGCGGTCCGCGTAGAGCTTGCCGACACCCTTGAAACCCTCGGGGAAGACGCCGACCAGTTCACCCCGGCCGAGCAGCCGCTCGGCGTCGGAGTTGCAGGCCACCGTGCCGCCGGTCTTGCGGACCAGCTCGGAGACGACCGGCATCCGGAAGACCAGGTCGGCACCGAGCAGTCGCAGGTAGCGGTTCTTCGGATGCCGGTCGTGCAGCACGGCCGCCAGCACCAGCGCGTCCATCGCGACTGTGCCGGCGTGGTTGCCGACGACCAGCCCGGCACCGTCGACCGGCAGGTGGTGCACACCGAAGACCTCGGTACGGAACCAGTCGCGGTAGAGCCGGCGCAGCACCGGGTGGAAGACCTGGTCGGTCAGCTCGGGGTCGAAGCCGAACTCGTCGACCTCGTACTGCCCGGAGAGGCGTCGGCGCAGGAAGGCGAGTCCGGCGGCGACCCGCCGGTCCCAGACGTCCCCGGGCCGGTCGGCCACGGCCGGGTCGGGCGGTCCGGTCGTCGCCCCGCTCGTGGGTCCGGGCGGTCCGGGCCGGTGTCCGTTGCGCCGCGCCGGCTGGTCCAGCCCGCTGCCGTCACCGGTCATCTCGGCCACCCCGCTTCACCGGCCCGGCACCGTCGGCCAATCCGGCGCGCCCGGCCAGCCCGCTGCTGTCGGCCGGCCCGGTGCTGTCGATCGGGCCGCTGCTCTCAGCCGGCTCGGTGCCGTCGGCCAGCACGGTCCCGTCGGCCGGGCGGGCACCCTCGGCCGGACCGGCTCCGGCCGGTGGGGCGGCGGGGTCTGCCACGGCGGCACTTTCGACGGCGCCCAGTTGGGCGATCCGGTCCCGGACGGTCGCGCGGGTCTGCCGGATACCGTCCATGATCATCTGTTCGGCCCGGCGGAGCTGCTCCGGCCCGAGCACCGTGCCGTCACGGCGGCTGGCGATGAACTCGTCGAAGGCGGCAGCGGTGGAGCGCGGGGTGAAGCCGTACTCGGTGGTCAGCCGGGTGGTGTCGACCACCCGGCCGTGCACGAACAGGTCGACCTGGTCGAGGCCGTACCATCCGAAGCCCAGCACCCGGGCCAGCCCGGCCGCGCCGGAGAGCCCCTGCTCCACCACCGGCAGGGCGACCCGGCCGGCCCGACGGATCGCCTGGGAGAGCGCCAGCACCCCCGGCCCGGCGACGTTGAAGGTCCCCGGGTGCTCCTCCACCACCGACCGGTGCAGCACCTCCAGCACGTCGTCGAAGTGTACGAACTGGAGCCGGGGATCCCGGCCGAGCACCGTCGGCACCACCGGCTGGGCGAAGTACCGGGTCAGCGTGGTGTCCGCCATCGAGCCGATGAACGGCGCGAAGCGCAGCACGGTGGCCGTGACGTCGGGACGGCGGCGCCGGAAGCCGCGAACGTACCCCTCGATGTCGAGGATGTCCCGGGCGAAGCCGCCACGCGGCACGGCCCGCGGCTCGGTGTCCTCGGTGAAGACCGCCGGATCCCGGAACGACGCCCCGTAGGCGGCCGTCGACGAGCGGACGACCAGCTTGCGCAGCCGGGGCGCCCGCTGGGCGGCGGCGAGCAGCTGCATCGTCCCGATGACGTTCTGCTCCTTCATCGCCGCCCGCCCGCCCTGCTGCGGGTCGGCGGCGGTGGCCAGCGCCAGGTGCACGACGGCGTCGGCACCCAACTCGTCGACGATGGTGCTCACCGCACCCGCGTCGGCCCGGACCCGCTCGACGCCGTCGAGCAGGCCGGCGATCTCGGCAGCCGGTTCGTGCGTGTCGAGGCCGACGACCCGGGCGATCCGCCCGTCGGCGACGAGCCGCGACGCGACATGCGCGCCGAGGAAGCGGCTGACCCCGGTCACCACGACGACCCCCGGCGCACCGGGGGTGCTACCGGGGGTCACCTCGCGCTCCGCACGGGACGACCCGGGCCGGGCCCGGACCGCCGCGACGTCGTCACGTGGGCCTCCGAAGGTCGACAGCTGACCGGCTCACCGCCGGCCGGGCAGACGCCCGGCCGGGGTCACTTGCCGAGACGGCGACGCTGGACGCGGGTCTTGCGCAGCAGCTTGCGGTGCTTCTTCTTGGCCATGCGCTTGCGGCGCTTCTTGACCACCGAGCCCATACGACAGCCCTTCTGATGCGACGTGCTGATCGGGCCGGCGCCACCCGGAGGTGTCGCCGGCTACCGAGCTGGACAACGGACCGGGCCGGCACGACGGGCTCGCACCCATGTCGGCACGTGGCCACGGTCGCGGTCCAGACTAGCCCGCGGCCGTCGGCCGGGCGAAAGCGCCCCCACGGAGAACCGCCCGGGGCACCCCGGGACCGCCCACCGTCCGGCGGCGCGACCGGCCCCGGCCCCTCCGACATCGCGGCTCACCCGTCAGCGTCTCGCGGCTGCGCCGTCAGGCCGTCTCCTGGAAGGCACCGCGCAGGTAGTCGTGCACGGCGTGCTCCGGCACCCGGAACGACCGACCGACCCGCACCGCGGTCAGCTCGCCGGAGTGCACCAGCCGGTAGACCGTCATCTTCGAGACCCGCATCAGCGTCGCCACCTCGGCGACGGTCAGGAACCTGACCTCCGGCATTCGGCTGTCCGGTTGTGGTGATCCCGTCATGGCTCACCAACCCATCCCAATCCCCGGCGCGTGCCCGGCGGGATGCTTCCGCGCCGCAGCTACGCGCGTGTTACCAGTACGGTAACGGGACGGCTGTGACCGGCGCGATCCCTTCGGACAATTGCTCACCCCTGACCCGCCGGTCGACGCCTGGGAAGCTCCTGGAACCTCCCAACACGGGTCATTCGGCACGGAGTGCGACGACCGGGTCCAGCCGACCGGCACGCTGGGCCGGCACCACCCCGAAGATGATCCCGACCGCCGCCGAGACCCCGAAGGAGAGCGCCAGCGACCACCAGGTGACCACCGCCGGCACCGGGGAGAGGGCGGCCACCAGCAGCGCGGCGCCGACCCCGAGCCCCATCCCGAGCACCCCGCCCAGCGCGGTGAGGAGTACCGCCTCCAGCAGGAACTGGACCCCGATGTCCCGGGGACGGGCGCCGACCGCCTTGCGCAGGCCGATCTCCCGGGTCCGCTCGCGCACCGAGACCAGCATGATGTTGGAGACCCCGACGCCGCCGACCAGCAACGAGATGCCGGCGATCGCGGCGAGTACCCCGGTGAGCACCCCGAGGATGTCCCCGAGTACGCCGAGGATCTGCTCCTGGGTCACCGCGCTGAACTCGGTGTCCGGGTGCCGTCGGGTCAGCTCGGCCACCACCCGCTGGCCGAGGTCGTCGATCTCCGCCCGGTCCGGCGCCTTGATCGCGATCCCGTCGATCCGCTGGGTGCCGTAGAGCCGGTGTGCGGCGGTGACCGGGATGTGCACCTCGTCGTCCCGGTCCACCCCGAGGCTCTGGCCGAGCGGGGCGAAGACCCCGACCACCCGGAACCGCACCCCGGCGATCGCGACCTGCTGCCCGACCGGCTCCCGGTCGCCGAAGAGGGTACCCGCCACCGTGGCGCCGAGCACCGCCACCCGGCGGCTGGTGTCCACGTCGGACGAGGTCAGGTAGCCGCCCCGGTCGAGATCCCGGACGAAGACCTCGGGAGTCGTCTCCAGTACGCCCTGCACGGTGGTGAACGCGGAGCGGGTACCGGCGCGTACCGTCTCGCCGGAGGTGACCGTGACCGCCACCCGGCGCGGATCGCCGACCACCCGGTTGACCGCCTCGACGTCGGCCAGGGAGAGTCGGGAGACCGCCGGTGCCGCGCCGAAGTCGAGCCGGCCGGGCACCACCACCAGCAGGTTCGACCCGAGTCCCTCGACCTGCTGCTCCACCTCACGCTTGGCGCCGGTGCCGATGGCGACCAGCACCACCACGGCGGCCACCCCGATCACCACCCCGAGCATGGTGAGCATGCTGCGCAGCCGGTTCGCCGCCAGGGCGTCCAGCGCGACCCGCCACGCCTCGGCGATCCTCACGAGCCGCTCCCCGCCGCCCCGACACCGCGCCCGGACGGCGCGTCGGCCTGGTGTTCCCCGGCGGGACCGGGACCGGATGGTTCACGGCGTCCGGTGGCTCCGGTGGCGCCACCGGAGCCACCGGACGGGTGCCCCGAGTCGCTTCCGGACGCTCGTCGGGACTCCGCGCTGGGAGCGGGATCTACTATCTCAGGCTCCCGCCGCGCCGCCCGGGCCGGCTCGGCAGCCGGCGCGACCACCTGGCCGTCGCGCATGGTGATCTGCCGGTGTGCGCGTTCGGCGACCTCCCGGTCGTGGGTGACCAGCACCAGCGCCACCCCGTCGGCGGCGTTCAGCTCCTCCAGCAGAGCCAGCACGGATTCGCCGGTGGCGCTGTCCAGGTTGCCGGTCGGCTCGTCGGCGAGCAGCAGCACCGGATCGGTGACCAGGGCCCGGGCGATCGCCACCCGCTGCTGCTCACCGCCGGAGAGCTGGTTGGGCCGGTGGTCCAGCCGGTGCCCGAGGCCGACCCGGCCCAGCATCGCCGCCGCCAGCTCCCGCCGCCGCCGGCCACCGACCCCCCGGTAGACGAGCGGCAGCGCCACGTTGTCGATCGCGGACGTCCGGGGCAGCAGGTGGAACGACTGGAAGACGAAGCCGATGGTCTCGTTGCGCAGCGTGGCGAGTTCCCCGGCGTCCAGCGTGGCGACGTCCCGGCCGCCGATCACCAGCCGGCCGCCGGAGGGTCGGTCCAAGCCGCCGAGCAGGTGCATCAGCGTCGACTTGCCCGACCCGGACGGCCCGACGACCGCCAGGTAGTCACCGGCGGGGATGGTCAGCGAGACGCCGCGCAACGCGGCCACCGACACCCCGCCCAGGTCGTACGTCCGGACCAGGTCGACCGCCTCGACCGCCACCCCGGAACGCCGGGCGGCGGTCACCGTACCCGCTCTCCGGGGCGCACCTGGTCGCCGCCGCTGACCACCACCTGCTGGCCCGGCTCCACCCCGCTGACGATCTGCACCAGGTCCTGCCCCTGCACGCCGACCGTCACCGGCACCTGCTCGGCGATCCCGTCCTCGACCACCCAGACCGCGTCCCGGCCGTCCGCCGAGTGCAGCGCCGCCGCCGGTACGGTCACCGCGCCGGCCGCCTCGCGGACCCGCAGCCGGACGACCGCGCTCATCCCGGGGCGCGGTGCCGGGGCGGCCCGCCCGTCGGCGAAGCTCCCGGGGCCGAGCGAGAGGCGCACCCGGTACGACACACCGCCCCGGGCCGAGGTGGTCGGCAGTACGTCGACCGAGCGGACCCGGGCCGGATACTCCGCCCCGGTGGCGGCGTCCAGCTCCACACTCGCCGGCACCCCCTGGTCGACCAGCAGCACGTCGGTCTCGTCCACCTCGGCGACCAACCCGAGGTCGGTCAGGTCCACCACGGTCAGGATCGGGGTGCCCGCGCTCACCCGGCCGCCGACCGGCACCGCCCCGTCGACGCCGGCCACCGGCGCGGTCGGGTTGCCCGTGCCGAGCATTCCGGCCGGATCGACTCCGGCCGGGGCGCCGAGCCCGCCGGTCGCGCCGAGCAGTCCGGCCAGCGCGTCGGCGGTACCGGCACCGGCAGCCGGGGACGCCGGGCCGCCGAGCTGCACCACCCCGCCGATCGGTGCCCGCAGCACCAGCGCGTCCACGGTCGCCTTCGCCAGGTCGTACGCCTGCTCGGCCTGGAGGCGCTGGGCGGCGGAGAGGGCGCGTACCGCGGAGTTCATCCCGGCGACGCCACGGTTGACGGCGCGTACCGCCGCACCGGCGCTCTCGGCCGCCGCCGCGTACTGCCGCTCGGCGACCTTGACCTGGGCGAGCAGCGCGGTCCGGGCGGCCGGGTCGGTGAGCCTGCCGGCGGCGTCCCGGGCGGCCCGGAACGCCTGCGCCGCCGCCCGGTCGGTGCTGCGGCGCAACCGGGACAGGTCGGTACCGCCGCCGACGCCCCGCCCGGCGGCGCGGGCCGCGTCGCGCGCGCGGCGGGCCTTGGCCAGCCGGTCCCGGGCGGACGGCGACTCCACGACCGCGAGCACCCGGCCCGCCCTGACCCGGGCACCCGGCCCGACCCGCAGTTCGGCCAGGACGCCGTCGGCGGGCGCGCTGAGCGTGGCCGCCGCCCGGGCGGTCACGCTGGCCGGCGCGTCGACGAGTTCGGCGACGTCGGCCCGTTCCACACTGGCCAGGCCGACCTGCTGGTCGGACTCGCAGGAGGCCGCGGAGAGACCGAACAGGACGGTGGCGGCGAGGATGGTGGCGGATAATACGGGTCGACGGGGCCGCACGGGTGTCCGGGGCCGCGGCGCTGCGGACAGGCGCGGCGGAGAGGCGCGACGCACGCCGCAATGGTACGAGGTGCCACCGTCACCACCTGGCAGGACGCGCGGGCCGGCGAGCCGGCCGCCCGCCGCCTGTCAGCCGGGGGGCCACGCCGGTCAGCATGCTGTCAGCCGGCGGGCCGCCCCGGTCAGCATGCTGGCAGTCGGCGGGCCGCGCCGGTCAGCGGGCGGTCTTCTTCGCGTACGCCACGCACTCGTCGTGCAACTTGGCCCAGTCCCGGCCGAACATCTCCCGGGAGGCGTCCACCTCGGACCGGCCGTCGTGCACCACCGCCTTGAAGAAGGCGAGTACCTTCTGCTCGCCGAACCGGTCCACCAGATGCCGTACGGCGAGGTAGCCGACCCCGTAGCTGCCGGCGACGTGCCAGTCCTCGGAGCGGGCGCTCGGCGACACGTCCGCCAGCTCGCCGTTCCAGCCCGACTTCACCAGCCGGTCGACGTCGTCCAGGCTGTCGTACCGGCTCGCCGGCCGGCCACCGGCGGCGGCGTGCTCGGCGAGCCCCTCCACCAGCCACCAGGCGTCGTCGTCGATCCGGCCGGCCCCGGCCAGCGAGGAGGCGTGGGTCAACTCGTGCCGCATCAGGTCCGCGTACTGGCCCGGCACCACGGCCTTGGAGTTGAGCACCAGGTCGTACTGGTCACCGCCGACCGGTACGGCGTATCCGGCGGTCCACTCCGCGCGGTTGCCGCCGTACCAGCGGCTCCACTCGTTCGGGCCGGCGTAGAAGATCAGGTAGCGCTCGGGCGGGGAGCCGTCCACGGCGTACCGGTCGGCGACCTTGGCTGCCCGCTCCCCCTCGCGGAGCAGGTCGGGCAGCCGGTCCCGGAACGCCCGGGGCGCGGCGACCAGGGTACGTTCGCCGATCGAGGCGACCAGTTCGTCGCTCTCCCAGGGTCGGGGGCGGCCCGGCCCGCCGGTCCGGTCGGTGTCGATGGCGAACAGCCGCGGCTGCCCGGCGGTGTCCTTCCACCGGGTGACCATGGTGATCTCGTTCGGCTCGCAGTCCGGGCCGACGAAGCAGTGCGCGACGGTCAGGTTGGCCCGCCACTCGCCGGCGGTGTTGAGTTCGCTCACCCGGCCCAGCAGCTTCGGCTCCCACTTGCTGACCCGCATCGCCCGCAGGGTCCGGAAGTCGCGCCGGAGCTGGCGGGCGATCGCCGTGTTCGGCTGGGCGAGCCCGACGTAGCCCTGTTCGTCGCCGCCGAGCAGCGCCTTCGCCTGACCGTCGAGCAGGCCGCGGATCTGTTCGGTGAGCCAGTCTCCGGTGACCGTGGCCGGGTCGCCGGCCTTGGGACTGGCCACCGCCCCGGCACCGGCGGCCGGGCCGGTCGGGCCGGCGACCCGGTCCAGCAGTACCGCCCCGATCGCCACCGGCGCCGCGCAGAGCAGCAGCGCCACGACGGTCCCGAGTCCCACCCAGAGCGGCCACCGACGGCGACGCGGCGGCGGAAGCAACCCGGCCGGCACCGGGTAGCCGCCGGGCGCCGGATTACCACCAGGTGCCGGATGACCGCCGGGCACCGGGTAGCCGCCAGGAGGCATCGGGTAGCCGCCGACCGGAGGACCGGGGTACGACGGACCGGCCGGGTAGCCGGTGGGCTGGTGACCGCCGAACGGCTGGTCGGCGGCCGGCGGAGGACCGGCCCAGGGCCGATCGGCGGTCGGCGGGGGCCCGCTCCAGGGCTGGTCGGCGGCCGGCGGAGGGGTGCTCGGCGGCTGGTCGTCGGCCGGTGGGCGGTGGCGGTAATCCCCGTCGGTCACGGCCGGAGAGTACGACCAAACGTCCAGCCGCGCGAACCTGCCCCTGCCGGGCCGCTTCCCGAGCCGGCCGCCGGGGGCGTCGACGGGGATTCCGGAACTTCGGCGGCGGCCAGCCAGCACTGCCGGGCCGACCCGAGCAGCAGGGCCGAGGAGGCCACCGAGCCCACCGCGCCGGCCAGCGCCGTCACGCCCCCGCCCTCCGGCGGCAGTACGGCCAGCAGCCCGCCGCAGACCATTGTCACCCCGACCACCACCGAGGCGAGTACGGCGGTCAGCCGGATCGCCGCCGGAGGGATGTCGACATGCCGTGGTCCCCAGCGCAGCAGTACGACCGCGACGAGGGCGGCACCGAGGGCGAGCCCGGCGAAGGTGTCCGTCGTCCGGGCCAGCCACAGGTACGCCGCCCCCGGCTCGGCACCGTCCCAGAAGCGCTGCCAGCCGCCGAGCCGGCCCAGCAGCTCGGAGGCGCCGTACTGCCCGCCGAGCACGCCGACGAGCAGCAGGGCGGTACGCCGTCCCTGTGCCACTGCCAGCACGTCCTGGAGGCCCGCCGCGATCCGCTCGGCGGCACCGAACTCCCGGACGGCCAGCCGTTGCGCCTGCGGGGCGGTCAGCCCGGCGTGCCGGTAACCCTCGGCGGCGTCGGCGAGCGCGTCCCGGATCTCGGCCAGCATGTCAGCCCGCAGTCGGGCGGACCCCCGCAGCCGGTCACCGACCGCCGAGACGTACGTGTCGATCGGCGCGGTCACCGGTCCAGTTTCCTCGTCCCGGTCGCGTGTCGACCATCCGGAGGAACCCTGACCCGGATATCGCCCTTCGTACGCACTCACGACGACAACGCGCTCCTCGACACCACTGCCCCCTCGTGCGCCCGATGTACGAATCGTGCCCGAACTTCACTGCTCCGCCCTGCCGCGACGTACGTCCGGGAAATGCTTGCTATGCAGTTTTCTGCCCGGAAACAGATTGGCGCTATCTGGCCCCGCATCTATCCGATTAGCGCTTTTCCAGCGTGGACCTGCCTGGATTCCACTGATTCGTGGGTTTTCTTCACGAAGGCCCGCCATGCGCCGAACACCACCGTACGGTGACGATAAGTGGCTGCAAACCTATTTGTGGCCCTCCGCGCCCCAGATGGTGCGGCCGTGTCTTGTATTCGAAAGGCAGGGAGCTTGATGTCCGAATTCCAAGGGAGCCACGTCGATCCTGGTCAGTCCACGACGCGGCCAAGAAGGCGGCGGTCCCGGTGGTTCTTAGCCGGGGGCATCGTCGCTGGCAGCCTGGTAGCCGGCGCGGCTGGCCTGACCGGGGTGGCCACGATGGCCGGGGACCAGGGCCTGTCAGGCGTGGACCTCAGGCAGTTGTCCGTGGTCCGCGCCGACAACGACAAGGATGACCACGGCAAGGACCCGGGCAAGGACCACGGGTCCAAGGACCCGAAGGCCGAATCCGGGGGCGAGCAGGGCTCGCACGCCGGTGGCGGGGACTCCGCGGGCGGCAACTGGCAGGACTACTGCAAGCCCGGTGGCGGCTGGCAGGGCCACGGCGACAAGAAGGCCGAGGAGTCGAAGGAGTCGAAGGACCCGAAGGCGGGACCGGCGGCGACCAAGGACCCGAAGGCCGGACCCACGGCAACCAAGGACCCCAAGGCCGGACCGGCCACCGGATCCAAGGACGCCAAGGACAAGCACGAGGACGCCAAGCCGGCACCGACGACGACCCGGGACCCGAAGGCCGGACCCACGGCAACCAAGGACCCCAAGGCCGGACCGGCCACCGGATCCAAGGACGCCAAGGACAAGCACGAGGACGCCAAGCCGGCACCGACGACGACCCGGGACCCGAAGGCCGGACCCACGGCAACCAAGGACCCCAAGGCCGGACCGGCCACCGAGTCCAAGGACGCCAAGGACAAGCACGAGGAGTCCAAGGACTCCGGCTGGCAGGGCGGCTCACAGGGCGGGTCGGGCTGGCAGGGCGGCTCGCAGGGCGGCTCGCAAGGCGGCTCGCAAGGCGGCTCGCAGGGCGGCTCCGGCTGGCAGGGCGGCTCACAGGGCGGCTCGCAAGGCGGCTCGCAGGGCGGCTCCGGCTGGCAGGGTGGCGGCGAGAACGGCTCGTCCGGGGAGGCCCCCGGCTCCGACAGTTCCCGCTGGCACGGCGGATCCCAGGGCGGCAGCCAGAACGGCTCCGGCTCGGAGGGCTCGGGTTGGAACGGCGGGTCCCAGGGCGGCCACGATGGCCGCGAGGGCTGCGAGTCGGACAAGCGCGAGGACTCGGAGAAGCACGAGGACAAGGTGACCTCGGTCCCGTGCGACCCCGACGCGCTGGTCGCCGCACTTGTGCACGCCAACGCCCAGGGCGGTGGCAGTCTGAAGCTCGCGCCGAAGTGCACCTACACGCTCACCGGCTCCGGTGACAGCGGGGAGAAGCACGACGGCAAGGGCGGGAAGGCCACCGACGGCATGCCGGCCGACGCCGCGTCGACCAACGGCAGCGCCGGCGCGTCGGCCAAGACCGGTAAGAACGGTAAGAACGGCAAGACCGACAAGAAGCACGACCGGTCCGGTCTGCCGGTGATCAAGGCGCCGATCAAGATCAAGGGTGAGGGTGCGACCATCACCCGGGACACGTACGCCCACGACTTCCGCTTCTTCACCGTCCGGGACGGTGGCGAGCTGGAGCTGAGCGAGGTCTTCCTGGAGAACGGCCGGGCGGACGAGGGCGGCGCGATCTCGATCGACCACGGCGGTACCGCCACGGTCAAGCGGGTCACGATCTCGGACAGCACCGCTCTCGCCAAGAGCGGCGGCGGCGGCGCGATCTTCAACGACGGCCACCTGGCGATCGTCGAGAGCAAGTTCGAGGACAACAACTCCGCCGGTAACGGCGGCGGCGTCCTCAACGGTGGTGTGCTCACCGTCGAGAAGTCCGAGTTCTTCACCAACAGCGCCGACAAGGCCGGCGGTGGGCTCGCCAACTACCAGGGGGCGGCCGACATCACCAAGAGCGCCTTCGAGCACAACAACGCGGCGGAGGGCGGCGGCATCGCCAGCGTCTCGGCCCGGACCAAGGTCTCGGACGGCGAGGTCAACGGCAACACCGCGAAGGTCGGCGGCGGGCTTTTCAACAAGGACGCCACCCTGACCGTCCGGGGTCTGCACGTCAGCAAGAACCTCGGCACCGGGGACGGCGGCGGCATCGCCACCGTCAAGGGTCTGCTCACGGTGGACGAGAGCAAGATCACCAAGAACACCACCCGGGGCGACGGCGGAGGCATCTTCGCACAGAAGTCCGAGGTGATCGTGCGGCACACCCAGATCACCGAGAACAGCGCCGTCGGCGCCCACTCGGTCGGCGGCGGCATCGCGGTCGAGGGTGGTTCGCTGGTACTCAAGAAGAGCAAGATCGTGGAGAACGACGCCACCAAGAAGGGCGGCGGGCTCTTCGCGGAGCACGGCAGGGTCAAGGTGGACGACGACACCGTGATCAGCAAGAACCGGCCGGACAACTGCGCCGGCACCGAAGAGATCGACAACTGCTTCGCCTGAGTCCCGGCATCGGGGCAGGTGACCGGTGGCGGGTGACCGGTAACGGACACCACGACCGGTGACGGAGCGGACGCATCCGGTCCGTCGGGGGCAACGATCGACAGATCGTTCCCTCGGCGGGCCGGATGCGCGTCCACGGGTACCCGGCGACCGCGGCGCGGCCGTCCACCCAGGCGGGTCCGACGAGCCGGCGGATCGGCGGCGCGGCGAGCCGGCGGATCGGCGGCGCGGCGAGCCGGCGGATCAGGCCGGCGGATCAGGCGACGTCGAGGACCCGGCGTACCCGGGAGAACCGGCCCGCCGCCAGGTCCCGGTCCTCGAGCCAGAAGGAGACGCCGACCAGCTCGCCCCAGGCGGTGCCCTGCTCGGCCTCCAGGGACAGCAGCGGCCGGTGACCGGGCAGCGCCGCCACCGGGCTGTCCGACCAACCCAGCAGCCGGTGCCGGACCGTCGGCAGCCGGTCGCGGATCTCGGTGACCAGGCCCATCACCCGGGGCGGGTCGGTCGAGAAGACCGGCGCCAGTTCCGGGTCCTCGTAGTCCGGTGCGGCCAGCACCGGGGCACCGACCAGCGGCAGCGCCGGGATCACCACCGCGTCCGGCGGCGCGACCCGGTCCGGCTGCCCGACGGGTACGTGCAGCACGGCGCAACCGTCGTCGCCGGGATCCGCCCCGAAGTCGGCGTGGACCCACTCGTCGGCGAAGAAGTGCAGCACCCCGTCCCGGGGCAGCGTCCACTCCGGACCGAGCAGCGGCGCCAGCGCGGCACAGTCGAGCCGGGCCAGCAGCGTCATCGGCCGCCCCTGGTGGTGCGGCCACGGCACCCCCTCCGGCAGCCCGGGAAGCCCGCCGTACCAGCCGGCGACCGGGCCGGCGGACGCACCGTTGCGGGAGCGGGCCGGCACGGCGAGGCCGATCGACGGGCGGACCAGGGCGAGGAGCTGTTCGACCAGGTCGGCAGCGCCCTGCGCCCGGGGCGAGTCGGCGAGGGCGGCACGCAGCGCCGCCATCGCGCGGGAGAAGTCCATGGCGTCCGAGGATGCCAGGCAAACCGGCCGAATCCCAGCCGGACCAACTCATCGACCGGCACCTGCCCGGTGGAGCCGACCGTCGGGTCCCGCCGCCGGGCGGGAGCGGCCCGCCGGGTGCTGTCCCCCGGTTACTTCCGGGTCGCCACGGCGCGGGCGAAGAACGCCAGGTTGGCCGGGCGTTCGGCGAGCCGGCGCATCAGGTAGCCGTACCAGTCGGTGCCGTACGGCAGGTAGACGCGCACGGTCTGGCCGGCTTCGGCGAGCCGGGCCTGCTCGTCCGGGCGTACTCCGTAGAGGAGCTGGAACTCGAACTCCTGCGGGGTGCGGTCGAACCACCGGGACCGGTCCTCGGCGATGGCGATCAGCCGGGGGTCGTGGGTGGCGATCATCGGGTACCCCTGGCCGGAGAGCAGGATGTTGAGGCACCGGACGTACGACTTGTCCACCTCCCGGGCCGACTGGAACGCCACCGACTCCGGCTCGGCGTAGGCGCCCTTGCACAGCCGCACCCGCGAGCCCGCGGTCGCCAGCTCCCGGCAGTCCGCCTCGGTACGCCGCAGGTACGCCTGGAGCACCGCGCCGGTACCCGGAAAGTCCTTGCGCAGTTCGGCCAGGATGTCCAGCGTCGAGTCGGTGGTGGTGTGGTCCTCCATGTCCAGGGTGACCGTGGTGCCGGCCGCCGCGGCGGCGGCGCAGATCGCGTGCGCGTGCTCCCGGGCCAGCCGCTCGTCGAACTTCTGGCCGAGCGCGGAGAGTTTGACGCTGACCTCGGCCGGCGGGGTGAGCCCGGCCTCGGCGAGCCCGCCGAGCAGGTTCAGGTACTCGTCCCGGACGGTGGTGGCCTGGTCGGGGCTGACGGTGTCCTCGCCGAGGTGGTCGAGGGAGACCGCGAGACCGTCGGCGACGAGCTGGCGGGTGGCGCGCAGCGCGTCGTCGGTGCTGGTGCCGGCGACGAACCGGCGTACGACGTCCCGGGTCAGCGGGGCCGTCTCGACGAGCCGCTCGATCCGGGATGACCGGGAGGCGGCGAGGATGACCGATCGGAGCATGAGCCGAGCGTAACGCCCGCCGGTTGCCCGTACCCGACGACCGGAGCCGTCGCGGTGTAAGGACGGGCCCCCGCATATCGTTTTTTGCTGTAGCGGGGGCCCTTCCTTACACCTGTGGGTGTTCGGCAGTGGCGCGGATCGGTTACAACGATCTCGTGGAAAAAGTTTCGCGCCGCCGTCTCCGGTCCGCGAGCGTGCAGCTGGGCGCGCTCACCGCCCTCGCCGTCACCCTCTCCGGGTGCAACCAGGTCGGGGACGACGACGACTGCGACTCCCGGCCGAGCACCCCACGCCCCCGCTCGCTGGCCCTGGCCGAGTACGCCCCGGCCGCTCACGTCCCGGCCGCGTACGCCTCGGCCGAGTCCGGCGGCAGGCCGGCCGGCGGTGCGGCCGAGGTGCTCCCCGAGCGGGGCGGCTTCGGCACCCACCTCGCCTCCTGCGGCGGCTGACGGTGCGCCGGGAGACGAGCACACCTCGCCCGGACTGGTCGGCGACGGTACGCGCCCAGGGCCTCGTCTACGCCGACACCGAGCTGCCGGACGGCGGCCTCATGTCGTACTGGGACGAGAGCGCCTGTTACGCCTTCGACCTCGACGAGGTGCTCCGGCTGGAGGAGGCGACCGAGGAGCTGCACCGGATGTCGGTGGCCGCCGCCGAGCACGTGGTGGCGCGGAACAGGTTCGCCGAGTTCGGCATCCCGGCCTGGGCCGCCGACGCGGTCACCCGGTCGCTGCGCGAGCAGCCGCCCACCCTCTACGGCCGGTTCGACCTCTGGTACGACGGCTCGTGGCCGCCGAAGCTGCTGGAGTACAACGCGGACACCCCGACCGCGCTGGTGGAGGCGTCGGTGATCCAGTGGTACTGGCTGGAGGACACCCGCCCCGAGCTGGACCAGTGGAACAGCGTGCACGAGCGGCTGGTCGCGGCCTGGCAGCGGATCGGCGCCGGCCTGCACGACCCGCTGGTGCACGTCGCCTGGTCGGACGAGGAGGAGACCGGCGAGGACCAGATGACCGCCGGCTATCTCGCCGAGACGGCCCGGCAGGCGGGGTTGAAGACCGAGCTGCTGCCGATGCTCCAGATCGGTTGGGACGGCCGCCGGTTCACCGGCCCGCCCGGTCCGGACGGGGTGAGTCCGCCGATCCTCACCTGCTTCAAGCTCTATCCCTGGGAGTGGATGCTCGCCGAGCCGTACGGCCGCCCGGCACTGGATCCGGGTACCCCGACCACCTGGATCGAGCCGGCCTGGAAGCTGCTGCTGTCCAACAAGGCGCTGCTGGCCGTGCTCTGGGAGCTCTATCCCGACCACCCGTACCTGCTGCCGGCGTACCTCGATTCGCCCCGGGGAATGCCTGAGTACGTCGTGAAGCCGCTGCTGGGCCGGGAGGGCGGTTCGGTCCGGATCGTGACCGCCGACGGAGAGATCGATAATCCAGGCATATACGGCGACGAGCGATGGTGTTACCAACAATTCCGGGCGTTACCGTCGTTTTCGGATAATCACCTTGTGTTGGGCAGTTGGGTGGTGGCCGGCGAGGCGGCCGGCGCCGGACTGCGGGAGAGCCGGAGCCTGATCACCGACGGCTACGCGCGGTTCCTTCCTCACTACGTGGACGCACCACGGGAGCCGTAAGTCGTCTACGGTTGTCGGGTGAACTTCGACGCGTACGCCCGGACCGGGGTCGATCTCGTCAACGCACGACTCGACGATCTCGACGACCTGCGGGCCGTTTTCACCGACGAGCACGGCTGGATGCGCGACGAGGTGACCGAACGGGACGTCGCCGCCTTCCGGCGCGCGCAGAAGCGCCTGCGGGACGTCTTCGAATTCGGTTCCTCGGGACGGGACGCCGACGCGGTGACCGAGCTGAATTCGCTTCTGGAGATCTTTCCCGTCCAGCCACGCATCTCCGGGCACGACGCCAAGGACTGGCACATGCACGTCACCAGTCGGGGTGCCTCGGTGAGCGCCGAGTTCCTCGCCGGTGCCGTCTGGGGCCTGTCGGTCTGGCTGTGCGAGTACGGCAGTTCCCGGTTCGGTGTCTGTGCCGACGACCGGTGCGGCAACGTCTATCTGGACACCTCGTCCAACTGTTGCCGCCGGTTCTGCTCGGAGCGCTGCGCCACCCGGTCGCACGTCGCGGCACATCGGGCCCGTAAGCGGGCCGCGGTGGAGGCGCAGGCGCCGGCCGCCGTGGAGGCGCAGGCGCCGGCCGTGGCGGCAGCTGTCGAGGAGAAGACCCCGGCAACGGTCGGCTGACCATCGCGCGGTGGCGCCCGGCCGACCGGCAGGGGCGCCGCCGCCCATCCGGCGCAGTCACCACTCCCGAGGGTCGACAGCGCCGCCCGGTGCTGCCCTGTCCCGACCCGGGCGCCGGCTGCTCCGGGCTGTCGGCGCCGCGCCGTCCGCTCAGCGCGCACTGTCCAAACTATCTGAACTGTCCGAATCGGCGGGCTGGTCCGGCCAGCTCCGCGCCTCGGCGCGGAACACCTCGGGATCACTCTGCACCGGAATCACGCAGAGCAGGTGCCCGCCGGGCGCGCGGAGCACGTGGCACTCCTGCCAGATCGCCACCTCGGTCGCGCCGAGCGCGACCAGCCGGGCGACCTCGGCGGCGACGTCGTCGGTCTCGATGTCGAGGTGGTAGCGGGCGTCGGCGTCGACCGACTGGATCGCCGTCACCAGGCCGGGGATCGCGCCGCGCAGCGACCTGAACTCCGGCTCGTTCGGCTCCGGCCGGGCCGGTGTGCCGAACACCCCCGACCAGAAGGCCGAGCCGGCGCCGACCTCGGCTTCCGGGATGTCGATGATGACCGCGTAGGTCCGGGACCGGTGCACCAGCAGGACGTTACGCGCGATCCGACCGGGCCGCAGCGCGCGACGTCAGCCAGCCCGGACGCCGGTGAGGTCGAGTCGCCAGTCGTTGGAACGCATCAGCCGCCCCTTCGGGAACTCGAAGTCGGTCTCGCCGAGCAGCTCGAAACCGGCCTTGCGGCAGACCGCGTTCCGAGGCGGCGTTCCCGACCGAGGGATAGGCGTGGGCGTACCGGTGCCTCCGCCGGGCGCGGGCCACCTCCACCACCGCCAGCAGCGCGGCCGTGGCCAGCCCCCTCCCCTGGTACGCCGGCAGGATGTTCCAGCCCATCTCGTAGACCGTCTCGCCGTGCCAGACACGCTCCCAGTAGCCGACGTTGCCGACCGGTGTGCCGTCCGGCAGGGCGACCACCCGGAACATGCAACCCGGGCCGGTACCACCGGATCGGACGTAGCGTTCGTGCCGGGCGAGGAGCTGCCGCTCGGTCTCCGGGCCGCCCAGGTGCCGCTTCATCTCCGGGGTGTTGATCCGGCGGAGCAGGTCGAGGTCGTCCTCGCTCCACGGCTCGATCCGGACCCGACTCGTCTCCTCGGCCACGCCGTCCGACTCTATCGGTCGTCCACCCCGGCAGCGTGCGGTCGCCGACAGGGGTCCAGGCGCTGCTGGGTCCGGGCGCTGGTGGGTC
This sequence comes from Micromonospora sp. WMMD1102, assembly GCF_029626265.1. Taxonomy (NCBI): domain Bacteria; kingdom Bacillati; phylum Actinomycetota; class Actinomycetes; order Micromonosporales; family Micromonosporaceae; genus Micromonospora; species Micromonospora sp. WMMD1102. The sequence continues at coordinate 8,336,610 of NZ_JARUBN010000001.1, read as the reverse complement.
CGGGCGCTGGTGGAGGTCAGGCCAGCAGGAAGCGGTCGGGCGGCAGTGGCCGGTCCGCGATCCGGATGTCCCCGATCCACCCGTAGAAGCCCTGCCACACCACCCGGTCCCGGTGGTACGCCCCGACCAGCCACGGCTCGCCGGCGGTGGCCAGCCCGGACGCCGGGGTGGTGGGGTTGCGCAGCAACCGGGCGCCGTCGACGTAGAGAGTGCTGAGCCGGCCGTCGTTCACCACGGCGACGTGCACCCACTCGCCGGGCCGCAGCTCGTGGCTCCAGTTGGCGACGATGCCGTCGAGTCCGACCGGGAAGACCGCCCACCTCAACGCCATCCCGGCGGAGAAGCCGAGCAGCGCGACCGGCTCCGCCGGGTCGCCCCCGGTCTTGCCGACGTCCCGGCCGGTGCCGGCGCGGCTCAGCACGCACATCCCGGCCGAGTCGGTTTCCCGGACGTCGGGCGGCAGTTTCAGGTACGCCTCGACGGTGTAGCCGTGCGGGAACGTGGCGGCGTTCAGCGGGGCGCCGTCGACGGTACGCAGGTAGCCACCCCGGGGTGGTCGACTGCCGCCGGTGAAGAACAGGCTGGCGTGCGCCGGCTGGTCGGCGTGGTGTTCGGCCGACCAGCGCAGCGCCGCCGGCCCGCTGCCGGGCAGGCTGACCCGGGTCAGCGGATTGCCCCGGCCGGAGAGGTCGTCGATCCGGAAGCTCTCCGGCACCGCCTCGCCGTCCGGCCGCTGGTCGAAGCGCCAGTACGCCACGATCCCGTCGCCGACCACGGTGGCCGGTCCGCGCGGCGGGCGGCGGGTGACCGGGGCGAAGCCGGCGAACCGCTCGGCGAAGTCGACGGCCAGGCTGAACCGGTTGGCCGGGTCGGTCAGCTCGACCTCCCGCCGGGCCGGCGCGGTACGCTCCCGCGGCGGCTGCCCGAGGATCCACGGCGAGAGCGTCTCGACGTCGACGGTGTTCCGGGCCAGGTCGAACGAGTAGAGCCGGAGCATCCCGCTGCCGCCGTAGTACCTGTCCTGGTAGTTGGTGACGTGCACGTGCGTGTCCCGGCCGGCGGAGTTGCGCAGCACCAGCCGGCCCGGCGGCCAGTAGTGCCCGTTCAGGCTGAGGAAGATTTGGTCGCTGTCCCGGACCAGCCGGTCCCAGAGCCGCTGGCCGTGCCCGGCGAGCCAGGTGGCGCCGGTGTGGTCGGCGTCGGCCAGTTCGTGCGTGGTCAGGATCGCCGGGCTGCCCGGATGCGCCGCCAGCACCGACCGGGCCCAGTCGAGGGTGCCGTCCGACGGCCGCCAGTCCAGCGCCAGCAGCAGCCAGTCCCGCCCGGCGGCGGGGACGACGTGGTACGTGTTGTAGCCGTCCGGCGTCGCACCGCCGTACGTCGGCAGGTGGCGGAACCGGTGCGGCCCGAAGACCTCCAGATAGCCGCTCGGCCCGCGTACGTCGTCGGTGCGGGACGGGTCGACGTCGTGGTTCCCACCCAGCACGCTGTACGGCACCCGGTGCCGGTCGAGGATCCCGAAGACCTCGCCGGCTCGGGCCAGCTCGGCGGGGGCGCCGTTCTGCACGATGTCGCCGAGGTGGGCGGTGAAGACGATGTTCCGCTCCGCCCGGTGCGCCACGATCCAGCGTAGCGTCGCGGCCAGCGGCTCCGGGTCGCTCCGCTCACCGTCGAAGAGATACTGGGTGTCCGGGATGACGGCGATGGTGAACCGGGGTGAGCCGGGGTCGGTGCCGGACTCGTCGTCGCCGCCGAGCCGCTGCCAGGCGAGGGTGGCGGGCGGCAGCAGCGCTCCGGCGGTGCCGCCGCTGACCAGCCCGGCTCCGACAAGTCCGGCGCCCTGGAGGAAGTCGCGCCGGCTCGGCTGCTGTGCCATGGACGTCTCCTCGGATCCCGGGACGGTCCGCCGACAGTACGTGCCGACTCGGCGGACCGTCAGGACCCTCGGACCGTCAACTTCGTACGCAGGCTGCCGCCGCCAGCCGCTGGAACTCGTCGGACCCGCCGTCGGAGAGGAAGTCGACGGTCTGGGTCAGCGCGATCGCGATCAGGTCCCGGTTCGGGTCGTTGAACCAGGCGGTGCCGTAGCCGCCCTCCCAGCCGTAGCGGCCCGGCTCGGAAATCTCGTCCGGCACGACGGTGACCCCCATGCCGTAGCCCCAGCCGCGTCCCATCAGCGGGTACGTCCCGGCCGAGGCGAGCTGCTGCGGCGTCAGGTGGTTGGTCGTCAGCAGTCGGACCGATTCCGCCGAGAGCAGGCGCCGGCCGTGCCGGACGCCCCCGTCGAGCAGCATCCGGCTGAACGCCAGGTAGTCGTCGATGGTCGACACCAGCCCAGCGGCGCCGGAGGGGAACGCGGGCGGCCGGGTCCACTCCTGCGGCAGCGAGACCGGCTGTAGCCGCAACTGTCCGGTCGCCGGGTCCGCCGCGTAGAGGCCGGGCATCCGGCGCGCGTCGGCGGCCGGCAGAGAGAATCCCGTGTGTCGCATGCCCAGCGGCCGGAACAGCCGCTCGCGCAGGAATTCCTGCAACGGTCGCCCCGAGGCCCGCGCGACAAGCACACCGAGCACGAGCGACCCGGTGTTGTACTGCCAGCGTTCGCCGGGCTGGTGCATCAACGGCAGGGTGCCGAAGCGCCGGATCCACTCGTCCGGCCCGTGCGGTGTGCGTGGATCCGGCTCCGCCATCACCAGCCGCATTTCCTTCGCGGCCTCGATCACCGGGTACGGCGGCTGGAAACTCGGTTCGAAGATCAGCCCATGGCCCAGCCGGAAGGTCAGGAGGTCTTCGACGGTGACCGGGCGCGACGCCGGAACGGTCTGGTCGAGCGGCCCGTTGACCCGGCTGAGCACGCGCCGACCGGCCAGCTCGGGAAGCAGCCGGTCGACCGGCTCGTGCAGCGCGAGCCGGCCCTCCTCCACCAGCATCATCGCCGCCGCCGCGACGACCGGCTTAGTCATCGAGGCGATCCGGAACGGCGTGTCACGCCGCATCGGCTTGGCGCCGTCCGGCGCCAGGGATCCGAGCGTTCCGACGTGCACCGCGCCCCGGTGGGCGACGAGATAGACGAGCCCGACGAGTTTGCCCTGCGCGACCCGAGCCGCCATGGCGTCGTGCAGGCGGGAGAGACCCGTCCGCCACGGCTGGTGCCCTCCCCCGGTGCCGCCGGCCGACGCCGGCCCGGCCGAAGCGCCCGCCAGCACGCCACCGGTCACCGCCGACACTCCGACCGCGGCCGTACCTCTCAACAACGTTCGCCTGGCTACCACAGAACTCCCTCTGTCTGACGCTTCATCTGGTGTCACGCTCGAACGACGAACCGACCTGCCGTCGCCAGTGGAGCAGGTAGCCGTTTCATCGCGGCTTCACCGGCCTGCCGAGCCGGACCGGCAGTTGACCTGCACGAAGGGGTTCCGGCACGGGCTCCCGTCGTTCAGGCGCAACCCGACCTTCTCGGATACTCGTCCGGCGGATGGTGGTGGACCGACGGGACCAGGCGGCCGTCGCGGGCCGACGGCTTCCGGCCGAGGTGCGGGTCGACCATCGCCAGGTGCCCGTCGCGGGGTACTCCGCCGCCGCGCCAGAGCAGCGGTGACCGGACCCCGTGCTCGAACACGGCGGCGTAGCCGAGCACCGTGCCGGCCAGCACGATCAGGGTCGTCTCCGCACCGGCGAGCAGCAGCGGCCACACCGGGTTGTCGGCCCCGACGACCGCGTCGATGCCGACGCCGTAGAGCAGCACGGCGACACCCAGCAGGGCGACACCCAACCCGTAGGCGTAGCAGCGACGCCACCGGGTCAACGCGACGGAGAAGACGGTGAACGGGACGAGCTGTCCGCAATGTCCGCAGTGGATCGACTGGGCCGCCTTGCCGTGCGCCGGGCGGATCGCGATCCGGGCGGTCTCGCAGTACTGGATGCTGTGCATACCCTGCGCGGACGGGCGGTCGAGGACGTGCCCGGCTTCGAGCCGGACACGGTCCATGACGCGCCAGAACGCCACCGAGGTCCTCCCGCAGCCCAGACATCCATGTACGACTATCCTGGCACATTTCGCCATCGACGCACCGGGATGGTCGGCACGGCTGGACAGGCACCGTGTTGGATGGCACCGGCATTGACGGCTCGGGAAGGAACGGGTGGCGACGATGATCGCGCGGATGTGGCAGGGATGGGCTCCGGTGGCGACGGCGGACGACTACGAGCGTCACTACCGGTCCGAGGTCGCCGAACACCTCCAGCAGGTCCCCGGCTTCTCCGGTGCCCGTCTGTTGCGCCGACAGGACGGCGACGAGGTCCTGTTCACCTCGCTCACCTTCTTCGCCAGCATGGACGACGTACGCGCGTTCGCCGGAGAGGATCCGGAGCGGGCTGTCGTCGCGGAGCCGGCCCGGCGGGTGCTGACCCGCTGGGACGAGCGGGTCAGCCACCACGACGTCTCGGCCGACTTCGAGGGGCACGTCGGTCGCCGTTAGTGGGCGGCGCAGGGTCAGGGGTGGTCGACCAGCCGCTCGCAGCGCCGGCTGCCGGCGCCGGCGCGGGGCTCGCCGATCGGGGCGTCACACCAGATTCGGGTACGCGTCGACTGCTCGTCCTCCTCCGACACGGTCGCCTCCCCGAAGTCGAGTACGGGCATATGTGCCAGGGAGGTGCGCAGCGCGACGAGCAGTTCGACGGCCGCCTGCCGCTCGGTGAGGGTGGTCGGCAGGTGGATCACCCAGTTCGCCGCGCTCACCAGTAACCGCCGTTGCGGGGCTGCTGGTCCTGCTCCGTGCTGTCGACGGGGCGCCGCCCGGTGACAGGCCGGGATGGTGGCGGCGATTCCGGGGCAGGTGGGTCGGCGAACTTACAGATCGGGTCCGGCGGTGACCTCCAGGTCGCAGATCTCGTGCCCAATTGCCGTGCGGTACGACGCGATCCACCTCTCCAGCCGGCCGGTCGGATCCTCGTCGCAGCGGACGAACGGGCCGACCGCGTCGTACAGCACAAGGTCTTCGTGGTAGGCGGTGGCCGCCGTGCCGGCATCGCGGCGGCCGAAGGCGCGGGTCCTGGCCTCCAGCAGCTCGCGAATCTGCCGCTCGCTGTCCGCCGTCATCGCTGGGCCACGTGCCGGCCGAGGGCGTCCAACCAGTCACCGGTGCCCTGCTCGCGCCACCCGGGCTGTTCCTGGTCGTCCAGGAAGGTGCCCTGTTCGGTGAGCACCAGGCGCGTCCCGTCACCGTCGCGGGCGAACTGCACAGTGGTCAGCGACACGGTCGAGAGGACCCGGTCACCGAACAGGGCGGTGGTGTAGACGATGCGCTCGCCGGGGACGATGTCGTGGTATTCGCTCCGCGCGACGAGGTCGGCCGGGACGCTGCCGTGTACGGCCTCGGTGCCGCCGACCCGGAAGTCCAGCGTGTAGCGGTCGTCCTCGGCCGCGAACCACTTCGCCTTCGTGTCGCGGTCGGACCAAGCCGCGAAGACCGCGGCGGGTGCGGCGGCGTAGGTCCGCTCCAGCATGAACGTGCTGTGTTTCACCGAGTGTCCGGTCATGATCCTGGCTCCTTCTTCTGGTCGTCGAGGACCGCGCCGAGGCGGTCCAGGCGGTGCTCCCACGCCGTGCGCTGGCGCCGCAACCCTTAAGTTTCTGCACAGCTCGCGGCACTGGACGCCGCGCCGGCAACCCCCACCGGCCGGGGTTGCCGTCTCTGCCGGAGCTACAGCAGGGGCTGCGGCAGGCGGCGACTCTCCAGGCCGGCGACCAACTGCCGCATACCGGACATCTCTGCCCAGTCCTCCCAGTCGCTGTCGATCCCACCGGGGCCCTGCACCCGCTGCAGGATGATCCGCTCGCCGTTGTACAGCAGCAAGCCGTACGCCGGATAGTCGTTGAAGAACGCCAGTACCACCCGGATCATCGCCCGGGTGGCATCGTCACGCGCGTCTTCGGTGGCCCGGTTCGACAACCGAAACGTCGCGGTCACCCGATGGTCGAAGCCGAGGATGTTGGCGCCGGCGACAGCTCGTCCGGATCTTCCTCGCGAGCGGTCACGTCAAGCGCGTCACACCGGACGAAGTTGCCCAGGACCTCGCCGCCGGTGGCATTCGCGATGAAAGTCCGAAGCTTTTCGGCCGCCAGGTCGGCGGAGGCGTACAGCACGTATTCCATTGCCATGAGCGGTGCCTATCTTACGAGTCCATCCAACGCAACGGACGAGCCGCTAGCCTCTCCGAGGTGACGGAGCTGGCGCGGGGCATCTACGAACACCTCATCACCAACAGGCTCGCGAGCAAGCTTCGGGCCTTCGATCCGGAACTGGTCGAACGAGCCGACCTTGACCCAGCGGATGCCCACGTCGTGCTGGCACGGCATATCACCACCCTGGTCCAACGCGCGCTGCGCTCCGTCGGCGGCAGCGACAGCGAGCGACTCGCCAGGCAGATCGAGATGGCCAACCGCATCGCCGAGCGCATCGCCGACATCGAGCCGCGAGCGGTCGGGAACGATGACCAGCTGGCTGAGGCGCACCGGCAGCTCCTCACGGCCATTGCGCAGCCTCCGACACCACCAGCCGCGCCGCAGTTCCCCGTCCGGCCTACCACTCCGCTGTCAACCGGCGCTCTCCTGGTCAACGGGCGGCATCAGCCACGCATCGGCCATGAGGTCAACGCCGAGATGGCCTCGGCAGACCATGTCGACCTGCTCTGCGCCTTCATCACCTGGTACGGCGTACGCATGCTGGAACGATCCGTCCGGGAGTTGATCGCTCGGGGCGGCCGTCTCCGAGTCATCACCACGACCTACCTCGGCGCTACTGACCAACGCGCAGTGGATCGGCTCTCCGAACTGGGCGCCGAAGTCAAGGTGTCGTACGAGACGAAGACCACCCGGCTGCACGCCAAAGCCTGGCTCTTTCGCCGGGCCAGTGGGGTCGTCACCGCGTACGTCGGCTCCTCTAACCTGTCCCGCGCAGCTCTGGTCGACGGCCTGGAGTGGAATGTCCGGGTCTCCAGTCTTGAGCAGCCACATGTCACCAACACCTTCGAGGCGACGTTCACCGACTACTGGAACGATCCGGCCTTTGAGGCGTACGACCCGGCGGAGCATGGCGACCGGCTCCGTCAGGCTCTACGGCATGAACGCCGGCAACGGCTCCCGCGCGTTCACCGGCTGATCGACACCGCCGAGGCCGACATCGAGATCACGAACATCGACGTCCACCCGTACGGTTACCAGCGGGAAATCCTCGCCGACCTCGAAGCCGAGCGACTGGTCCACGGCCGCCACCGCAACCTGGTGGTAATGGCCACTGGCACCGGCAAGACGGTGGTCGCCGCCCTGGACTACCGCCGTCTCCGGAACGACCGCAAGGTTGACAGCCTGCTCTTCATCGCACACCAGGAGCAGATCCTCCGACAGAGCCGCTCGGTCTTCCGGCAAGTACTGCACCAGGGCAGCTTCGGCGAGGTGCTGGTCGGGGGCGAGAAACCACGCGACTGGCGGCACGTCTTCGCCTCGATCCAATCCCTGCACCGGCTCGGCGACGGAGACCTGCCACCCAACCGGTTTGACATGGTGATCGTCGACGAGTTCCACCACGCCGAAGCACCCACGTACTCCCGCGTCCTGAAACGGCTCGAACCCCGGGTGCTCCTCGGCCTGACCGCGACACCGGACCGGGCGGACGGCGGCGACGTGCGTCGCTGGTTCGACGGACGAACAGCAGTCGAGCTGCACCTGTGGGAAGCGCTCGAACGACAACTCCTGGCACCCTTTCAATACTTCGGGCTGCATGACGACGTCGACTTGTCGACGCTGCGCTGGCGGCGCGGCCAGGGCTATGACCCAAGTGAGCTGAGCGGGCTCTACACCGGCAACCAGGCGCGCACCTCGAAGATCCTGCGAGCCGTACGCGACAAGGTGGATGTCGCGCAGATGCGGGCATTGGCCTTCTGCGTCAGCGTCGTCCACGCCGAGCGCATGGCCGAGTCGTTCGATCGTTCCGGGGTACGGTCCGCAGCCGTGACCTCGCGCCTCGACACAGATCAACGCAGGCGTTTGATCGACCAGTTCCGCCGAGGCGAGCTGCGGGTTCTTTTCACCGTCGACCTGTTCAACGAGGGCGTCGACCTGCCTATGGTCAACACGATCCTGATGCTGCGCCCCACCGAGAGCGCGACGATCTTTCTTCAGCAGCTCGGTCGGGGCCTGCGTCTTGACGAGGGCAAAGGCTGCCTTACCGTGCTCGACTTCATCGGCGGTCAGCACGCCAACTTCCGCTTCGACCTCCGATGGCGGGCACTGACCGGCGTCAGCCGCCGAGGACTGCCCCAGGCTGTCGCAGACGACTTCCCTCACCTGCCCAGCGGCTGTCACATCGAACTCGACCGGGTAGCAAAGGACATCGTCCTGGCCAACATCAAGGCCGCGCTGCCCACCTCGACGGCCTACCTCAGCAAGGAGCTACAGGAGCTCGGAGATGTCAGCCTCGCCGACTTCCTGCGCGAGACCGGCCTGGAGCTGGATGACATCTACCGTCGCAAGAGCCTCGGCGGCTGGACCGGGCTCCGTCGCCGAGCCGGCCTGTGCGATGGCCCTGTCGGATCAGATGACGTAGCCCTTGGCGCCGCCATCGGTCGCATGCTGCACCTGGACGACCCGGACCGCCTCGCCATGCTTCGCCGGGTCGCCGCCAAGCGACGCCCGAGCGGTGGACGATTGGCAAACCTTCTGCACATCATGTTGTGGGGCAACAAGATCCCGCTCGATCGCACGGAGGAAGGGCTGCGGCGACTCTGGGCGCACTCCGACCGGTGCGACGAACTCGTCCAGCTGGCTGACGTGCTGGAAGACCGCATCCACCGGCTCACGCCCGGACCGGTCTCGGCGACCGTCCCGCTACGAGTGCACGCCCGATACAGCCGTGACGAAGCCTGTGCCGGCTTCGGCGTACCCAACCCGACCCAGCTTCGCGAGGGCGTCAAGTGGGTCCCGGAAGAGCAGGCCGATCTCTTTTTCGTCACGCTCCGCAAGTCTGAGCACCACTATTCTCCCACCACCATGTACGCCGACCGAGCCATCACCGACGAGTTCTTCCAATGGGAGTCGCAGAGCACCACGTCGGCGGCGTCTCCGACCGGACAGCGGTACATCCGCCATGCCGAGATCGGGTCGACCGTGCATCTCTTCGTGCGGGAGACGAAGGTCCGGGACGGCGACCTCGGCGCGCCGCCGTACTTGTATGCCGGCCGAATGACCTACGACTCGCACACCGGCAGTCGACCGATGCGGGTGCTGTGGCGGCTCGACAGTCCGCTCCCACCGGACGTCTATGCGACTGCCCGGAGTATCGCGGCCTGAGGCCAGCTCGCCTCCGCCGTACCGAAGTCAAGCGCGCGCTGGACGGCTCGCGACATGTGCCAGCACCGACTGGTTGGCTTCCCAGCCGTCGGGGAACCTGACCGGTACGTTCAGGTGCACCGGCTCGGTCGACGGATGGGCGTCCAGCAGCTCGGCGATCCCCGCCCGCGCCACCACCACACACGCGTGCCGGTGCCGCGACACCAGCACACACAACCGCCCCGCCTCCAGGTGGAACGCGGTGGCGTCCCGCCGCCCCGACAGCGGATGCAGCACGATCACCACGTCGTACTCGCGCCCCTGCAACCGGTTCGCCGTGTCCACCGTGATCCCCGCGCCGGCCGCCCCGAGCCGCGCCCGGACCGCCGCCACCTGGTCCCGGTGCGCCGCCCCCACCGCGATCCGGTCAGCGGTCACCGGAACACCCTCGGGAGCACGCTCCGACACCGCCACCGCACCCCGCTCCAACACCCGCAACGCCAACCGCGCACAGGCGTCCGCCGCCTCCGAATCCGTCCGCAGTGTGTGCCGGGCCGGCAGCTCGTACAACGCCCACCCACCAGCCGCCGCCAGCTCCAACGCCTCGTCCACCGGCCCGCCACCGAACCCGGCCGTCGCAAAAGACAGAGATCGCTGAGCAGCAGTAGTCCCGGCCGAGAAGCCGGTGAACGGATAGAACGCCTCGGCCACCACCGGGGCGGCCGAGGCCGACAGCCGCCACGAGACCGGCAACCGGTGTACCGGCAGGTCCGGGTTGTGCCGCAGCAGCGCCGCCACCGCCGACTGCATCGGATCCCAGGTCAGCCCGGTCCAGCGTTCCGTCTCCACCGTCGAGAACGGATCCAGCTGCCCGGGGTCACCGACGAACAACGCCCGGTCGAACCGGCCGGCCACCCGCAGCAGGGCGTCGGACCGCATCTGGTACGCCTCGTCCACGATCGCCCACGGCCAGCGTCCCTCGGAGACCAGCGCCCACTTGGCCGCCGTACCGATGATCACGGACGACCCGCCCAGGTCCGCGACCTTCGCCGCGACCCGGACCGTCGAATAGTTCCTGATCCGGTCCGTCGCCGTGTACTCGTTCGCAGACAGCCGCCCGATCGGCAGCTCCGGCTTCGCCCGCGCCAGCCGGTCGATCAGGTCGTCGACCTGCTCGTTGGTCTGGGCGATCACGATCAGCGGCTCGCCCGCCTCGGCCAGCTCGCCCGCCGCCCGCACCACGAGCGTCGACTTCCCGGCCCCCGGGGGCGAGTCGACCACCACCCCCCGGTGGTCCCCGTTCCGCAGGTCTGCCAGCACCTCCTCGACCACCCGCCGGGCCGCCTCACCCGGCGGCAGCGCCAACCGTCCAGCTCCACCACCGGGCAGCACAGCTCCACCACCGGGCACGAACAGGCCAGGAGGAGCAGAACTCACGACCACTCCTCCCGGGCGTCGTCGGCGCTCGGCGCGACCGGCTCCTCGTACGCCTGCGGCGGCCCGCCGTGGGTCCACGGCGTCTCGTCCCGGCTCGGGAACTCCCCCGGCGGCATGAAGGAGTCGGAGAGCGTCGTGTAGCAGAGCCGGTCCCCCAGCTCCGGCACGCTCCCCGGCGCCGGGGTCAGCGACCGCCCCAACCCACCCGACAACTCCAGCACCACGTCGTTCCGCCCCGAGGCCGGATCAGGTGTGACGAAGACGACCCGGGCCCGCTGCCCCGGCCGGTTCGGCGAGTGCAGCACCGTCCCCACCGGCACCAGCACCACGTCCGCCGTCGTCACCTGGATCCGGGGCCGCAGCACCCGCCGCTTCCCGCTGTCGTCGATCCGGTTCGGGGCCGCCAGCGTCACCTCACCGACGAAAGCCTCCCCGGTCAGCCGGTGATCGGCCATCACCAGCGGGTCGTCGTAGGCGCGCTGCACGGCGTACGACTGTGCCGCCCGTTCCAGCCGGTGCAGCCGGTGCGCCGCGTTGACCGCCCCGTCGCGGCGCGGCTGCGGATGGCCGCCACCGTCCACATAGAGCGCGAAATTGCCGAACACGTCCCGGTCCTCGGCCCAGCGACCGGCCACCCGCGCCCCGGCCGGCAGTCCCCGGAGCAGCGCCACGCCCCGCCACATCAGCTCCCAGGTCGGCCGAAGCTGCGACCGCACGGCTTCTTCGAGTACGCCCAGAGCCCGGGACCGAAGTGCCTCGTCGCCACTCGCCGCCGCCTCCTCGTAGCCGGTCATCGCCGGCGCCAGGATCTCGTTGTCGAAGGTCGGGTCGGTGACCGGCCCGGCCGGCGGCCAGCGCAGCGGGTCCTCGGCCGCCGCGGCCGCGTCGGCACCGGTGCGCCCGTCGACCGGGTCGATCCAGGCCAGCAACGCCGCCAGGTGCGCGTCCTCAAGCGCGGACTGCCCGGTCGCCCAGTGCAGTCCGAGCGCCTCGGTCATCGCCAGCAGCATTCCCGAGCCGGGATGTTCGGCCCGGTCGGCCAGGAACGTCAGCCACTGCCCGAGCAGCGGCACCGACGGGTGCACCGGATAGTCCCCGTCGGTACGCCGGAACCGGGTCGACCGCCCGAAGAGCCGGACGAAGCCGATCCCGGCCGAGTTGGGCACCAGTACCTGCGGCGCGTCGACGTACCGGTAGCGAACCTCCCTGCCCCGGTTGGCCGTGACCGCCTCGGTGACACCCCGGAAGCTGTCCAGATAGGGCAGCAGCACCTCGGCCAGCTCGGCGGCGAAGCCGAACCGCTGGTCCCGGTTACGCGGCTGCGGCACCACCAGCAGCGTCGGCGCGGCCGGGTCGTCGCCGACCAGTGCGGCCAGCGGCGCGTTCGCCTCGCCGGCCATGCTCAGCGGGATGAAGACCAGCGGCCGGTCGCTTACGTGCAGGTGGCGCACGGTGGTGATCCGCTGGGCGCGCCCGGCCGCCACCGCCTCGGCCCGGGCCAGCGCGGTCAGGGTACTCACACCGCCCCGACCGCCGCTCCCGCTCCCGCCGCCGTCGGCAGCGGCTCGGCGCGGAGCCGGGCCGGCACCGCGCGGCGCGGGCCCGGGTCGCGGGCCGGCACCGCGCGGCGGATCTCGGCTCGGCGGGCGTCGACCCTGCCTTCCAGCACTTCCACGGACCCGGCCACGAGCCGGAGAGTACAAGTTCCAGTGTTCTCCAGCAATCACCCGGATCCCGTGGCGTCGACGAACCTCCCCGGGGCAGAGCCCGTCCAAGCGGGACCCGTCAGCCGGGCACCAGGACCGCCCGACGGCTCCATATCGGCTACAGTCCCGGGCCGTGCGCCTCTCGATCGCCCTGGTTCTGGTGCCTCTGCTGGCCGGTCACCCGCCGCACCCGGTCGAACCGACCACCGGCGCCGCCCTGACGGCACGCCTGCCACACGTCGCGGCACCGGCGCCGGACGTCGCCACGCCGGTGCCGCACGTCGCCGCTGGGGTGCCGTCCGCCGCCGCCGGGGTGCCGCTCGCGGCCGGGCCGGGTGCGACGAGCGCGGTGAGCGAGCACTTCAACGACGCCGGCACCGGCAGCGTTCCGGCCGGCTGGGGCGCCGACACCTCCGGTGGCACCGTCGGCGTCGCGGCACTGCCCGACCAGACCGACCGGAGCCTGCGGATCGCCAGGTCCGGTACGGCGGCCGGCGTGGCCGCCGAACGCAGCGCCGCGAACCCGCTCGCCGGCACCGTGGAGGCGGCGGCCCGAGTCCGGGTCGACCGGGCCACCGGCTGGTTCAACGTGCTCTACGTCGCCGGCTCCACCGGTACCCCGGCGGCCAGCATCGCCATCCGGGACGGCCGGTTCCACGTCGCCGGCCCCGGCACGGTCCTCGCCCCGGCGTCGGCCCAGCGCTGGTACGCCGTCCGGGTGGTGCTGCGTACCGGGCCGCAGCGGTTCGACCTCTACGTCGACGGGGCGCGACTGCTCGCCGACGCGCCGTTCCGGCAGCCCACCGCCGACGTCGGCAGGCTCACCTTCGGCATCGGCGCCGGCTATCCCGGAATCCTGCACGTCGACAACGTCTCGTTGCGCCGGGTGCCCGATCCGACCGTGTCCTACCAGGCGTTCGACCTGTTCGACGAGACGCCGGTCGGCGGACCACCGCCGCCCGGCTACACGCTGACCAGCACCGGCGGCACCCCGGCTGTCGCCGCGGTGCCGAGTGTCGAGGACCGCAGCCTGCGGCTGGCCAAGACCGGCACCTCCGGCGAGGTCGGCGCGGTACGCAGCTTTCCCGCCCAGGGTGGCACGGTGAACGTGCTGGCGAACCTGCGTACCGAGGAGACCGCCGGGGTCAAGGTCGCGCTCTACGCGCAGAGCGCGGACGGGCGTACGGCGGCGGCGCTCCAGTTCAGCAACGGGCACCTGCAACTCGTCACCGGCAGCGCCAACCATGTGCTGGTCTCGGGCGTCCGCCCCGGCGAGTGGTACACCGTCCGGCTGGTGCTGGACGTCTCCGCCCGGCAGTTCACCGCGTACGTCGACGGCCGGCGCCACCCCACCGGCGGCAGCACCGCCGCACCCACCAGGTACGCGTTCCGGGATCCGGCCGCCGCCGACATCGGCCGGCTGTGGTTCGCCGTCGGCACCGGCCAGACCGGCACCCTGCTCGTCGACCGGGTACTCGTGCACCAGAACCCGCTGCCCGTCCCGGCCGGCACCGTCGTGGACGTACGCGATCACGGGGCCGTCGCCGACGGAGTCACCAACGACGGTCCGGCGATCCAGCGGGCCGTCGACGCCACCCCGGCCGGTGGCACCGTACTGCTGGCCGGCGGGGTCTTCCGGTCCGGCACCGTACGCCTGAAGTCGGACCTGACGTTCTTCGTCGCCCCGGACGCGAAACTGTTGGGCAGCCGGGACGAGGCCGCCTATCCGCCGTTGCGGGGCGGCGCCGACAATCCGCCGTTCGTCGGCGGGCTGGTGCAGCGGGCCCTGCTCTTCGCGCACCGCGCCGACAACCTGCTGATCACCGGCGGCGGGGTGGTCGACGGCGACGGCCGGAACCCGCCGTGGACCGGGTTGACGCCGGAGCGGACCGGCCCGGCCGCCGTCTATCTGGCCCGGGGCACCGACGTCACGATCCGCGACATCCACCTCAAGGACTCCGGTGCCTGGGGACTGGTGCCGACCGAGATCGACGGACTGACCATCGCGGACGTCGACATCGACAGCAGCATCGTCGGCGGTCGGGACGGCATCGACATCGTCGACAGCCACGACCTGCTCGTCGAGCGGGTCGCGGTATTCGCCGACGACGACGCGATCTGCTTCAAGACCCACCCGACGGACAGCGCCCAGGTGCAGCCGGAATCACCGAGCCACGGTGTGCGGGGTGCCGTGGTGCGACTCTCCACCGTCGGCGCCTCCACCCGGGCCAACGGGGTCAAGCTCGGCACCGCCAGCCACGGCGTGTTCCAGGGCATCGTGGTCGAGGACGTGCTGGTCAAGAACGTCACCATCGGCGCGCTGGTGATCACCGCCGTCGACGGCGGCGCGGTCCACGATGTCACGTTCCGGCGGATCACCGTCGACCGGATCCGCCGGGCGGTCTTCGTCCTGATCGGCCGCCGGGTCTGGGTCGACGGCGCCGGGGTGCCGCATCCGGCGCGTGACCCGAGGTGGGTGAGCGGGCTGCGCTTCGAGGACATCACCGCCACCGGGATCGCCGACGGCCGCCCCGCCAACCACCTCGGCAACGCCGCGCTGCTCTCCGGCACCCGCGAGGCCGGCGGCACGGCCGGGATCTACGACGTACTGCTCGACGACATCCGGTTCGACCTGCTCTCCGGCGGCGCCGCCACTCCGGTCGAACCCGACGAGTACGACGGCCGCTATCCGGAGGCATGGCACTGGACCGCCCCACCCGGCTACGGCTGGTACCGACGACACATCGACGGTGTCACCGTGCGGAACGTGACCGCCAGCGTGCCCGACCCGCACGGGCGTCCGGTCTCCGTCCTCCGGGACGTACGCGACCCTAGGTAGCGGCCGGTGCGCGGTGCCGGTGGCAGCCAGCCAGCTCTCAGTGGGCGGGGCGCCCGTCGGCCGGGACGGACGCCGCCACCCGCCCGGCCGCCGGCAGCAGCTCGGCGCGGAGCCGGGCGGCGTTCCGGAGCAGTGCCGCCGCCTCCGCCTGGTCCTCGGCCGCCTCCAGCCTGCCGCTGGCCAGCCCGAGCGCGGTCTCGACCCGCTCGATCCCACCCAGTTCCTCCCGGGTCGAGGTGCCGAGCGCGGCGGTGCAGCCGCGCGCCTCGGCCCGGCAGAAGTAGGCCAGTTCGCAGACCGACAGGCAGTCCGGGACGTACCGGGCGTCGACGCTGTGCAGGGCGTCGACAAGTGCTTCCGGGGAGCGGGTCGGCACACCGTCGGCGTCCGGCGCCAGGTCGAAGCTGAGGTCCGGCGGCAGCGCGGCGAGCATCGCCTCCACCCTGGTCATCCGGCGCAGCTGCCGCCGCAGCACGGCCAACTGCCGGCGTACGTCGACGAGTACCGCCGTCGGGGAGTTGGAGAAGTCGCGCGGGCAGACGAGTACGACGTCGTGCGACACGATCTCCGGGTCGTGCCCGGCCTCGGCCAGCATCGCCCGCATCGCCTGCACGTAGACGGCCGACTGGATCGCCGCCGCCGACACCTTGGCCGGATCGGCCTGCCCGTCCACCACCGCGAACGACTTGATCTCGACGACGTGGAACCGCCCCTCGTGCCGGAAGGCGATCAGGTCCGGTTCGAGATAGACCCGCTGGCCCGCCACGTCGAGGGCGAGCAGCGGATGGTCGAGGAGCGTGCCGGCACCGTCGGCACCGGCGGCGGCCCGCAGCAGCAGGGCGCGGGACCGGGCGTACCGGACCTCGGGGGTTTCCTTCTCCCGCCCGGTCACCGTTTCCAGGTCGTCGTAGGCCACCTCGGGGATCGGCAGCCCGAGCCGTTCCCGGAGCAGTTTCACCAGCTCGGCGGCGCCGCTCGCCTTGACCTGCGCCTCGAACGCGTTGCCCCGGGCGATGGCGAAGCCGGACTGCCCGAACCAGGCCGGGAAGTCGACGTACGCCGCCAGCCGCTGCTTGTCCACCCCTGCGGTGTCCAGCACCGCCCGCCGGGCGCAGCCCGGGTTGCGGGTCAGCGCGGCGATCGTCCGCGCGTTGTGCCGCTTCGGCTTCGCCGCGCCCCGGATCGCGGCCAACCGCTCGGCGGCGCTCCGGCCGGTGTCCATGCTGATGGTCGTCATGCCGTCTTCTCCTGGACCGTCGGGTTGCCCGCCGGCTTCGTGCCGCCCCGCCGGGTCGTGGTGCCCGGAAGTGTCCGCAGCGTATTACCGAAGAGCTGGTCGAGCTGGTCGAGCTGCCGGCGGGCCCGTTCGGCCGCCGCCGCCCGGTGCGCCTGGTCGGCGTCGGCGTGCACCACCCGTTCCGCCTCGGCCGCCCGGATGACCGTTCCCGGGTCCAGGGTGTCGGGCCGGCCGGTGGTGTCGAGCGCGCCGGGGATGTTGCTGGCGAACCGCCACACCAGCCGGGCCAGGCTGGGGTTGCCGGCCGGCACCGTACCGGCCCGTTCGGCGACCCGGACGGCGGCGGTGAGGAAGTCGACCCGGGGACTGAGCGGGCCGACGATCCGCCGCTCCAGCGGCCAGGTGGAGACCGCGACCAGGCCGCGCGCCGGTGCCAGGTGCTCGGCGGTCAGCGCCGCGCAGAGATAGTACGGCCGCGCGTACGGCGCCGAGCTGAACGAGCGCTTCTCGTCCCGGCGCAGGTGGGTGAGCCTGCCGGCGGCGAGCGCACCGGCCGCCGCCGTGCCGAAGAACGCGGCGTGCACCTCGGCGACCAGCTTCGGCGCCGCCGGCACCGAGAGCAGGGTGAGGGCGTGGTGCACCTGGTCGCGTACCGGAAGAAGCGAGTTCGCCGCCGGCCGGCCGGTGCCGGTGTCACCGGTCTCCTCGGCCAGCTCGGTGATCGCCGTTTCCCACTCCTGCTCGGCGGCCCGCAACTCGGCGCGAAGTCCCCTGGTCCGGGCCGCGTCCCTGGCCACCACCGAGCGCCGGATCTCGGCCCGGAGGGCGTCGATCCTGCGTTCCAGCGCTTCCATGGAGCCGGCCACGAGCCGAAGGGTACAAGTTCCAGTCTTTCCCAGCAATCACCCGGATCGCGTGTCGTACCAGCGCGGCAAACGAAAAGATCAGGCAAAGCCAGGAATCCGCAATTTCTGATCATGGACCGCATTGCCGACGGCAAGTAGAGTCCGTTTATACATTGAAGGAGGTTGCATGTCGGACTTCCACGTAGATCCTTCGACGCTCACTGGCGCTGCCGCGAAGTTGTACGATCTCTCCGATGACCTACAGACAGGCCAATTCGATCTTTTCTTGCTTGACTGGATCAAGGCGCCCGCCAGTCATCCGGAGATGTCGAAGGTCATGGAAGCCTTCGGGCGATTCGCACACGATCAATATCAAGACCTACTGGCTCTACTGTCGGCACTGTCCGCTCGGGTAGACGCGGCGGCAGGCGGATACCAGCAGACCGACACGGCCGCCGAGCAGAAGATGTCGGACTTTCTGACCCACTCGACATTCCGGAGCGCGGATCAGCGAGGAGGCTAGGCTGGTATGGCCTATCGGGATGCGGTCAGGTACATCGAAGCGATGACTCCCGCCTTCGTCAGCGCCTACGGTGACGAGTGCCTGCGCACCAGGCAGATCATCAGGGCGGCGCTGCCGACTCTCGGCGGCTTGTCCGGCACGGTGGAGTGGCGCTCCGACGCCAGGGACACGTACGAACGCCGACTCACCGAGGCAATAGATCTTGCCGAAGGACTTTACGACGGTTTCGACAAGGCGGGCATGGCAGTCCTCGACTACGCGGACGCGCAGTCCCGGGCCAAGGGACGAGTCGCACAGGGAATCGCCGCGGAGGAGTCGTTGGGATCGTTGATCGCGTCGATCGCCGCCACGCAGTCGGTGGCGGTGCGGCTATCGGACCCGTTGCGTCAATGGCACGACCTCAGATCCACCACCGGAGCTACCGACTTTCTCATCGAATTAGGCCAGCGCGACGAGATCGAGAAGATCCGGGTACAGGCCGATGCCTTGTGGGAGACGGCCACCAGCGCGTACGCCGACGCGGTCCGCCTGGAGACCCAGGCGCGCGAGGACGCGCTGCCCAGGCTCCGGGCCGCCTATGAGATGCTGCCAGACTTTCTCGCCAACTCGGATCTGAGCAGTGAGATCGTCGACAGGACGCCGGGGCTGGACGACACCGGCGACGGCAAGTACCACATCGGTCCACCCAGCGTGCCGTCACTGTCGTTCGACAACGACTTTCCGTACGACCCGACCGTCACGCCCACCCCTGGCGACTACGCGAGTTGGAACGAGTGGCGGGCCAAACTCAAAGCGGGTCAGTTGCTTCGGCCCGACCTGGACGACGCGACCGCCGCCTACGCCCACTACATGGGTGGCAGCGGCACCGACCTCTGGGTCGACTACGAGGAGGCGTATGCCGAGGACTCCGGCATACGCAGAGCGGTGGACAGCGAGATCGCGTCCGCACGGCAGGAGGCGGAGCGGATCCTTCGGGAGACCGGCCAGACGGCGTTTCAGATGACCGGCGCCCCGACCTCGGCCGGGGAGCTCGCCGGCGCGTACCCGGCGAGCACCGAGAACTGGCAGAAGACCCTGGGCGACCACGCGGTGTACGGCAATTCGGAGGTGGTCGTGGACGGCGACCAGGTGACTATGCGAATCCGGGTCAACGCCGAGGACATGTACAACTTCAACGCCGGAGCAGCGGACATCGCGACCGGAGCCGCGGACGACGAGAACGGCAGGTTTTCCACCCTTGGCTGGGCAAGGGAGTTCCGGACGTATGGCGAACTGGAGCGTACGGTCACCTGGACGCTTGGCGATCCGGAGAGTGTGACGATATCCAGGGATAGCGACACGGAGCGCAACGCCCCGGGTGAGGATCGCGCGGACGGCCGAGACAGTGGCTGACCGGACTCTGCGCGCCGCCCTCCTTGCCAGCGCGCTGCTGTTGTCGGCGGGTCTGGCCGGCTGTACGGACCAACCCGCCCACAGCCCGCCCGTCGACCGGGCTACGGAGGGAAGTGGCATGTCAGCGGGAGCAGTTCGCACGGATCGTGAGCCGATCGCCCGGCGATTTCCCAGGCTGGGAGACTTCGCCGACGTGCACTGGCTGGGCTCGGTCGCCGGCGGCTCATCCGGCGTTCCGGGTCCGTCGGACGTGTTGATCCAGGGCCTTGTGGTGTTGCGGCCGGACGACCTCGCGGCGGCGAAGACCGGATACCAGTGGGCGGCAGCGCCCGCAGGCTGGGACGCGCGGCTGCCAGAGGCGCTGCGTCCGCTGCTGCCGGCCTCCGATGATTGGCGACACAGCCAGCAGTTCGAGGCGGACGTCCGCACCAACCGGTACAGCGGCGTCGTCTATATCGACATGTCCAGCGGCACCGTCTACCTAAATGTCAACTCGCGGTAGCGGCACAGCGAACGGCGACGATAATCGACAGTAGTCGATTGATGGCCCCATTACCGCCCGGAGGCAGAGATGGCGATCCGCACCGCCCTGCTGGCCACGCTCGGCACCCTGGTCGTCGCCGCCGCCGGGCCGGGCGGCACGTCACCCGCGCTCGCCGGGCCGGTCGACAGACCACCCAGCACACCCGGCACCCCGGTCGCCACCGAGGTCACCGAAACCTCGGCCCTGCTCACCTGGCGCCCGTCCACCGACGACGTCGGCGTCACCGGGTACGAGGTCTGGTACCTGCGCGACGGCGGCAACGGGTTCCACGGCAACACCCCGGTCCCGTCGTACCGGTTCACGGCATTGACGCCGGACACCTCGTACACCTGGATGGTGCGCGCCTCCGACGGCCGCAACCACAGCCGGTTCTCCGCGCCGGTCACCTTCCGGACCGACCCGGCACCGGTCGACTCCGAGCCGCCGAGCCCACCCGGCGCGCCGGTGCCGTCGCAGGTCACCGCCACCAGCGTCACGCTGGACTGGACGCCGTCGACCGACAACGCCTCGGCACCGACCTACCTGCTCCACGGCTCGGCCGAGGGCACCGGCAACGCCACGGTGCTCGGCGGCGGCTCGACCACCTCGACCACCGTGCGGCGGCTCATCCCGGACCTGAACTACGACGTCCACCTGGTCGCCCGGGACGTCTCCGGAAACGTCTCGGCACCGTCAGCGCGCACCCGGTTCCGCACCGCCGTCGACCCCACCGCCGCCTGCCGGGCCGCGTTCCGGGCGGCCGGCGCCGGCCGGCCGGCCGTCGTCCTGGTCACCAACACCGGACCCGCGCCGCTGGCCGGCTGGTCGGTCCGGTTCACCCTCCCCGGCGACCAGCGGATCGGGTACGCCGGCCACGCCTTCGCGCAGCACGGCCGGGACGTGGTGCTCTGGTGGTCCGGCTGGAGCGACGAGTTCAGCGTCGGCGAGACGCTCGCCCTCGACCTCTATCTGGACTCCGGCACCCTGCCCGGCCCGCCCGACGGGGTGACCCTGAACGGCACACCCTGCCCTGCCGCCGGCTGACCGCACGGCGACGACGACTCCCCTGCCGCCCGACGGGACCACTCGGGACGACGGCAGGAATATCCGACGGTACCGCTCCGAGCGACGGCAGGACCGTGCCGCTCAGCGGGCGTCGACCGGGGTCGGCGCGGACAGGTGCTGCCGGGCGAACTCCAGCGACGCCCGCAGGTCGCCCTCCCGGTCGGCCCGGCTGCGGGCCCGCCGGGTGGAGACCTCCACCGCCACCGAGCCGGTGAAACCCCGGCCGGCGAGCGAGGTCAGCAGCTCGGCACAGGGCTGGGTGCCCCGGCCGGGCACCAGGTGCTCGTCGCGGCCCTCCCCGGTGCCGTCCCCGAGGTGTACGTGCGCCAGCGCCGCCCCCATCGTGTCCGCCATCTCAAGCGCGTCGCTGTGCGAGGCGGCGCAGTGCGACAGGTCCAGGGTGTAGGCGGGGTACCCGGTCTCGGTCGGGTTCCAGCCCGGCATGTACGGCACGAACTCCCGGCCGGCCATCCGGACCGGGTACATGTTCTCCACCGCGAACCGGATCCCGGGGAACTCGTCGCCGAGCCTGCCGAGACCGTCGACGAACGAGCGGGCGTACTCCCGCTGCCAGGTGAACGGCGGGTGCACCACCACTGTCGGCGCCCCCAGCGTCTCGGCCAGCTCCGCCGAGCGGCGCAGCCGCTCCCACGGGTCGGGACTCCAGACCCGCTGGGTGACCAGCAGGCAGGGCGAGTGCACCGAGAGCACCGGTACGTCGTAGTGCGTGGCCAGCCCGCGCAGCGCCCCGGCGTCCTGGCTCACCGCGTCGGTCCAGACCATCACCTCGACGCCGTCGTAACCGAGCGCCGCCGCCAACTGGAAGGCGGCCGCGGTCGGCTCGGGAAAGACCGAGGAGCTGGACAGCAGTACGCGGGTGGTCACGGCTTCAGGGTAGCCCGACCCGGCGCGTCGCACCCGCTAGCGGACCGGGCGCAGAACCTCCACGGAGGGCGAAAACGCAGGTCAGACCGGCTCTCTCAGCCCCTGGGCCGGCTCCAGCAGGTCGAGCCGGCGCAGGATCACCCCCTCCCGCAGCGCCCACGGGCAGATCTCCAGGTCCGCCACCCCGAGCCGGCGCATCGCCGCCTCGGCCACGATCGCCCCGGCCAGCAGCTGGTGCGCCCGGCGCGCGCCGACGCCCTCCAGTTCGGCGAGCTTGCTCGGCGGGATGTGCCGGATGAAGCCGATCACCTGCCGCAGCCCGGTCCTGGAGAGCCGGCGCCGGGCCCAGAGCCCGGCCGACGAGGGCGCCGCCCCGGCCAGCCGGGCCAGGGTCCGGAACGTCTTGCTGGTGGCGGCGACCCGGTCCCAGCCGACCTCGACGGTGTCGTCGACCACGGTGTCCAGCATCTCCTCGACGTACGCCGAAAGCTTCGCCACCGACGCCGAGGACGGGGTGTGCGTGCTCTCCGGCCCCACGTCCAGCCAGTCCCGGGTGAGCCGGCCGGCGCCGAGCGGCAACGACTGGGCGAACTCCGGTTCCTCGTCGATCCCGGCGGCCAACTCCAGCGAGCCGCCGCCGATGTCCAGCACCAGCAGCCGCCCCGCCGACCAGCCGAACCACCGGCGTACGGCGAGGAAGGTCATCCGGGCCTCGTCGGCGCCGGAGAGCACCTGGAGGCGTACCCCGGTCTCGGTCCGGACCCGGGTCAGCACCTCGGCCGCGTTGGTGGCGTCCCGGACCGCGGAGGTCGCGAAGGCCAGCACGTCGTCGGCGGTCAGCCGGGCCGCCGCCATCTTCGCCTCGTTCACCGCCGCCACCAGCGCGTCCGCGCCGGCCACGGTCAGCGCGCCGTCCCGGCCGATCTGCTCGGCGAGCCGGATCACCGCCTTCTCCGAGTGCGCCGGCCAGGGGTGTGCGCCGTGGTGGGCGTCCACGACCAGAAGGTGCACCGTGTTGGAACCGACATCAAGCACGCCGAGTCGCATGGCAAAGACACTAGACGCAGGTCGTGGGCGGAAAGCGGGCGTAGGCTGGGCGGGTGGCAGCAGCACGCGACCAGCTCCGGATCCTGGTGGACGACCCCGCCGACCCACGCAGTCGGGAGGTACCGCTCGACTTCCCCCGGGAGTTCATCGAGTTCGCCGACCCGGCCGACCCCGAACACCTGGTCCGGGCCGACCTGACCTGGCTGCTCTCCCGCTGGACCTGCGTCTTCGGCCAGACCTGCCACGGCATCATCGCCGGCCGGGCCGCCGACGGCTGCTGCTCGCACGGCGCGTTCTTCACCGACGCCGACGACGAGAAGCGGGTCCGCTCGGCCGTCAAGCGGCTCACGCCGCAGACCTGGCAGCACTACCGGCGCGGTTTCAAGAACTACACCGAGCTGGACTCGGTGGACGGCGAGACCCCGGCCCGGCGTACGGCGACCCGGGGCGAGGAGGCGCCGTGCGTCTTTCTCAACGACGCCGACTTCCCCGGCGGGGGCGGCTGCGCGCTGCACGCCCAGGCGCTGCGCGACGGCGTGCATCCACTGGAATACAAGCCGGACGTCTGCTGGCAACTGCCGGTGCGCCGCGACCAGGACTGGGTGAAGCGGCCGGACGGGACGAAGGTGCTGGTCAGCACGCTTGGCGAGTTCGACCGGCGGGGCTGGGGCGCGGGCGGGCACGACCTCGACTGGTGGTGCACCTCGTCACCGGAGGCACACGTCGGCACCGAGCCGATGTACCTGTCGTACGAGCCGGAACTGACCGCGCTGGTCGGCAAGGCGGCGTACGCGAAACTGGCCGAGCTCTGCGCGGAGCGGGAGCGGCGCGGCCTGGTGGCGACGCATCCGGCGACCGCCGGGGCCGACCCGGTGCTGGACCGTCCGCAGGAGGCGGGCCGGGAGCCGGCGAGCCCGAAGGCGGCCGCCGCCGGCCGCCGGCCGGCGCCGCAGCGCAGGCCGCGCAACACCCGGAGCTGAGCCGAGCCACCGGCGACGGCGACGGCGACGGCGACGGCGACGGCGACGGCGACGGCGACGGCGACGGCGACGGCGACACCCGGCCTACGGCTCGAACTTGTAGCCCAGGCCCCGGACGGTGACGATGAAGCGCGGCGCGGAGGGCTCCGGCTCGACCTTCGAACGCAGCCGCTTGACGTGTACGTCGAGGGTCTTGGTGTCGCCGACGTAGTCCGCGCCCCAGACCCGGTCGATCAGCTGTCCCCGGGTGAGCACCCGCCCGGCGTTGCGGAGCAGCAGTTCCAGCAGCTCGAACTCCTTGAGCGGAAGCTGCACCGGGGAGCCGTCGACGGTCACCACGTGCCGCTCGATGTCCATCCGGACCGGGCCGGCGGCGAGCGTCGGGGTGCCCGGTTCGATCGTCTCGTTGCCGCGCCGGCGCAGTACCGCCCGGACCCGGGCGACCAGTTCGCGCGGCGAGTACGGCTTGGTGACGTAGTCGTCGGCGCCGATCTCCAGCCCGACCACCTTGTCGATCTCGCTGTCCCGGGCGGTGACCATGATGATCGGCACCTGGGAGCGCTGACGAAGTTGCCGGCACACCTCGGTACCGGACATCTCGGGCAGCATCAGGTCGAGCAGCACGATGTCCGCGCCGGTACGGTCGAACTCGGTGAGTGCCGCCGGGCCGGTCGCGGCGGCCGAGACCTCGAATCCTTCCTTGCGCAGCAGGTAGGAGAGGGCGTCGGAGAACGACTCCTCATCCTCGACCACGAGTACGCGGGCCACGGACTTTCCTCTCTTTGTCGGTACGCCCGGAACTATCCGAACGAACCGGTCTCGATCTCAACTGACGGTGCTGGCGGTAGGAAGGCGTCCGGCGGACGCGCGGGCAGCCGGAGGGT
This sequence comes from Micromonospora sp. WMMD1102, assembly GCF_029626265.1. Lineage (NCBI taxonomy): Bacteria > Bacillati > Actinomycetota > Actinomycetes > Micromonosporales > Micromonosporaceae > Micromonospora > Micromonospora sp. WMMD1102. Next base: position 8,311,925 of record NZ_JARUBN010000001.1, on the reverse strand, counting down.
GAACGTCGAGCCACCACCCAGGGTGCTCGACACCTCGACCCGGCCGCCATGGTTGGTGGCGATGTGTTTGACGATCGCCAGCCCGAGGCCGGTGCCACCGGTCTGCCGGGACCGCGCCTGGTCGGCCCGGTAGAAGCGCTCGAAGATCCGGCCGACGTCGTCCGGGGCGATCCCGATGCCCTGGTCGGTGACGGCGATCTCGATATGGTCCCCGGTGCTGCGCAGCGCCACCGTGACCCGCGTCCGCTCCGCCGAGTACGCGATCGCGTTCTCCACCAGGTTGCTGACCGCGGTGGCGATCTGGCTGTCGCTGCCGTAGACGGTCAGGTCCCGCTCCCCCTCGACGACGACGGTGATCTCCCTGGCGGTGGCGGCGGTGCGGGTCCGGTCCACCACCTCGGCGGTGACCCAGTCCAGCGCGACCGGTTCCGGCGCGGGCAGCGGCTCGGCGCCCTGCAACCGGGTCAGTTCGAGCAGCTCGTTGACGAGCTTGCCGAGCCGGGTGGACTCGTGCTGGATCCGCTCGGCGAACCGGCGGGCCGCCGCCATGTCCTCGGACGGGTCGAGTGTGCCGTTTCCGGCGGTCTGGTCGGTGGCGTCCAGCAGCGCCTCGGCCAGCAGCTGCAACGCGCCGATCGGGGTCTTCAGCTCGTGACTGACGTTCGCCACGAAGTCCCGGCGTACCCGGGCGACCCGGTGCGACTCGGTCACGTCGGCCGCCTCGACGGCCACGTATCCGGCGCCCAGCCCCATCGCCCGCAGGTGCACGCCGAGCGGGTCGGACATCCCGCCGTCGCGGCCCCGGGGCAGGTCCAGCTCGACCTCGCGGCGCACCCCGGTGCGCCGCACCTGGCCGGCCAGGGTACGGATGATCGGGTGCGCGGCCACCGTGCCCGGGGTACTGCCGACCCGGAGCAGCCCCATCGCCCGCGCGGCCGGGTTCACCAGGACCGGTACGTCGTGACCGTCCAGGACGACCACGCCCACCCGAAGTGAGTCCAGGCTCTTGCGGCCGAGTCCCGGCAACCCGCCGGCCTGCTCGTCAGTGCCTATCGCCGGCCTCCTGTTGCCGCGTGTCCCGCCTCGCCCGGTCGCGGTGCCGCCACCCGGGAGCCATCCGGCGATCCGGTGGCGGAGCGGACCGAGGGACAGGCCGAGGCCGAGCCCGACGAGCACGCCCGCGACCACCCCCCATTCCACGCGGCGATCGTAGGGTCATCGTTAACCTGGCGACCAGGCAAAATTGGGCGAATCACGCGGGCATCCGAGAATGTTCACCCGCCGGCCGAGTGCCGTTCACCGATGTTCACCTCCGGGCCGCCGGATCCCCCTACCGTGGTCGGGACCGACAGCTCCAGCACCGCCCATGGGTGAACCTGCCACGGGCGGCGGAACCGCCACTTCCCACAGGACGTGATCATGCGCGAGGAATTCCGGATCGACCTGAACATCGTCAGCCAGTTGCTCGTCGACATGGCCGAGGCGATCCGGGTCGCCATGCGGCAGGCCACCCGGGCGCTGCTCACCGCCGACCGGACGGCCGCCGAGGGCGTGATCGAGCGGGACGCGGACATCGACTCGCTCTACCGGCAGGTCGAGGAGCGGGTCTGCGACCTGCTGGCCCGGCAGGCGCCGGTCGCCTCGGACCTGCGCGCCCTGGTCACCGCCCTGCACGTCGCCGCCGACCTGGAGCGGATGGGCGACCTCGCCGACCACGTCGCCAAGACGGCCGTACGCCGGCACCCGTCCCCGGCGGTACCCGCCGAGCTGCGCCCGGTCTTCACCGAGATGTCCGGAGTGGCGGACCGGATCGCCGACAAGATCGCGAACGTCCTCTCGAAGCCCGACGCCGACCTCGCCGCCGAGCTGGACTCCGACGACGACGCCATGGACGAGTTGCACCGGCAACTCTTCGCGGTGCTGCTCGCCGACGACTGGCCGTACGGGGTGGAGACCGCGATCGACGCGACCCTGCTCGGCCGCTTCTACGAGCGGTACGCCGACCACGCCGTGAACGCCGGCCGCCGCGTCGTCTACCTCGTCACCGGCGAGACCCAGGTGTAAGGAAGGGCCCCTTCTTATCGCTTTTTGTATAAGAAGGGGCCCTTCCTTACACCTCAAGCGTTAGCGGCCCTGGTTGGCGACCGCGGCGGCGGCTTCCTTGGCGGCCTCGGGGTCGAGGTAGGCGCCGCCGGACACCAGCGGGCGCAACGACCGGTCGAGGTCGTAGCGCAGCGGGATGCCGGTCGGGATGTTGAGCTTGGCGATCGCCTCGTCGGAGATGCCGTCCAGGTGCTTGACCAGCGCCCGCAGCGAGTTGCCGTGCGCGGCGACCAGCACCGTACGGCCGGCCAGGATGTCCGGCACGATCGAGTCGAACCAGTACGGCAGCATCCGGTCGACGACGTCCTTGAGGCACTCCGTCTTCGGCATCAGCTCGGGCGGGAGCAGCGCGTAGCGCGGGTCGCCGGCCTGGGACCACTCGTCGTCGTCGGCGATCGGCGGCGGCGGAGTGTCGTACGACCGGCGCCAGAGCATGAACTGCTCCTCGCCGTACTGGGCCAGGGTCTGCTTCTTGTCCTTGCCCTGGAGCGCGCCGTAGTGCCGCTCGTTGAGCCGCCAGGAGCGGCGTACCGCGATCCAGTGCCGGTCGGCGGCGTTCAGCGCCAGCTCGGCGGTGCGGATCGCCCGGCGGAGCACGCTGGTGTGCAACACGTCGGGCAGCAGGTCGTGCTGGCGCAGCAGTTCGCCGCCGCGCCGGGCCTCGGCCTCCCCCTTGGCCGTGAGGTCCACGTCGACCCAGCCGGTGAAGAGGTTCTTGGCGTTCCAGTCGCTCTCGCCGTGCCGGAGCAGCACCAATGTGCCCACCGTGGCTCCCTCGCCCGCCACCGCAGTTTCCTCCGGCCGATCACTCGTGCTCGCAGTCATGCGACTCATCCTGCCGGACCCGGCCAGCGGGCACGCGGCGACCCAGGGTGACGACCGACACGTGGAAAACGGGATGACCAGGCCGGACCCGCCGCACTAGCTTCGTAAGGCGTTCAGGGATTTGTGGTCATTACAAACGGGGGTACGGATGCGGACGGTCCGGAACTGGTTGCGGGACACCACCGGCGGACTGCCCCGGACCTTCTGGTACCTCTGGACCGGCACCCTGATCAACCGCCTCGGCTCCTTCGTCATCGTCTTCCTGGCCATCTACCTCACCATCGAGCGGGGCTTCTCCGAGTTCCAGGCCGGGCTGGTGCTCGGCGGATGGGGTGCCGGCGGAGCGGTCGGCACCCTCACCGGCGGCGTCCTCGCCGACCGCTGGGGCCGACGCCCGACGCTTGTCGCCGCACACCTGGGCGCGGCGGCGATGATGCTCGCCCTCGGACTGGCCCGGGACCTCTGGCTGGTCGCGCTCGGCGCACTGCTGCTCGGGATGTTCGCCGAGGCGGCCCGCCCGGCCTTCGCCGCGATGATGGTCGACGTCGTACCGGCACGGGACCGGCTGCGCGCCTTCACGCTGAACTACTGGGCGATCAACCTCGGCTTCGCCTGCGCCGCGATCCTGGCCGGGCTGGCCGCCGAGGCGAGCTACCTGCTGCTCTTCGTGGTCGACGCGGCGGCGACGGTCACTACGGCGATGGTGATCTCTCTCAAGGTGGCCGAGACCCGCCAGGTCCGCGTCGACCGGGCCGGGCTGCCGGCACCGCATCGGGGCGGGCTGGGCAGCGCGCTGCGCGACCGGGTCTTCGTCGGCTTCGTACTGCTGAACATCCTGGTGGCGCTGGTCTTCATGCAGCACATCTCGATGCTGCCGGTGGCGATGAACCAGGACGGGCTGTCCCCGTCGACGTACGGGTCGGTGATCGCGGTCAACGGGGTGCTGATCGTGGCCGGGCAGCTCTTCGTACCGCGACTGATCCGGGGACGGAACCGGTCCCGGGTGCTCGCCCTGGCCGCTTTGATCACCGGGGTCGGCTTCGGGCTGACCGCGTTCGCCGAGGCGGCCTGGTTCTACGTGCTCACCGTGTTGATCTGGACTCTCGGCGAGATGCTCCACTCGCCGTCCAACTCGACCCTGATCGCCGAACTGTCCCCGGCGGCGCTGCGCGGGCGCTACCAGGGGCTCTTCTCGCTCTCCTGGTCGGTGGCGGCGTTCGCCGCCCCGGTCGCCGGGGGCTTCGTCCGGGAGCGGTTCGGAAACTCGGCCCTCTGGCTGGGCTGCGCGGCCCTCGGCGTCGTGGTGGCGGTCGCCCACCTGCTCTCCGGACCGGCCCGGGAACGGCGGGCCAGCGCCCTGCGTGGCACCGAAGCCGCAACGGCGCCCCGGGAGCCCGGGACCCCGGCCCGGGGCGCCGAGCCGACCGGCGTACCCACCGTCGGGCCGAGCGGTGTACCGGCCGGCGAACCGAGCGGTGTACCGGCCGGCGAACCGAGCGGTGTACCGACAGATGAGCGCCTGACGGGGCGGCGGTCGCCGACCGCTCGGGTCTGACCTGCGGAAGCGCAGATCGACGGACAGATCGACGGACCCCCCGTGGCGGGTTTTTACGTAATTACGTAGACTCGAGGTTATGACACTGGAGGAGCGGGTCGCCGACCTGGAACGGCGGCTGGCGGCACTGGAGCGGCACCGCACGGAGGAGCCGGCGTCCCCGCCCGAGCCGCCGCCGGCCGAGGGCGACTTCTGGGCCCTGGACGGCCTGAAGGCCCGGCTCGCCGGATTCGGCGCCGAGCGGGGCGGCGTGCTCTACACCGGCTCGGTCCGGCTGCCGACGAACGAGCGCTACGACTGGCAGTACGGGCTGCCGACCGAGGCGCTGCTCGGCCGTGCGGACGGCGAGGACGGCGAAGACCGCGGGGACGGTGACTGGAGCGACGCCTCGGACTCGCTGGCCGCGCTCGGCCATCCGGTCCGGCTGCGGCTGCTCCGGGAGATCCTTGGCGGCCGGCGTACCGTCGCCGAACTCACCGCCCTGGACGGCCTGGGCACCACCGGCCAGGCCTACCACCACCTGCGCCAACTGGCCGCGGCCGGCTGGCTGCACAGCACCGCCCGGGGGCGCTACGAGGTGCCCGCCGGCCGCGTCGTGCCGCTGCTGGTGGCGGTGGCGATCGCCCGCGCCTGACCGGCGTGGCGGAGAGGAGATTCGCATGCACCCGCACAAGACACTGATGGTCCTGCACCGCTGCTGCTGGCTCGCGTTCCTGGTGATCCTGGTGGCCGGCTTCTTCGTCGACTTCTCGTCGCTCTGGGGTTGGCTGGCGATCGGCCTCGCGATCGCACTGCGGGTGGTGCTGGGCCGGCTGCTCGCCCGGGGACCGGAGCCGGACACCGACTCGCCGGTCGAGGTCGACCCGCCGGTCCTCGGCCGCTGGTCGGCACAGAACAGCCCGGCCAGCAAGGTACCCAGCCACGGAGTGCGCGCCTACGGCCAGGCGTACGCGATCGACCTGGTCGCCGAGCCGCCGGACCGGCCGCGTCCGCGCTTCGGCTGGTGGCCGCTGGTCCGGCGTAACCGGGACTTCCCCGGCTTCGGCGCGCCACTGCTGGCGGTCGCCGACGGCACGGTGCTGCGCGCCGTGGACCGCAACCGCGACCACCTCAGCCGCAACTCCTACCCGGCCCTGCTCTACCTGGTCTTCGAAGGGCTGTTCCGGGAGATCGCCGGCCCCGGCCAGATTCTCGGCAACCATCTGATCCTGGACCTCGGCGACGGCCGGTACGCGGCGTACGCGCACCTGCGCCGGGGTTCACTGCTCGTCCGCCCGGGAGACCGGGTCCGGACCGGACAGCCGGTGGCGGAGTGCGGGAATTCCGGCAACTCGACCGAACCGCATGTCCACTTCCAGTTGATGGACAATACGGATCTGGACGTGGCGCGGGGAATTCCGTTCAGCTGGCGCGAAATCGGCGTACCGGCCAACGGAGAGATCTTCACGGTCGACCCGGCGACGGCGCGGTAGCGACAAGGAATCTCACTGCCGGCTCAACGGATCCGGTGGCCGGCGTGTCGTGCCGCTGTGCCGCTGGCCCGAACCGGCCCGAGAAGGTTGGACCGGCGGCGGCGGGCGACGTTCACCCCCGTAAACGTCGCCCGCACACACCGCCGGTTACAGGTGGCGGCGCCGTCCCCCAACGGCCTCGCCTAGCCACCCGTCCCCCAGCGCCGCACCCGGTGTGCAGATCTGCGCGATCTGCCGTTCCCCCGAACGTATCCGAGCGTGGCGCGTGCAATAACGTTAGTTGTCGCCGGATGACCGAGACAAGCGGGTAACTCTGTCTCGCCCATCACACCCGCCGACGGTCGATTTCCGGCGCTCCGTGGAGTGCAACCGTGCGGGCGACCCGGGAAATTCCCGGCCCTACCGCGCCGCGGAACTCAGCCGTCCTCGCGCATCGGCGATTCCGTACGGAAGAAGTTGCTCTGCCGACCGTCGGAAAGCTGCTCCTGGTAAATGAAATTCAGTTGGCGTACGTCGAACGTGTGGAACCAGTCGTCCCAGCTCACCGGCTTCAGCCGTCCGCCTTCCCGCCAACCGGGGAAGTCAAACGTCAGTACGCCGAGCCGACCTTCGCGTTCGGTACCCTCGATCGTCGCCGGTTGGGCGTTTCGCGCCTCCGCCCACCGCCGGATCACGTCGTGGTCCTGGGTCACCAGGCTCCGCCCCGGACGCTCGGGAGAGTCCTGGGGTGAGGCGATCGGTTGGGCGTACTTCAGCGACCGGGACTGACCAGCACCGTTCGACGAGGTCGAGGACGAGGTCGACGGCTTGCCCTGGGCCGGCGTGGTGGCCGCCTTCCGGGCGCCGGTCGTCTTCCGGGCACCGGTCGTCTTGCTCGCCCCGGTCGTCCTGCTGGACCCGGTCGTCCTGCGGGCGGCGGTGCCGCTCTTCGCGGCGGTCGTAGCCTTCCGGGCGCCGGTGGCCTTCCGGGCGCCGGTGGCCTTCCGGGCGCCGGTGGCCTTGCCGGGGCCGGTCGCCTTGCCGGGACCGGTGGCCCGGGCGCCGGTCGCCTTGCCGGCCGGTGCGGTCTTCCGGGCAGCGGTCGTCGCCTTGCCGGCCGGTGCCTTCCGGGCGCCGGTCGTGGCCCGCGCGGAGGTCACCGCCCTGCCGGCCGGCGCCTTCCGGGCCGCGGCCACCGTCTTGCGGGCAGGTGCCTTCTTGGCTGCGGTCTTCCGGGCCGGCGCCTTCTTCGCCGTCGACTTCCGGGCCGGCGCCTTCTTCGCCGTCGACTTCCGGGCCGGCGCCTTCTTCGCCGTCGACTTCCGGGCAGGTGCCTTCTTCGCGGCGGCCCGGCTGGCCGGCGCCTTCTTCGCGGTCGCCCGTGCGGTGGTGCTCTTCCGGGCCGGCGCCTTCTTCGCCGCGACCGTACGCGACGGCGCCTTCTTCGCCGTGCTCCGCTTGGCCGGCGCCTTCTTCGCACTCGCCCGCTTGCTCGGCGCCGCCGCGCTGGCCTTCCGGCCGGTCGCGCCGCCCCGACTCTCCGCCTTCAGCGTCCGGATCAGGCTCTTCACCAGGTCCATCTTGCGGAGTGCGGAAATGCCCGAAATGCCGCGTTTCTTGAGCTGCCTCCGGATGTCGTCGGCCTTCATCATGCTGATCTTGCGCTCGTCGACGTCACCCGAACCGCCGCTGGATCGGCGCCTCGTCGCGGTCGAGGTCGCGCCGCGACCGGAACTGTTCCGCTGAGCCATGAGATCCTCACGCTCCCTCTGACGGTGAACCTTCGCCAACCTCCCCTCGCGGTCGTGGTCCACTGCGGGTGGAAGTCGGGACGGCTGCCCCGTACTCCCAGGTTGTGAAAGGTTCGCATCTGACCTCGGCAGGCGGCGCGGCCATCGCCACATCCTGGTGCCGCCGCCGGGGCATACCCGTCAGGGGCGGTCCAAACCCGAGTTTTCCGTCGCCGACCGCTCGAAGAGGTGCGCGAACGCGCGCAGGTTCGCCAACGACTCGCCCCGGCTGACCCGCCACTCCCACTCCCGGCGGATCGCGGAACCGAAGCCGATCTCCAGCATGGTGTCGAACGACTCGTCCGCGTAGGTGAGCACCGAGCCGAAGAGCCGGTCCAGCTCGTCCTCGGTCACCCCGGCCAGCCCCACCCGGCCGGTCAGGTAGACGTCGCCGACCGCGTCGACGGAGAACGCCACCCCGTACATCCGGGCGTTGCGCTGCAACAGCCAGGTGAAAAGTTCCTCGCGGCGCTCGTCCGGCTGGCGCATCACGAACGCCTCGATCCGCAGCGAGTGTTCCCCGACGATCAGGTTGCAGAGCGTCTTGAGCTTGTGCGTGCCGGGCAGCGTGACCGCGTACGAGTATTCGCCCGTCGGCTCGCAGGTCAGTTCCCGGTCGGCACAGACCGCCTCGATCAGCCGACCCAGCTCCGCCCGAGACCTCATCGCCCCGCCCACCTCTCCGACCCGCCCGTTCCGCCGATCCGACCCGCCCGCACTTCGCCGATCCGACCCGCCGCCCGCTTCGCCGTCCTGACCCGCTTCGCCGTCCCGCCCCGGCCTTCGTTCGTTCAGCAGGTCGCCAGCGGAAGGGTCGCCGTGCCGTCCGCCAGCTCGGAGGCGAGCCGGTCGCGGTACTCCGCCACCGCCTCACGGTAGACCCCGAGCAGCCCGCCGGCAGTACGCGCCCAGGAGAAGGCACGGGCGTGCTCGACCGCGCCCCGGGACAACTCGGCCCGCCGCCCGGGTGCCGCCAGCAGGCCGCCGAGCACCCGGGCCCAGTCGCGCGGGTGGTGCCCGTCGACGAGTACGCCGCTGCTGCCGTCCCGGACGGCGGTGACCAGCCCGCCGACCGCGGCGGCGACGACCGGAGTACCGCAGGCCTGGGCCTCCAGGGCGACCAGCCCGAACGACTCGTTGTGCGACGGCACCGCCACCAGGTCGGCGGCCCGGTAGAGCGCCGGCAGGTCGTCACCGGTCTGCGGTGGCAGGAAGCGCACCGCGTGCCCGACGCCGAGGCTGGCGGCCAGCTCGATCAGCGAGGTGGGCCAGTCCAGTCCGCTGCCGCTCGGCCCGCCCGCGATCACCACGGTTACCTTCTCGGCGAGCCGGGGCTGCCGGCTCCACAGCTCGGCGAGCGCGTGCACCAGCACGTCCGGCGCCTTCAACGGCTGGATCCGGCCGACGAAGGCGACGACCAGGCCCCGCTCGGGCAGCCCCAACCGTCGCCGCGCGGCGAGCCGGGTCGGCTCCGCCCGGCCGACCGGCGGCGGGGTGAAGCGGTCCAGGTCGACGCCGGGCCGGACCACCTCGACCCGTTCCGGGTCGGCGTCGTACCGGGAGATCAGGTCCCGGGCCTCGACCGTGGTGTTCGCGACCAGCCTGTCGGCCTCGGCCACCACCTGCTCCTCGCCGATCACCCGCGCCTTCGGCTCGGGCCGGTCGCCCTCGGCGAGCCGGGCGTTCTTCACCTTGGCCAGGGTGTGCGCGGTGTGCACCAGCGGCACCCCCCAGCGCTCCTTGGCCAGCCAGCCGACCTGACCGGAGAGCCAGTAGTGCGAGTGGATGAGGTCGTAGAAGCCGGGCGGCCGGGCGGCCTCGGCCCGGAGCACACCGGCGGTGAAGGCGCAGAGCTGGCCCGGCAGCTCCTCCTTGGCCAGCCCTTCGAACGGGCCGGACGTCACGTGCCGGACCGTGACCCCCGGGGCCATCTCGACCACCGGCGGCAGGTCGCTGGAGGTGGCCCGGGTGAAGATCTCGACCTCGACGCCGGCCTCGGCCAGCCGCCGGGAGATCTCGACGACGTAGACGTTCATCCCCCCGGCGTCACCGGTGCCGGGTTGGTGCAGCGGTGAGGTGTGCACGGAGAGTGTGGCGATCCGTCGCGGAGTCGGCCACGGCTGGATACCTCGTTGCCGGGCCACCCCGGTGTGCAGTTCCGCCACGTCCGCTCCTTCTCTCAACGTGTTACGCCGTCCCGCACAACCGGGTCACATCACAGGACAACCACCTTGGTGCGTGTCATCTTCCCCATCGGGCGGTCCGCAATCGCCGGGACGCCGCAAGGAGGTGACCGACCTCATCCCGGCCCACCTCCACGCTCCCGGCACGGCTTGGGCCAGAATGTCCCGATGACCCCTGTCGCGATCGTCACCGGGGCGTCCAGCGGGATCGGTGCCGCCACGGCCCGCCGGCTGGCCGCCGAGGGCTTCTCCGTGCTCGCCGCCGCCCGCCGGGCCGACCGGCTGGACGCCCTGGTCGAGCAGATCCGCCGGGCCGGCGGCGCCGCCACCGCCCAGACCTGCGACGTCACCTCGGACGAGTCGGTCGCGGAGCTGGCCGCCGCGGCCGGCCGGCTCGGCGGGCCGGTCACCCTGCTGGTGAACAACGCCGGTGGCGCACGCGGCCTGGACCCGGTCGAGTCCGGCTCGGTCGCCGACTGGCAGTGGATGTACGACGTCAACGTGCTCGGCACGCTGCGGGTCACCCAGGCGCTGCTGCCCGCGCTGGAATCCTCCGGCGCCGGCACGGTGGTGGTGCTCAGCTCCACCGCCGGCCTGATCGTCTACGAGGGCGGCGGCGGCTACGCGGCGGCGAAGCACGCCCAGACGGCGCTGGCCGAGACGCTGCGGCTGGAACTCTGTGGACGGCCGGTCCGGGTGGTCGAGATCGACCCGGGGATGGTGAAGACCGAGGAGTTCGGGCTGGTCCGCTTCGACGGGGACGCCGGGCGGGCGGCGGCGGTCTACGCCGGGGTGGCCGAGCCGCTGGTCGCCGACGACGTGGCCGACTGCATCGCCTGGTGCGCCACCCGACCGCAGCACGTCAACGTGGACCGGCTGGTGGTCCGGCCGCTGGCCCAGGCGGCCCAGCACAAGGTGCACCGGGTCGGGACCGACCCCGGGCGGTGATCCGGAAATGCCACCGCGGCCTCCGGCACGGGACGGGACAGCGCTTCCGGGCCGAGACGCGGCGGAGCGTCCGACGCGGGACGGAACCGGTCGGGCACGGCGGGACGCGGCGGAGCGTCCGGTCGGGGCGGTGACCCGGGGGACCACCAATCCCAACCGGCTGCGCCGGGTGGACAACTGGATCGCGGCCACCTGCGCCGACCTGCTCCGGGACGCCGCCGACCCGCTGGTGGTGGACCTCGGCTACGGGGCCAGCCCGGTCACCGTGGTCGAACTGCGGGCCCGGCTGGCCGCCGCCGTCCGGCCGGACGTCCGGGTGGTCGGCCTGGAGATCGATCCGGTACGGGTGGCCGCCGCCGAACCCGCCGCCGACCCGCCGGGGTTGACCTTCGAACGGGGCGGCTTCGAGCTGGCCGGGCTCCGCCCGGTGCTGGTCCGGGCGTTCAACGTGCTGCGGCAGTACGCCGAGCCGGAGGTGGTGCCGGCCTGGCGGCGGATGACCGGAGCGCTGCGACCGGGTGGCGTACTCGTCGAGGGGACCTGCGACGAGCTGGGCCGGCTGGCCGGCTGGCTGCTCGTCGACGCCACCGGCCCGCGCTCGCTGACCCTGGCCGCCCGACTCTCCACACTCGACAGTCCAGCCACCCTGGCCGAGCGGCTGCCGAAGGCGCTGATCCACCACAACGTGCCGGGGACCGGCGTACACGGGCTGTTCCTGGCGCTGGAGCAGGGGTGGCGGGACGCGGCCCCGTACGCCACGTTCGGCCCCCGGCAGCGCTGGCGGCGTACGGTCGAGGCGGTCCGGGCCGCCGGCTGGCCGGTACTGGACCGGCCGGCCCGGTGGCGGCTCGGCGAGGTGACCGTGGCCTGGTCGGCGGTGGCCCCGCCGGACCCCGCAGCCCCGGAAGCGGCCCGCCAGCCCTGACCGGGAACACAACCGAACCGGCTCAGCGGGCGCGGCCGGTCCGCGGCTCAGAGGGCGCAGTTGACCAGTACCGGCTCCGGGTGCAGGGTGGCGCCGAACCGGTCGTGCACCCCGTCCCGGATCTCCCGGGCGAGCGCCAGCAGTGCCCCGGTCGAGCCGCCGTCCCGGTTGGTCAGCGCCAGGGTGTGCTTCGACGAGATGGCCACCCCGCCCGGCCCCTGGTAGCCCTTCGGGAAGCCGGCCTTGTCGATCAGCCAGGCGGCGCTGACCTTGACCGTGCCGCCCGCACCGGGCCAGGACGGCGGTTCGCCGAGCCCGTCGGCCCGCTCCCGCAACGCCTGGTACGCCCCGGCGTCCAGCACCGGGTTGGTGAAGAACGAACCGACCGAGCGGGTGTCCGGGTCGGCCGGGTCCAGCACCATGCCCTTGCCGGCGCGCAGTGCGCGTACCGCCGCCCGGGCGTCGACCAGCGGCACCCGGTCACCGACCTCCACCCCGAGTGTCCGGGCCAGCTCGGCGTAGCGCACCGGGGCGGAGAGCGTCGAGCGGAGCAGCCGGAAGTCGACGGTGAGCACCGTCCAGCGGTCGTTGTACTTGAAGACGCTCGACCGGTAGCCGAAGGCGCACTCGGCCGCGCTCATCCGGGTCACCTTCCCGGTCAGCCGGTCGTACGCCTCGACCCCGGTGACCGTCTCCGCCACCTCCTGCCCGTACGCCCCGACGTTCTGGATCGGGGTGGCGCCGGCCGACCCGGGGATGCCGGAGAGGCACTCGACCCCCGACCAGCCGGCCTCGACGGTCGCCGCCACCAGGTCGTCCCAGGGCTCGCCGGCCGCCACCCGGATGGTGACCGCCGTCTCGTCCCCGCCGACCACCTCGAAGCCCCGGGACCGGACCAGCAGCACCGTGCCGGGGAAGCCCTCGTCCGCCACCACCACGTTGCTGCCGCCGGCCAGCACCAGCACCGGCTCGTCCCGCGACTCCGCCTCGCGGAGTTTTCCCGGTATGTCATCCGTTCGGGTCGCGGTGACCAGTCGCCGGGGCGCACCGCCGAGCCGCAGGGTGGTAAACCCGGCCAATCGTGTGGGATCGGCTGCGTCGGCGTCGGTTATCGGGCGGGCGTTAACGTCTGGCACACCATTCACCCTAGGCTGAGAGGTAGCCCGGCCGGTGGCGGCCCGGTCGCACGGGAGGATCGTCATGACCAGACTGCACGGCACCAAGGACTTCTGGCTCGGGGCACTCCGCGCCGAGGGGCCCACCTTCGGCGCCGCGGTCGCCGAGGCGCCGCTCGACATCCGGGTGCCGTCCTGTCCCGAGTGGACCATGATCGATCTGGTGCACCATCTCGGCTCGGTCTACGCCCGGGCCCGTGGGATCGTCAGCCGGGGCAACACCGAGCGGGCCGACCCGCTCACCGTGCCGGCGGGGCTGCCCAGCGGGCCGGCCGCGGTGCAGTGGTGGCGGCAGGAGTTCGACCAGCTGATGACGGTGCTGGACCGGGTCGACCCGGAGGCGCCGGCGTGGAACTACGCGCCCCAGCCGAAGCGGGCCGGGTTCTGGCACCGCCGGATGGCCCAGGAGACCGCGGTGCACCGCTGGGACGCGCAGATGGCGGTCGCCGCCGGCGAGCCGATCGAGGCCAAGCTCGCCGCGGACGGGGTCGGCGAGGTGCTGGACACCCATCTGCCGGCCGGCCGGCGCGCCTCCGAAGAGCCGTTCCACGGGGTCGTCCACCTGATCGCGACCGATGCCGGCCAGGAGTGGTATCTCCGGCTGCGCGGCGTCGGCGTCGCCCTGCTGGACACCGACACGATCCTGGACAGCGACGACCACCACGCCCGGGCGCAGATCTCGGGTACGGCCAGCGACCTGCTGCTGGCTCTCTGGGGCCGGCTCGGCTTCGACGCCCTCGACAGCGCCGGTGACGCCCGGCTGCTGGAGGGGCTTCGGGTCGGCTGAGCCGGAGCCGGGGGCACCCGGCACCGTCCCGGTGTACGGGGTTCCCCGGCCGGTACCCGCCGAACGGGCTTGTTGACCTTCGGGCGCGCGTGGAACCATTTCCCCGGCGGCTGAGCTGAGGAGCGGAGATGGCGGTGACCCGCGCGCGGCCCACGCTGGAGGCGGTGGCTCAACGGGCCGGGGTGTCCCGGGCCACCGTGTCCCGGGTGGTGAACGGCTCGACCACTGTCGCCGAGCCGATCCAACAGGCGGTCCGGCGGGCGGTCAGCGAGCTGGGCTACGTGCCCAACCTCGCGGCGCGCAGCCTGGTCACCCAGCAGACCGACTCGGTGGCGTTGATCCTGCCGGAGGCATCCACCCGGGTCTTCTCCGACGACCAGGTCTTCCCCAAGATCATCCTGGGGGTCAGCCGGGAGCTGGAGGCCGCCGGCAAGCAGCTCGTGCTGACCCTGGCCGAGTCGGCGGCCAGCCACGAGCGGGTCGGCCGCTTCGCGATGGGCGGGCACGTGGACGGGGTACTCTTCGCCTCGCTGCACGGCGCCGACCCGCTGCCCGGCGCGCTCGCCGAGGCCGGCCTGCCGGTGGTGTGCAGCGGCCGCCCGCTCGCCGACTCCCCGGTCCCGGTGCCGTACGTCGACGTCGACCACGTCGCCGGGGTGCGCGGGGCGGTCCGGCACCTGCTCCGCTCGGGACGGCAACGGATCGGCACCATCGCCGGCCCGCAGGACATGGTGGCCGGGATCGACCGGCTCGCCGGCTACCGGGCCGAGATCCGGGACGCCGGACGCCGGCCGATCGAGGCGTTCGGGGACTTCACCCGGGAGTCGGGTGCGGTCGCGATGCGGCAGCTGCTGGCCCTGGAGCCGGAGCTGGACGCGATATTCGTCGCCTCCGACCTAATGGCACACGGCGCCCTGCGTACGCTGCGCGAGGCGGGTCGCCGGGTGCCGGAGGACGTGGCGGTGATCGGCTTCGACGACATCGAGCTGGCCGGCTACACGGACCCGCCGCTGAGCACCGTACGGCAGCCGATCCAGGATCTCGGCCGGACGATGACCCGGCAACTGCTCCGGCTGGCCGCCGGGGAGCGGATCGAGCCGACCGTGCTGCTGCCGACCGAACTGGTGCTGCGCGCCTCCACCTGACTGGGCGTGGGCGTCCAGCTCTGAGCGGGCGCGGGCGTCCACCGCCCCGCCGTCGCGGTCAGTTCGGCGGTGGCTGGTCGAATTCTCGGCGTACCCGGTGGGCGGTTTCGGCGGTGGTGGCGTCGAAGAGCACCAGCCGGACGGTGCGCACGCTGGTCGGGCGGGCGGCGGTCAGCGCGGTGAACGCCTGCCGGAGGGCGTCCTCGACCGGCCACCGGTAGATGCCGGACGAGATCAGCGGGAACGCCACCGAGGTCGCGCCCAGGTTGTCGGCGACGGCCAGGCTGTTGGTGTAGCACCTGCGCAGCAGTGCCGACCGGTCGTCCCCGGTCGAGAAGACCGGGCCGACGGTGTGCACCACCCAGCGGGCCGGCAGGTTGCCGGCGGTGGTCGACACCGCCGCCCCGGTCGGCAGGCCGCGCCCGTAGTGGGAGGCCCGCAGCGCCCGGCACTCGGCGAGGATGGCCGGGCCGCCCCGGCGGTGGATGGCGCCGTCCACCCCGCCCCCGCCGAGCAGCGACGAGTTGGCGGCGTTGACGACGACGTCCACCCGCTGCTCGGTGATGTCGCCCTGGACCAGTTCGATTTCCATCAGGCCGTCCCGGGAGAGGCTGTTCCGGTGCTGGTCGCGGGTGCGCGACTGTGCCGGTCGGTGGGCTGGTCCAGCGTCCGGCGGGCCAGCAGGGTGGCGCCGGCCACCGCGGCCGGGGTGAGCAGCACCGCGCCGAGCGGGATCAGGAAGCAGAGGAAGACCGCGACCCCGAAGCCCAGGGTCAGCGGCCGGCGCGCCCGCAGCGCCCGCTGCCGCTGGGCGAGCCGGAGCCCGCGCCGCTGGAACGGCACCCCGACCAGGCCCATCGCCAGGAACCAGCCGCCGACCATCGCGGCGACCACGGGTACGACGAACTGGCCGACCAGCGGCACGAACCCGGCGACGAAGAGCGGTATCCCGAACAGCACCGACCGGCCCAGCAGGCGCGCCGCGTCGGCGATGCTCCGCCGCAGCGAGCGCCAGAAGGACAGCTCCACCTCGTCCGGCACCCCGCCGAAGCGCTCCTCCACCCGTTCGGAGATCTTCTCGTAGAACGGGTCGCCGATCACCAACGTGATCGCGGTGAAGGTGACCACCCCGAGCAGGCCGCCCAGGCCGAGCAGTGCGAAGCCGGCGACCAGCCGGAGGAGTTGGCGCGGCCCGTCGGACCAGTCGTCGGCGAACGGGGTGATCAGCGCGGCCAGCTCGTCGGCGAAGTAGACGAGTGTGCCGAGGCCGGCCAGGTAGAGCGCCCCGGAGATCATCGCGGGCACGATGCCGAGCAGTACCAGCAGCGGGCTGCGGCCGTAGACGGCGAGTCCCCGGAACAGCAGCCCGACACCGGAGCCGAATTCGGAGAGGAACGAGCCGACCCGGCGGCTGCCCGGCTTCACGGGGATGGCGGTCTGCACGACCGGCAAGCCTATCGGTCCGGCGCACCACCGGCATCACGACGATCGGGGCGGCCGGGCAGGATGGTAGGCGTGCGAGCCGCCCGCCTGATCTCCCTGGTCCTGCTGTTGCAGAACCGCGAGTCGATGACCGGCGCCGAACTCGCCCGCGAGCTGGAGGTTTCGGAACGCACGATCTACCGGGACGTACTCGCGCTGGGCGCCGCCGGCATCCCGGTCTACGCCGACCGGGGCCGGACCGGCGGTTACCGGCTGCTCGGCGGCTACCGGACCCGGCTGACCGGGCTGAGCCGGACCGAGGCCGACGCGCTCTTCCTCGCCGGGCTGCCCGGCCCGGTCGGCGAGATGGGGCTGGCCGACGTGGTGGCGACCGCCCGGCTGAAGGTACTCGCCGCGCTGCCCAGCGGGTTGCGGGACGCGTCGACCCGGGTGGAGCGGCGGTTCCACCTCGACGTGCCGGGCTGGTTCCGCAGCACGGACCCGCCCGCCGGGCTCGGCGAGCTGGCCGAGGCGGTGTGGCAGGACCGGACCGTCGAGTTCGGCTACCGCCGGGGCGACCGGGAGTCGACCCGGACCGTCGAGCCGTACGGGCTGGTGTGCAAGGGCGGCGGCTGGTATCTGGTGGCCCGGGTCGGCAGTGGCCACCGCACCTACCGGGTGGACCGGATGACCGGGGTGACCGTGGGCGGGCGGACGTTCACCCGGGACGACTCGTTCGACCTGGCCGGTTACTGGACCCGCCAGGCGGAACGGTTCGTCCGGGAGATCCTGCGCGAGGAGGTCACGATCCGGCTCAGCCCCGCCGGCCGGTACGCGCTGCGTTTCGTCGCCGAGCCGCCCGCCGTACGGGAGGCGGAGGCGAACGTCGGGGAGCCCGACGGGCAGGGTTGGGTGGTCACCCGGCTGCCCGTCGAGTCCCCCGACGTCGCGTACGGCCAACTGCTCAGCCTCGGCCCGGAGGTCGAGGTGCTCCAGCCGCCGGAGCTGCGGGCCCGGCTCGCCTCGGCGGCCCGGCAACTGAGCCGGCTCTACGGGGCCGACCAGCGGTAGGTCGGCCGCCGGCCGGTCAGCGGTAGCCGGTGGCGTCGGCGGGCTTGCCGGTCGCCTCCACCTCCACCATGTACCGCCAGGCGTCCGGCTGGCTGCCGTCGACGTCGGTGAAGCCGTACACCCTGGCGAGCTGGCCGCTGGAGAGCGACTGCCCGGACCAGCGGGCCTTGTCGGGGTCGGCGGCGAGTGCGGCGACCGCCCGGCCGACGAAGACCGGGGTCTCCGAGATGACGAAGTGCGGCTGCTTCTCGATCGCGTCCCGCCAGTTCTCCTCGGTGACGCCGAACTCGTCGAGCATGAACTCCGAGCGCAGCCAGCCCGGAGTGAGCGCGACGGCCGTGCCGCCGTACTCCTTCAGCTCGTGTGCCCAGAGGTAGGCGAGCCGGTTCACCGAGGTCTTCGCCAGGTCGAAGAAGGCCGACAGCCGGTAGTTCTCGTCGTTGTAGTCCTTGGTGCCGTCGCCGACCTCCACCACCAGGCCGCCAGGGTTGCGGATCAGCAGCGGCAGCGCGAAGTGGCTGGTGATCATGTGCGTGTGTACGGCGAGTCGCAGCGTGCGGAAGCCGTCGTCCAGGTCCTGCTCCCAGATCGGCTTGTACCAGCCGATCAGCCGGTCCGCCCCCCAGACGTCGTTGACGAGTACGTCCAGTCGGCCCTGTTCCCGGTCGATCCGGGCCACCAGTTCGCGTACCTGGTCGGGGACGAGGTGGTCGACCTGTACGGCTATCCCGACGCCGCCGGCCTCGGTGACCAGTTCGGCGGTTTCCTCGATGGTCTCCGGCCGGTCGACCTCGGAGCGTTTGTCCCGGGTGCTCCGCCCGGTGGCGTAGACGGTGGCACCGGCGGCTCCGAGCTGCACGGCGATCTGCCGGCCGGCGCCCCGGGTGGCCCCGGCGACGAGCGCGACCTTTCCGGTCAGTTCTGCGGTCATGACCCCGACCCTGGCACCGAATCCTGACAGCCCGCGTCAGAATTTGCAGATGCGGTCGGGACCACCGAGAGTTCCGCCGCCCAGCGCTCGGACCAGCGGACCAGCGGACGCAGCGCCTCGTATGCCCCACGCCCCAGTTCGGTCAGGGCGTACGCACTGTCCGGCCCCTGGCGCACCAGTTCCGCGTCGAGCAGCTCGGCGAGCCGCTGGCGGAGCACGCTGGACGACATCGAGTCGCAGCGCTGCCGCAGCGCCCGGAAGCCGAGCGGCCCGCCGTGCAGCTCCCAGACGACCCGCAGGCTCCACCGCCGCCCGAACAGGTCCAGCGCGGCCATCAGGGGTCGGCCGGTGGCCGAGCCCCGGACCGCTCGGCCCGGTCTCGGTGCGCCTCCGCTCGTCCCGGTCATCGGTGCTCCGCCCTTCCGCCCGCACCGGCGCGGTGGCCGGACCCGGCACCGGCCCTCGGCGCATGCGCTGGTGCTTCGATCGTTCGGGGTCAACCTGGTGCTGGACTTCCCGGTCGCGGCCAACCTCGCGGCCTGCCTGGCCGAGGGCGTACCGGTGGTCTCCACGTTCTGGGGCGACCCGGCAGAGGTACACGGGCCGATCGAGGCCGCAGGGGCGATGCACCTGCACACCGTCGGCTCGGTCGCCGAGGCCCGGCAGGCCGCCGAGGCCGGCGTCGACGTACTGGTGGCACAGGGCTGGGAGGCCGGCGGGCACGTACGCGGCCAGGTGAGCACGATGGCACTGGTCCCGGCGGTGGTGGACGCGGTCCACCCGCTGCCGGTGGTCGCGGCCGGCGGGATCGCCGACGGCCGTGGCCTGGCGGCGGTACTCACCCTCGGCGCCCAGGCCGGCTGGCTCGGCACCCGTTTCGTGGCCGCCACCGAGGCCGGCAGCCACGACGAGTACCGGCGGGCGGTGATGGCCGCCGATCCCGGCGACGCCGTACACACGGGTTGCTTCGACGGCGGCTGGCCGGACGCGCCACACCGGGTGCTGCGCAACGCCACTCTGGACCGCTGGCTGGCCGCCGGCTCGCCAGCCGGCCCGGACCGGCCCGGCGAGGGCGACGTGCTGGCCACCGACGCCGAGGGCCGGCAGCACCTCCGGTACGCCGACATCGTCCCGGTGACCGGGATGACCGGACAGCTGGACGAACTCGCCCGGTACGCGGGCCAGTGCGCCGGCACGGTCCGCGACGTGGCTCCGGCCGCAGCCATCGTCGAGTCTCTGGTCCGGCAGGCGGCAGAGATACTGAACCGGCCCGGCACGAACCCGGCCGGCGCCGACTCGCCCGGCCCCAGTCTGCCCGGCACCGGCTCGCCCCGGATCAGTTGACGAGCCGGACCCGGACCCGCCGGTTGGCCCGGCCCTTGCTCTCCACCTTGACCACCTGGACCTTGCCGATCTGGGCCGTCGAGGCGACGTGCGTGCCGCCGTCGGCCTGCACGTCCAGCCCGACGATGTCGACGATCCGGATCTCCTGCTCGTCGGCGGGAATCAGGTTGGACTGGGTGCGGATGATGTCCGGCAACGCCAGCGCCTCGTCCCGGGGCAGCACCTTGACCGCCACCGCCCGGTCGGCGGTGACCTCGGTGTTGACCAGGTCCTCCAGCCGGGCCTTGAAGTCGGTCGGCACCTCCGGCAGGTTGAAGTCCATCCGTGCCTCGCCCGGTTCCATGTTGCCGCCGGTGACCAGGGCGCCGAAGTCCCGGAACACCACCCCGCAGAGCACGTGCAGCCCGGAGTGGGTACGCATCAGCAGGCTGCGCCGGATGTCCTCCACGGCGCCGGTCACCGCCGTACCGACCGGCGGCAGCGGGTCACCCTCGGCCGGGATCAGGTAGAGGTCGTCGCCCTTGCGGGTGCCGGCGATCCGGGTCTGCACGCCCTGCCAGAGCAGCACCCCGTGGTCCGGCGGCTGGCCGCCGCCGCCCGGATAGAAGGCCGACCGGTCCAGCACGATCCCCTGCTCCGGGTCGGCGGAGAGCACCGTGCACTCCCACTCCCGCAGGGTCGGGTCGACGAGGTCGAGCCGGTGTGTCCGGCCGTGCTGCGAAACGCCCATAGCCCGCCACGTTACCCCGACCGGCGCCCGTCCCGGGGGTACCGGCGTCCGGGGCGACGGTCGCAGGTCGCCGGGCGGGTGCACAGCCGGGGCAGCTCGACAGTCTGCCGACGAGGTGGTGCCACCGGGCCGACGGGGTGGTGACCGAGCCGAGGAGGTGGTGCCACCGGGCCGACGAGGTGGTGCACCGCCCGGCAGCGGAGATGCTGCACCGCCCGGCGACCCGCCCAACCCGGCCGTCGACCACCGCCCGAGCGGGCGGCCGGGTCAGTCGTTGAGGAAGCCGGAGATCCGTTCGCGCAGGTCGGTGCGGTGTGTCCAGAGCAGGCCGGGCCGGTCGTAGACGTGCAGCGTCGCCGCCGGCAGCGCCTCGGCGAGCTGCTCGGCGACCGCGACCGGATGCAGGTCGTCGCCGGCAGAGCCGATCACCAGGGTACGGGCGGTGACCGCCGCCAGCGCCGAGCGCTGCCGGACGGCGGTCTGACCGGCCAGATTCGCCAGCCCGGCGGCGAGACCGTCCCGGGTCAGCTGGTCCACCCGCTGCCGCAGGTAGGCCCAGCCGGCCGGGGTGTTCCGCACCGCCGGTGGCACCTCGAAGGCAACCGCCTCGGCCACCTCGGCGGCGTCGCCACCGCGTACCGCGGCGAGCAGCTCGGTGAGCCGCCGCCGGGCCACCTCCGGACGGGGTTCGTCGAGTACGGCCGGCAGCACGAAGACCGCCCGCTCGAAGCGCTCGGGGCTCTCCCAGAGCAGCCGGCAGAGCGCACCGGCGCCGAGGCTGATCCCGAGTGCCCGGCTGGCGCCACCGAGGTCGGCGACGGCCCGAAGGTCGCGGGCCAGGTCGGCGTAGCTCCACGCGCCCTCGGGCGCCTCCGAGCGGCCGTGCCCACGGAACTGGAAGAAGATCTTGCGCCCGTTCACCGCGCTGCCCAGCGGCCGGGTGGTGGAGATGCCGGTACCGAGCCCGTGCGCGAAGACCGTCACCGGGTCGCCGTCGCCGGTGACCAGCCGCTCCAGCCGTACGCCGTGCGGCGTGGCGACCAGCTCGGTCTCCGGATCGGGCAGTGCCGGCCGGCCGCTGCGCGGCGCGGTCGGCCCCGGGCCGTACGTCCGTGGCCCGCCGTCGGGCGGCGGTGGCCAGCGGAAATCTCTCACCAGAAGCCTTTGCCGTCGGTCAGGTCACGAAGTCCGACCCGGACGTCGAGCAGATAGATCAACGCCGCCGCGATGCCGATCAGCGCGAACAGGTTGAGCGGCCGGTAGAGCAGCAGGGTGAGCACCAGGCAGACGGCCAGGATGGCGACCCAGGCTCCCTTGGGGAGGGTGCCGATCGCCGGGAAGGCGTCGGACCGTTGGGTGACGCAGTGCACGAGCGCGACGCCCTGGATCACGAGGGCGAAGACGATCAGCACCAGGTTGATGATGAAGACGACGTCGTCGAAGAAGAGCGGCGCGGCTGTGCCCATGGCGGAAAGCTTATGCCGGTGACCCCGGGTGCGTGCCACTTGGCGCACCCAGCCGAGGTCACCGGCGACTGACCGAGCCGGCCCGGCGGCCGTTCTCGGTGGCCGCCGGGCCGGCTCGGTCTCGTCGTGCCGGGAACTACTTCTCGGTCGCCGGGCGGGTGCGCTTGGCGGCCGGGCGGGTCGACTTCGCCGCCGGGCGGCGCTTCACCGCCGGGGTGCTCGGGGCCGTGCCGGTGGCCCCGGCCGTACCGGTGGCCTCGGCTGCCGCGGCCGGCTCCTTGACCTGCTCGACGACCTCGGCCGGGGTGGTGCTCAGTGCCGGCTGCCCGGCGGCGGTCACCGCCGGAGCCTCGGTGGCGGCGATGTCCGCGTTCACGGTGTCGGCGGCCTGCACGACACCGGAGCCGACCACCCGCTCACCCCGGGCGACGAGTTCGCCGTAGACGGCCACGGCCCGCTCCTGCGCGGCCTGGGCGCCGGCCACCACCACCGCGGCGTTGCGGATGGTCGCCTCGCGCAGCCGGTCGAGGTCCAGCTCCCCCTTTGCGGCGCGGTGCCGCAGGTTCGCCGCGCCGATGTTGGCGCCACGCAGCGTCAGCACGGCCTTCTCGCGCAGCTCGGCGGTGGTCGTCACGGCCTTCTCCCGCAGCTCGGAGCGGGTCGACTCCTCGCCGAGCCCGGTGACCACGGCGGGCAGCCGGCGCAGCTGCTGGTAGGCGAGTTCGCCGGCACCGGCCACCGCGTAGAGCGGGGCGGGGATCCGGGCGGTTCGGGGCTGGGTCATGATTTCTCCTCCTCGTCAGCGGCCGGGGTCTCCGTCGGAGTCGACGGCGCGGCCTTACCGACCGCCTTGCGGGCGGTCTTCCTCACGGCAGCCGGCGGCGTGGACCGCCCGCCGGGCCGGTTTCCGGTCGGTGGTGCGGCGGCGCCCGCCTCGGTCACCGCCACCGATTCGAGTACGGCCTCCGCCGGCTGCCCGCTGCCGGCCGGGCCGGCGGTTCCGCTGGCAGCGGCGGTTGCCGGGGCGTCGGCGAGATCCGGGTCGGCCGGTACGTCGGCGTGCCGCAGGTTCTCCCGGCGGAACGTCTCGTAGATCTGGCTCAGCGACTGCTTCTGCGACACCGTCAGGTCCGGGTCGGCCGCGATAGCGGCGAGGACGCCCTGCCCCTCGCGGTCGTCGAGCAGCCCGGCCCGCAGGTACATGGCCGGGGTGGAGACCCGCAGGGCGCTGGCCAGCTGCTGGAGTACCTCCGCGCTGGGCTTGCGCAGCCCGCGTTCGATCTGGCTCAGGTAGGGGTTGCTCACCCCGGCCTGCTCGGCCAGCTGCCGCAACGAGATCTTCGCGTTGCGGCGCAGGTCACGGATGAAGCCGCCGATGTCCCGCGGAAGGTCCTTCGGATTGGCCATGTCTCGACGGTAACCAGCTCCGCTTGCTCCTGCAAGCAGAATGCTTGCCAAAGTTAGCAATAGTTACCGGCGTCTCATCCGCACCGGCCGGGGCACCGAGCCGGCCGGGCGCACCGAGCCGACCGCCTCACCAGCGGGCGCGTACCGCCCCGACGATCTCGCCGCCGCCGTGCAGCGGCGACTCGGCCAGCTCGTCGAGGACCGGAGCCTCCACCGACAGCCGGCGCAGCGCCGAGACCAGCACCGGCATCAGGCCCCGCGACGCCCCGTCGTCGATCTTGACGGCCACCGCGCCGACCCCGGGCACCGCCACCGCGACGACGCCCTCCGCGCCGCTCTTGCCGAGCAGCCCGGGAACCCCGGCCATCAGCCGGGTGTCGTACGCCTCCGGGCCGGTGCCGGCGACCATCTCCGGGTACCCGCGCATCGCGTCCGCAACCGTCCGGGCCGGCGAACCCGGCTCGGCCGTGACGAGCCGCAGGTACGCCCGGGCGAGCCCGACCAGCGAGACCGCGAGCAGCGGTGCACCGCAGCCGTCGACCCCGACCGCCGCCGGTGGCTCGCCGGTGAACTCCTCGACCGTGGCGGTGATCCGCTGCTGGAGCGGATGCTCGGGATGCCAGTACCCGGCCACCGGCCAACCGGCGAGCTGGCAGCTGAGCAGCATCCCGACGTGCTTGCCGGAGCAGTTCATGTGCAGCCGGGACGGCCCGCCGCCGGCCCGCAGCAGGGCGTCCCGGGCCGCCCCGGAGATCGGCAGGTCCGGCGGGCAGCGCAGCGCGGACGAATCCAGCCCGGTACGCCGCAACAGCGCACCGACCCGGTCAACGTGCCGGTCCTCGCCGTGGTGGCTGGCACAGGCGACGGCCAGGTCGGCGCCGGTCAGCGGCAGTCCCGCCCGGAGCATCGCGACCGCCTGGAGCGGCTTGTTCGACGACCTGGGGAAGACCGGTCCGCGTACGTCGCCGGCCTCGGCGCGTACCGCACCGGTCGGGTCCAGCAGCACCACGGAACCCCGGTGCACGGACTCCACGAAGCCCGACCGGACCGCCTCCACCAGCGGTACGCCGCCGTCGTAGCTCTCGCCCATGGTCGCGGACGGTACCCATCGGGCCGACGTGACGGCCCGGCGCCCCTCACCGCTGTGCCGCGAGTCCCAACAGCTCACGCGCCTGCGCCGGACTCAGCGGCGGGCGCTGGGCGAGCTGGGCCAGCCCGACCGCGCGGGCCACCAGTTGCATGTTCGACTCCACCGGACGCCCCTTGGCGTAGGTGATGGTGTCCTCCATGCCGACCCGCAGGTGCCCGCCGGCCGAGACCGAGGCGAGCATCACCGGGATGGTGCTCCGGCCGATGCCGGTCGCCGAGAACGTCGTCCCGGCCGGCAGGTCCCGCAGCGCCTGGCAGCAGGCGACCAGCGCCTCGACGCTGCCCGGCATGCCACCGGGCACCCCCATCACGAAGTCGACGTGCACGTGCCCGCCGGCCGGCAGGCCGTACCGGTCGAGCAGCCGGCGCAGCGCGGCCAGGTGGCCGAGGTCGAAGATCTCGTACTCCGGCACGACGCCCCGGTCCTGCATTCGGGTGTGCAGGTCGACGACGAACTCCCAGCGGTTGAGGAAGACGTCGTCGCCGAAGTTGACAGTGCCCATGGTGCAGGAGGCCATCTCCGGGCCGGCGTCGAGCACCGCCAGCCGAGCGGACTCCGGGTCGGTCACCGCACCACCGGTGGAGAGCTGCACGATCAGGTCGGTGCCGTCCCGCAGCGCGGCCACGGTCTCCCGCAGCCGGCCCGGGTCGAGGGTGGGCTCGGCCCGGTCGTCCCGGACGTGCACGTGGATCACCGCCGCCCCGAGCGCCTCGCACTCCTTGGCGGTGAGCAGCAGTTCGTCGAGGGTGACCGGCAGGGCCGGGACCTCCGCCTTCGCCGACTCGGCCCCGGTCGGCGCCACCGTGATCAACGTGCCCGTCATGCCGGGATCCTAGCCGAGGCGCCCGTCGACCAACGCCGTCAGCAGGGCCGGGACCGCCTCGGGTCTGCCGGACGGAACTACTCCGGGTCGATCGCCGCGGCCGAGCCCTCGACCAGCAGCGCCGCGCTGTCGGGTACCGACCGCTTCAGCACGGCGAGCGCGACCGGACCCAGTTCGAAGTGCCGGACCGCCGTACCGACGAAGCCGACCGTGCGCCCGTCGGCGGTGACCGGGGCGCCGGCCGTCGGCAGCTGGTCGGTGGTCACCCCGTCCAGGTGCAGCAGCACCAACCGGCGCGGCGGACGACCGAGGTTGTGCACCCGGGCCACCGTCTCCTGCCCCCGGTAGCAACCCTTGTCCAGGTGTACGGCCGAGGCCACCAGCCCGACCTCGGACGGGATCGTCCGGTGGTCGGTCTCGAAGCCGACCCGGGGCAGCCGGTGCGCCACCCGCACCGCCTCGTACGCCCACAGCCCGGCGACCGGTGTGCCGGCGACGACGAGCGCGTCCACCACCTCCGGCACGCTGGCCCGGGGCACCAGCACGTCGACCCCGAGCCGAACCCGTCGCGCCCAGCCGCCGCCCGGAAGCGTGCGGACGTCGTACACGACGCTCGGTCGGGGTGGCACGGAGCCGGCGGCGAACTTCGGGCCCGGCACCCCGAGCAGGTCCGGTTCGGCCAGCCCGCTGACCCCGAGCGCGGCGACCGCCTCGCCGGCACCTGGGCCGACCAGGGAGAGCAGCGCCCAGTCGGCGGTGGCGTCCCGGGGGTCGACCCGGGTGAAGAAACGCATCTTCTCCAGATAGCCGAGGAGTCCCGTGGTGTCGCCGGGCTCGGTGTCCAGCCAGGTCGTCTCGCCGTCCTCGGCGACCATCGCGTGCTGCTCGACGTGCCCGTGCGGGGAGAGCACCAGCAGCTCGCTGCCCTGCCCGGCGCGCAGCGAGGCGAGGTGCTGGCTGGTCAGGGTGTGCAGCCAGCCGGCCCGCTCGGCACCGGGCACGGCGATCACGCCCCGGTGCGACCGGTCGACCAGCCCCACGTCGGTGGCGAGCAGCCGCTGCTCGCGGATCGGGTCGCCGTAGTGCGCGGCCACCGGGCGTACGCCGGCCGCGGCGTGCTCCGGCTCCGGCTGGTCCCGGGTCTCCTCGTCGATCGCCTCGACAGCCACCGCACCCGCGATGTCGATCATTACCGCCGCTCCCCGTGCTCCATTACCGCCGCTCCTCGCAGTCGCTCCGCCCGCAGACGCCGAAGAGCGCCACGTGCCCGATGTCGACCTGGAAGCCCCGTTCCGCCGCGAGCTTCTCGGTCAGCGGCCCGAAGATCTCCGGATCGACCTCGTCCACCGCCCCGCAGATCCGGCAGACCAGGTGCACGTGGGTGTCCTCACCCGCGGCGTGGTAGGTCGGCGACCCGTGGGACAGATGTGTATGGGTAACAAGCCCGAGGCGTTCGAGTAGTTCCAGGGTCCGGTAGATCGTGGTGATGTTCACTCCGGCGGCGACCTCACGGACCGCCGAGTGCACCTGCTCGGGAGTGGCGTGCCCGAGCTCCAGCACGGCCTCGAGGACCAACTGTCGCTGCGCCGTCAACCGCAGTCCACGGGAACGCAGCATCTCCGCAAGTGACGATTCCGACACCGACAAAGCATAGTGCGCATCGGCCGGGGCCGACGGGTCGGCGGCTACCCTCGGCGCCATGTCGAACGAACAACGGGTCGTCGCCGTACTCGGCCGGGGGTTGGTGCCGGCCGACGAGCCGGTGATCCGGGTGGACGACCGGGGCGTGTTACGCGGGGACGGGATCTTCGAGAGCATGCACGTCCGGGCCGGCCGGCCCTGGCTGGTCGACGCGCACCTGGACCGGCTGGCCCGGGCGGCGACCACCCTGCGACTGCCGCTGCCTGCCGTGGCGGAGCTGCGCGACCTGCTGGACACCGCCTGCGCCGGCTGGCCGGCCGACGCCGAGGGCCGGCTGCGACTGATCTGCACCCGGGGGCCGGAGGACGACACCGGGCCGACGGTCTACGCCATCCTCTCCGCGGTGCCGGAGGCGTCCCGCCGGGCCCGCCGGGACGGCATCCGGGTGGCGACCCTGCCGCTCGGGGTCGCCGCCGACGCCCGCACCGGCCGGCCGTGGCTGCTCAGCGGCTTGAAGACCACGTCGTACGCGCTGAGCGAGGCCGCCCGGCGCTGGGCCGCCGCGAACGGCGTCGACGACGTGCTCTGGACCTCGACCGACGGGTACGCCCTGGAGGGGCCGAGCGCCAACCTGGTCTGGCTGGCCGGCGAGCGGCTCTGCACCGTGCCGGCGGAGCAGACCGGGATCCTGCCCGGGGTGACCGCCGACTGGCTGCTCCGGCAGGCCGACGAGCTGGCCTGGAAGGTCGAGCACCGGCTGGTCACCCCCGCCGAACTGCACACCGCCGACGGGGCCTGGTTCACCTCCTCGGTACGCGGCCTCGCCGAGGTCCGCGAACTCGACGGGGTTCCGCTGCCCGCCTCGCCGCACACCGCGGTACTGGCCGACCTGCTCGGCTTCCCCGTCCCGAGTCACTGACCGGCCGGTGTCGAGCGGCGCGGGTCAGCCGCCGACCCGGAGCAGCCGGGCGGAGAGGTGCGGGGAGAGCGGGTGCCCGACCGCCGCCATCTCCTGCGCGTAGAGCAGCGCCCCCTCGACGATGCCGAAGAGCCGGTGCCCGCCGGTGACCTCCTTGGCGGTCGCGCTACGCACCACCGCGTCGGTGGCGATCTCGACCCGGGTGCCGGTGACCTTGCCGAGGTGCAGCTCCATGATCCCGGTCGGGGTGGTCAGCAGCACCTCCAGCTCGTCGGTGCCCTTGCCGTCGGCGTCCAGCACCGCCCGCCACCAGCCGACCTCACGCCCGGCGGGGCGGACCGGACGGCTCTGCTCGTCCAGGATCCAGGCCCGCGACTCGTAGTAGAGGAACGGCCGCCCGTCGTGGGTGATCCGGATCTCCTGGGCGTAGTCGAAGTCCTCGATGCTGGGGAACCCACCCCGCCCCCGCCCCCGCCACAGCCCCACGTACGGCAGCAGGCCGAGCAGCGCCGGGTGCAGGTCCGGCCCCTTACGCAGGTCGTAGGTCTCCTCGTACGGGTACGGCTCGACCGGCGGCGCGTTCAGCCAGGGCGGCGGCCCGATCGGGTTGTCGCTCACGTCATCCCTTCCGTTGGTGGCTGCGACACCGCACTCACCAACGACCTCTCGAAATTCTCACGGCCAGGTAGACCAGGTAACCGGCGAGCGCGCCGAAACCCGCGACCAGCAGGCTGACGAACCCAATCTCGGTAACCATGACGGGTAGATCCTATGCTGGCGGCATGGCACGCACCCTGGTCGTCAAGGCCACCGCCGGATCGGATTCGCCGGAACGCTGCGCGCAGGCGTTCACCGTGGCCGCCACGGCGGTCGCCTCCGGGGTCGAGGTGTCGCTCTGGCTGACCGGCGAGTCGAGCTGGTTCGCCCTGCCCGGCCGGGCCGACGAGTTCGAGCTGCCGCACTCCGCACCCCTGGCCGAGCTGCTGCACGTGATCCTGGCCGGTGGCCGGGTGACGGTCTGCACCCAGTGCGCGGCGCGCCGGGAGATCGGCGAGTCCGACGTCCTTCCCGGGGTGCGCATCGCCGGGGCGGCGGTCTTCGTCGAGGAGGCGATGGCCGACGGCGCCCAGGCGCTCGTCTACTGACCCGGGCGCCCCTCCGCGCAGCCGGTCATCCGGCGCAGCCGGTGCTGACGGCGACCCGGATCTGGCCGGCGCCGCTCTCCACCAGCACGCTTGTCGGGCCGCTGCGGTAGGCGTACATCTCGGTGCCGTCGGCGACCACGACGGCGCCGGCCGGGCGGGGCAGCGCGGCGCTCAACGGTCCGGCCGGCGTGCCCCGGCCGGTGGCCCGCGCGGTCCAGGTGGTGCCCTGCCCGGGGCAGGGCGCGGCGACCAGCCCGACCGGAGTCGGCTCGGTCGCGCCGAGCGCGCCGAGCAGCCGGAGCGGGTCCGGCTCGGCCGCCGGCAGCAGCAGCGGCCCGGACCGGATCTGCGGTTCACCGGAGACCGGCCGGCAGCCGGTGGAGACGGTCAGCTCGACCACCCCGGGACCGGCCTGCCCGCCGTCGACCGCCACGAACTCGCCCGCGTCGGCCCGCAGCGCGTGCACGCTTCCGTCGGCGCTGTGCCGGACCACGGCCCGGTACGCCGCCGGCAGCCGGTCGGCGATCCGGTCCAGCAGGGCGGGCACGTCCGCGTCCGGGGCGTGCATCACGACCGTGGCGTCCAGCGAGGCGCCGTCCCGGACGACCGTCAGTTCGCAGCCGTCGGTGACCCGTCGTTCGGCGATCTGGACCGCGACGTCCGGCCCGGCTGCCGCGACGAGTTGGCCGAGTGCCCGGTCGACCACCGGTCCGGCCTGCTCGACGGTGCGTTGCTCCTTCACCGTCGGCTCGTCCCGATAGACCGAGACGGCGGTGAGTGCCAGCAGCAGCACCGCCCAGCCGACCGGGCCGACGAACAGCCAGCGCCGCCACCGGGGCGGGGCCGGAGGGTCCGGCTGGCCGGGCCAGGTCGGTGCCGGGGCGTCGATGCTCACGCCCGCCATGGTGGCACGGCAGCCGTCGGGGGTCAGTGTCCAGGGGCGGTAGCCGTCGGGGGGTCAGTGTCCAGGGGCGAGCCGGTAGCCGACGCCGCGTACGGTCTGCACCTGCGGACCGCCCTCGACGGCGCGCAGCTTGCGGCGCAGCCGTTTCACGGCGGAGTGCAGGATGGCGGTGTCGCCGAGGTAGGCGCCGCCCCAGACCGATCCGAACAGTCGCTCGTACGTCCACACCCCCAGCGGCGCGCTGGCCAGTCGGGCCAGCAGTTCGCGTTCCAGCCGGGTCAGCGCCAGCGGCTCGCCGCGCCAGGTGACCAGGTGGCCGCCCGGGTCGACGGAGAGGTCACCGAGGCTCACCGGCCCCGGTTCGACAGGTGTCCCGTTGCCGATCGCCGGAAACAACATTGCCCGCAACTCGGACAGATCCGAACAGATGACGACAGTGCCGAAGTCGTCGAGTCGTCGGACCACCCGCTCCCGCACCGCGACATCCGTGGACACGCACACGACGAGCGGGACTTCTCCGTTTGCCACCTCGCTCCACTCCTCCCCCGTCGACTGCGGGCCCTAGCCAAACGGGTTTGACCGGGCGAGTCAACAGCGACGCTAACCGATGTAGGGCAATCGGCTCCCTCCTGACCGACATACGCCTAGTTACTGCCTAGATACTGGCCGACATCGGGCATTGATCACTACCCCGGATCAGCCAGAGCATTACTCCAAGCCGATGTGGGGGGCGCTGTCCGTGAGCAATCGTCGGACCCACGCGTGCCGGCAGCGCCGGGCGACCCGGAGCTGGCAGGAACAGGCTCCCGAGACGGCTCGGGACGCCGACCAGTGGGGGAGGAACCATGTCGCATCGATCCGGCCGGAGCCGGGCTGACCGGCCGAGACGCTGGCGTTTGGTGGCGGCGGCCGCCGCCGTGCTGCTCGGGGTCACCGCACAACCCGCGGTCGCCACGGCCGCCGGGCCGGAGGCGGAGGTGAGTCGGGAACTGCTCGCCGAACTCGCCGCCGAGGGCAGCACGACCTTCACCGTCTACCTGCGGGAACGCGCCGAGCTGAGCGGGGCGGCGCGGGTCGCCGACGCCGACGACCGAGCCGGCGCGGTCTACCGGACGCTCACCGCCACCGCCGAGCGCAGCCAGCGCGACCTCCGCGCCGACCTGGACAAGCGGGGGGCGAAGTACCGGTCGTACTGGATCGCCAACGTGCTGCGGGTGACCGGTGACCGTGCCCTGCTCGACGACATCGCCGCCCGGGACGACGTACAACGCATCGATCCCGCTCGTAACTACGAACTGATCAAACCGGAGCCGTTCCGGGCCACCACCGACGCCGGTACGAACGCGGCCGAGTGGAACGTCACGAACGTCGAGGCGCCCCGGGTCTGGTCCGAGTTCGACACCCGGGGCGAGGACGTGGTCGTCGCCAACATCGACAGCGGCGTGCAGTTCGACCACCCGGCGCTGCGCGGCTCCTACCGGGGCAACACCGGCAGTGGTTTCGACCACGACTACAACTGGTTCGACCCGGCCGAGGTCTGCGCCAGCGCGGCGCCGTGTGACAACAACGGCCACGGCTCGCACACCATGGGCACGATGGTCGGCGACGACGGTGCCGGCAACCAGGTCGGCGTGGCACCCGGTGCGAAGTGGATCGCCGCGAAGGGCTGCGAGACGAACAACTGCTCCGACGGCTCGCTGCTCGCCGCCGGCCAGTGGGTGCTCGCCCCGACCGACCTGAACGGGCAGAACCCCCGGCCGGACCTGCGCCCGGATGTCGTCAACAGCTCCTGGGGCGGCGGCCGGAACGACGAGTGGTACAAGCAGACCGTGGTCGCCTGGCGGGCGGCCGGCATCTTCCCCAGCTTCTCCGCCGGCAACGACGGGCCGGGCTGCAACACCACCGAGAACCCCGGCGACTACCCGCTGACCTACGCGGCCGGGTCGTACGACGTCAACAACAACATCTCCAGCTTCTCCGGCCGGGGCGTGTCCAGCATCGACGGTTCGGTGAAGCCGAACATCGCCGCACCGGGCAGCAACGTCCGGTCCAGCCTGCCCGGCAACGGCTACGGCACCGGCAGCGGCACCTCGATGGCCGCCCCGCACGTCTCGGCCACCGTCGCACTGATCTGGTCGGCGGCACCCGGGCTGAAGGGCAACATCCCGGCCACCGAACGGCTGCTCGACGACACCGCCACCGACGTGGACGCGCTCACCTGCGGCGGCACGGTCGACGACAACAACACCTTCGGCGAGGGCCGGCTCAACGCGTACCAGGCGGTGCTGGCGGCGCCGCGCGGCGACTCGGGACGGGTCACCGGCACCGTCACAGGTGCCGCCACCGGGGAGCCGGTCGCCGGTGCGCAGGTGCGGGCCGGCGAGATCGGCACCGTCACCGACCCCGACGGCAGGTACGCCCTGGTGCTGCCGGTCGGCACCCACGAGCTGACCGCCGCCGGGTACGGCCTCGTCCCCGGCACCGCCACCGTGACCGTGGCCCAGGGCGACGTACTCACCCAGAACTTCGCCCTGGCGGCGGCCCCGATGGTCACCGTCAGCGGCAGGGTCACCGACGGTTCCGGACACGGCTGGCCGCTGTACGCGAAGATCCAGGTCTCCGGCCGCCCCGGTGGCCCGGTCTTCACCAACCCGGCGACCGGCGCGTACTCGTTCACCGTCCCCGGCGGCGCCACCTACCGGCTGGACACCACGGTCGTCTACCCCGGCTACCGGCCGGTCAGCACCGAGGTGGCGGTCGAGACCGCCGCGAAGACCGTGAACGTCAGCCCCACCGTGCTGCCGGCCTGCACCGCCGCCGGCTACACCGCCGGGATCAGCGACCCGCTGCTGACGGAGAGCTTCGACGGCACCTCGGCCCCGGCCGGCTGGTCGGTGGTGAACCGCACCGACAAGGGGGGCTGGGCGTTCGACGACCCGGCCGGCCGGACCAACCTGACCGGCGGCACCGGCAACTTCGCCATCATCGACAGTGACGCGCTGGGCGGCGGCAACACCCAGGACACCGACCTGGTCACGCCGCCGCTGGACCTCTCCGGGACCGGTGCGCCGCTGCTGCGTTTCAACAGCGACTGGCGGGCGGTCGGGGTCAGCGACACCGCCGACGTCGACGTCTCCACCGACGGCGGCGGCAGCTGGACCAACGTCTGGCACCAGACGGTCAGCCGGCGCGGCCCACGGGTCGAGGAGATACCGCTGGACGCGGCGGCCGGCGCGCCGGACGTCCGGCTGCGGTTCCGGTTCAAGGGCACCTTCGCCTGGTGGTGGCAGGTGGACAACGTCGCGCTCGTCAACCGGACCTGCACCCCGAAGCCGGGCGGCCTGGTCGTCGGCTTCACCACCGACGCCAACACCGGCAACCCGTTGAACGGGGTGACGGTGGCCAGCGACAACCAGCCGGCCGACAAGGGCGTCTCGGCGGCGACCCCGGACGACCCGAACATCCCGGACGGCTTCTACTGGCTCTACTCCAGCCTGACCGGCGCGCAGCCGTTCAGCGCCAGCCTGGCGCCGTACCGGTCGGCCGGCAAGCAGGTGACGGTGGTGGCGGACGACGCCAGGCGGGCCGACTTCGCGCTGAAGGCCGCCCGGCTGACGGTCACCCCGACGAACCTGGAACTGCACCAGCCGTACGGCAGCACCCGGAACGTCACCGTGAAGGTCACCAACACCGGCAACGCGCCCGCCACGGTGCGGTCGCTGGAACGGGGGGCCCGGTTCAGCGAGCTCTCGGCGAAGGGCGCGGAGCTGGTGGAGTACCGGATGAAGGGGCTGAGCAAGGGTCGGACCGGGACGGCCTACGGGCCCGGCACCGGCACCGCCGCCGCGGCGCCGCAGGTCGACGACGCCTGGACCCGGGTGGCGAACCTGCCGGCGGCGATCTTCGACAACTCGGCGGTGACCCTGGACGGCAAGGTCTACTCGATCGGTGGCGGTGCCGACACCGGCAACGAGCGGAAGAGCTGGGTCTACGACCCGGCGACGAACGTCTGGACGGCGCTGCCGGACATGCCGACCGCACGGTCGAAGCCGGCGGTCGCCGCGCTGAACGGCCGGATCTACGTGCTCGGCGGCTGGGGTGCCGGTGACGCCCCGGTGGAGACGGTCGACGTGTTCGACCCGGGGACCGGCACCTGGACCACCCTGGCCGGGGTGACCAACCCGGCGCCCAGGGCGGCGGCGGCGTTCGCGACCAGCGGCGGCAAGCTCTACGTCGTCGGTGGCTGCGGCGACAACGAGTGCTCGGTGGACACCGCCGACGTGACGGTCTTCGACCCGATCACCGGCACGTTCGGCAGCGCCGCCGACTATCCGCAGGGCTCCTCCTGGATGTCCTGCGGTGGCGTCGGCGGCAAGGTCTACTGTGCCGGCGGGGTCGGCACGGTGGAGTTCAAGAACGGCTTCGTCTACGACCCGGCCAGCAACGCCTGGAACTCGCTGCCGGACATGCCGCTGGACCTGTGGGGTTCGCAGTACGCGGCGGCCGGCGGCATGCTGGTGCTGGCCGGTGGCGCCACTGCGGCGTCGACCACACTCACCAACCGGACGATCGGCTACGACCCGGTGGCCGGCGCCTGGGTGAACCTGCCGAACGCGCAGTTCGCCCGCTATCGGGGCGCCGGCGTCTGCGGGGCGTACAAGGTGGGCGGTTCGCCGAGTTCGTTCGTCGGGTCGGCGGAGACCGAGCGGCTCGGCGGGCTGGAAGCCTGTCTGGAGGGGGGCGAGGCGTCCTGGCTGAGCACCACGCCGGACACCTTCACCCTGGCGCCCGGTGCGTCCCGGACGGTCACCGTCACCCTGACCGCCACCGCGGCGGCCGGGGTCGCCCAGCCCGGCACCTACGCCGCCGAGCTGGGTCTGGTCACCGACAGCCCCTATCCGGTACCGGTGGTCGAGGTGGAGATGAACGTCTCGCCGCCCGGCAGCTGGGGCAAGATCCAGGGTACGGTCCTCGGCCGGACCTGCGGTGGTGCCGAGGTGCCGCTGCTGGCGACGGTCCGGGTCAACCCGGCCGCCGACCCGGCCGCCGGCCACACCCTGGCCACCAGGGACAAGGGTTTGTACTCCTGGTGGCTGCCGAAGGGCCGGTACGACGTGATCGTCGCCAAGGACGGCTGGGTGCCACAGGTGAAGCGGCAGCAGATCCAGGCCAGCCTGGTCAGCACGCTCGACTTCACCCTGGAACCGGTGAACCCGTGTCCGGCCCGGCTGGGCGGGATCTGACCGGCGGTTCGGCCGGGTGCTGACCCGGCGGTGACCGACGAGCGGCGGCGCCCGCCGTCCCCGGGTGGGGGCGGCGGGCGCCGCCGTTGCCGTCCGGCGCCCGCCCGGTGGCGGCGGCTCCGGGCGGTGGGTCGGGCCGGGGACGTTGACACTGCGGCCGTACCCGTTGGTAACCTGCCGGGCGTGATCGACGAGGCCGGATCGCCGCCCCCGCAGCACGTGCTCTGTGTGCTCGGCGCGGGGCTGGACCTCGACCTGGTGGCCCGGCTGGCGGCCGAGATCGGCGGCCCGGACTGCACCCTGGACGCGGAGTACTCCCGACCCGAGCCCGACCCGCGGATGGTCGCCTCGTTCCGGTCCTCGCTGACCAGCCCGAGCTTCACCGACGCCGACCGGCGGGCGGTGCGGGAGCACGACACGGTGGCGTACCTGCTCTCGCCGCCGGCCACCCGGCAGACCGCGATCGAGGTGTCCCGGCGGATGCTGGCGCTGACCGCCGCGCTGCTGCGGGCCGGCGCGACGGCGGTACGCAACGAGAGCAGCGGCCTGGCGCACGGCCGGGACCGCTGGCTCGACCTGGCCGACCGGGCCGCCGCCGCGACCGACGAGCCGGCCCTGGCGGTGGTGTTGCACCGGGCCTGGGTGAAGCGGCCCATCACCGACGGCGTCGCGGTCTACAGCTGCGGGATGCATCTGCTCGGCGCGCCGGACGTCGAGCTGCGCGCCGGGCCGCCGACCGGACCGGCCGGGCCGGCCGAGGTCGACCCGCAGGTACGCCTGCTCGACGCCCTGGCCCGCTATCTGCTGAGCGAGCCGGGCGGCCGGCGGGTCCGCGACGGTGAGACGTTCGCGCTCGCCCCCGACGCCCCGCACTGGGTGCTCGGCAGCCGCGACTGCGCCCGTTACGACCCCGACGACCTCTACCGCAACCCGTACGGCTACTGGTGCCTGACCCCCGGCTAGGGTTTACGGGGTCACGGAGTCGCTGATCCGTCCGCCGACTACTCGGGGGCCGGGGCGCGGCGCTGCTCCGGGCCGAGTTCACCGGTTTCGGCCAGGATCCGCGCGACCTCCGACACCTTGACGTTCGTGTGCTGGCTCGTCCGGACCAGCAGCACGAACGCCTGGTCGGCGGTGAGCCGGTAGCGCTCCATCAGGATGCCCTTGGCCTGGCCGATCAGGTCCCGGGTGCCGATCGCCTGGCCGAGGTCGTACTCCCGCCGCGCTCCGGCCATCGCCACCGCGGCGTGGGCGGCGAAGAGCAGCCCCACCTGCTCCGACTCGTCGTCGAAGGTGCCGGCCTCCGGTGAGTACAGGTTGAGTGCGCCGAGGTTGTCGTGCTCGACGTACAACTGGAACGAGAGCATCCCGCGTACGCCCAGCTCGGCGGCCCGGCCGGCGAAGTCGGGCCACCGGGTGTCCCGGGTGAGGTCGGCCACGCGTACGGTCCGGTGTTCGAAGACGGCGTCCAGGCACGGCCCCTGGCCGGTGTCGTACTGCGCCTGGTCGACCCGGCGGGCCAGCTCGTGCGTCGCCGCCCGGGTCCACACGGAACGCTTGCCCTGCACCACGGTCAGGCCGGCGAACGCCGTCCCCGGGATGGTCGGGACGGCAGCCGCCACGATGCTGGTCAGCGTGTCGTCGAGGCTCTCCTCCAGCTGGAGGGTGCGCGCCAGCTCACTGAGCGTCTGGGCCAGGTGCTCGGGTTTGACCCCGCCGGTGTAGCTCACCGAGGGCTGGCCCTGGCCGCCTGGATGGCTGTGGCCGCCCGTGCCGACGTCGCCGCTTCCCGTCATGGAACCTCACCACTCCCCGCGGCCACGGGCCGAACCTGCTCGTCGCCCGGAGCCTCGACCAGCGTCTGACCACCACCCTGATCCGGCATCGCCGTATCCGAACGGTAGCCCGGACATCCGTCCGAGTCGAATGTCGGTTGGTACGACGTGCCCGCCGGGCCGATCCCGCGCACGTCGGCGCCCGGGGTGCTCACTCCGCCGCGTTCGAGGGCCGGTCACCGTCACCGCCGGCGCCCTTCTCGAAGAAGAGGGACACGTCCTCGAAGCGCGAGCCGAGATAGAAGCAGAGCCCGAGCACCGCCGCCGCCACCGCGAGGGTGCCCGGTCCACCGGTCGAGATGTCCGGGCCGAAGAGACCGACGAACCATGGCAGTACGGCGAGCAGCAGCAGGTTGACCAGGACACCGGTCAACAGCCAGCGAAGTTTGGTCCAGGTCCCGGTGCGCCCCGATATCCAGCCGGAGTAGCCGGTGACGGTGCCGATCCAGTCCAGCCCGGCGTTGACCAGATAGGCGGCGAGCAGCGGAACGACCCAGCCCCAGCCCCAGCCGCCGTCGAAGTCCATGCCGGGCAGGGCCAGGCCGAGCACGGCGAGGGCGGCCGTCGGCAGGACCGCGACCGGGCTGATCGTGAGGCTCACCCGCCAGGTCAGCCCTGCCATCCGGGTACTCCCTCCCGCACGCCGTTCGCCTCGGCCACCGGCCGGTCCGCGGCTCCCCGTCGTCGACATCCGGATCGTCGGCCATCCCGCCATGCTATCGGCGTGATTCGATCTTCGGCTGCTCTGCTCCGGGTTGCTCCGGGTTGCCCAAACTGTTGCCGTCACGGGGTGTCGTCGGCGTACGAGTCCCGCCGTGGAGCCAGGTGTGCCGGAACCTACACATGCGCGGACGTGTGCCCGGACGGGTCACACGACTCGCCCCGAGCGCCAGTGCTCGCGGCCGAAGAGCGACTCCCGGCGACCGCGCTCCCGACGGCCGACCGCATCGACAACACCGGGGTCAGGGCGGCGGCCTTCCTGGCCGTACTCCGTCTTGGGCGGGCGCAGCCGCGTCGCGGTGCCAGCGCTTTCGTCCACGCGGTTCGCACGGTGCGACGTCCGGTCCCCCCGGCGGCGGCTCAGGCGGACCGCTGCGCGGTGTCGCCGCCGCGAAGGCGGTCCAGTTCGGCGAGGTACATCGCCCGCATGCGGTCATAGTGCCGGACCAGCAGCATGACCTCCTGGACGCTGTAGCCGTCGACGAGCCGCTCCGCCCGCTCGGCGAACCGTTCGTACGGCTGCTCCAACTCGGCGATCCGCTCCGGCCGCAGGGCGACGATCACCCGCCGCCGGTCCGCCGGATCGCGCTCGGCCGTCACGTAGCCCGCCTGCTGGAGCCGGCGGAGCATGCTGGTCACGGCCCCGGTGGTCAGGTTGGTCCGCTCGGCGACCTGCCCCGCGGTGGCGGATCCGGCGTCCGCCAGGTAGTCCAGGCACTCCAGGTCGCTCACGGTGAGGCCCAGCCGCTCCGCGATGGCGTACCGGAACACCATGGACAGCCGCGACATCTCCCGCCCGGCGCGCATGAGGTCGGCGATCGCGGACGCCCGGGCCGGCTCGTGGGACATGCCCGCAATCATGCCTCCGGCACGGTGACCCGGTGCAACCGAGGTAACACGCGCGTCAGCACCCAGTGCGGTGCGGCCGCGCCCCCGGTGAGCCGGCGCATCAGCCCGGCGGCGGTGTCGACGGCGCGGAAGGCGTAGGGCACCATCTCGTCCTGGTAGCCGGCGATCGCTTCCTCGACCGGCGTGCCGTTCGCCCGCGCCCTGACGAGCCGGTGGCCGAGCAGGGCGGCGTCGCGGAGCGCGGTGTTGCCGCCGTGGGCACCGAACGGCGGCATGACGTGCACGGCGTCGCCCATCATCGTCGCCCAAGGCACCGCCCACTGGCGCGGGCGCTGACCGGTGGCGAAGAGGTTGAGTACCGTGGCGTCCAGCTCGGCGGTGTCGACCAGCCGCCGGATGAGCGGGTGGAAGTCGGTGCTCATCCTGGCCGCCAGCTCCCGCAGCGCCAGCAGGTTTCCGCGGATGCCGACGGGCACCTCCTCCTGCCGGAGCAGCAGTCCCCACATGACGTAGTCGTCGCCGGTGGGCGCATAGCTGCCCGGTGCCAGGCGCGCGAACGCGGCGCGCGGGCTTTCGCCGAACCGCATGGAGGTGAAGAAGAAGGCCCGGCCCGGCCGGTCGGCGATGGCCAGGACCCCGCTGGTACGCAGCGCGTCCGGGATGACGCTCTCGCCGCCCAGCCGCAGGGGCGACCGGCCGTAGATGCCCGCCATCGGGGTGTTCGTCGGGCTTGCGTCCGGCATGAGCTGCGCGCGCAGTGCCGAGCCGACGCCGTCCGCGCCGACGACGACGGACGCCGCGACGGCCCGGCCGTCGGAGAACCGCAGCCGCAGCCCGGCCGGGCCGTCGCTGTCCACCGCGACGGCGGACTTGCCGTAGTGGATGCGTCGGTCCAGCCCGGACATCAGGATCGACCGCAGGGTCAGCCGGTCGACCTGGCGGGTCGCGTGCGACTCGCTCTTGAAGTTGATGGTGAACGCGTCCCGCAGTCGGCTGTCGGTGAAGCGCAATTGTCCGCCGGGCTCGTCGCCGGTGGTCAACGCCAGCCGGTACAGCGGGCGGGGCAAGCTCTCGCGCAGCGCCCTGAGCCCGTACCGGTCGAGGATGATCCGGTAGCCCTGCTGCCGGACGAAGGGTCCCGGGTCCCGCTCGTAGACGTGCACGTCGATGCCGGCGCGCATCAGGTACTGCGCGAGGCAGAGGCCGGAGAGGCCGGCACCGGCGATCGCCACGGAGAAGCCAGTCGATATTCTCATGCAGTTATCTTAATGACCAAGATGATTTCGGCAAGGGCGCCAGCGTGTCATGATCGCTCCCTGTGAAGCGTGCCCGGCGTGGTGCGCGGACCATGGACGGATGACTGGTCGTGGTGAACGGATGACGTCCAAGGCCGCCTGTCGCGAGTCTTCGACGGTCTACGAGGCAGCCGACGGCAGCGAGCTGCCCCTGCTGCTCTTCGAGCCGGCCGAGGGCACCCGGAGCACGGCCGGGATCGTCCTGTTCCACGGCGGTGCCCTGCGCACCGGCTCGGCCGACGGGCTGGCCCCGCACTGCCGGCAACTGGCGTCGCGCGGGATCTTCGCCGTGTCTGCCGGATATCGGCTGCTCGGTCAGGGTGCCGGAAGCATCGACGACTGCGTCGCCGACGTCCGGCGGGCGGTCGGACGCTTCGGGAGGCTGGCCGCGTCACGCGGGCTCGCGGCGTCCTGTCTGGCCTCGGGCGGCAGCTCGGCCGGTGCCCATCTCGCTCTGGTCGCCGCGATGATCTCCCCTGGTGACCCGGCAACGGCGCCCGAGCCCGGCGTCGCTGCCGTCGTGGCCCTCAACCCGGCGGGCCTGGATCTGCTCGCCTTCGCACCGGAACTCCGGCGCTCCATCGAACAGGCGGCCGGCATCGCTGCGGGACGGGCGAGCGACTACTCGCTTGTCGAGTTCGTGCGGCCGGGAAATCCGCCGATGCTGATCCACCACGGCACCGACGACGATGTTGAGCCGATCGACCACGTGCGGCGGTTCCGGGACGCGATGGTGCGGGCCGGTAATTACTGCACGCTGCTCGAATACGAGCATGCCGAGCACGGGTTCCACTACCCCGGCGACAGCGGGCACTTCGACGACGTCGTCGACGCCACGGCCCGGTTCCTCGCCGACCGGGTCGCAGCCGCTAGCGGGGCGCCACCCTCGGCATGATCCGCTGTTCCCCGGTGGCGGCCATCGAGTGCATCGTCCCGCTGGCGAGCGGGATCAGCCGGGCCAGGCCGGACTGTCCGTTGCGCCGGGCCAGCTCGGGCCCGAGGCGGGTCATCAGCAGAGTGAGCGCCGGCAGAGGCCGGACATAGAGGGTGATCTCGTTGATCAGGCCGTCAACGCCCAGGCGCAGCCGCTGGGCCTCGTAGAGCCGCGTCGTGCCGAGCTGCGCCTCGTAGAAGAGCGCCACGGTACGGCCGTCGGCGACCTGGTCGGTGTAGGTGAGGTCGTCGATTGCGGCCAGGGCCACTTCGAGCAGGGTACGTATCTGCCGGTGGCCCTGGAAGGTGAACCGCTCGGTGATCGGCGAAACGAGAGTGACGTCAGGGCTGAGGGCGGCGACCGCTCCGGCGGCGTCACGGGCCTCGCCGGCGGCCCGCCATGCGGCCACAGCGTCGTACGACTGATCCACGGTCACTCCCAGGTCTGCTGTGGTTGCCGGGCGGCAGATGAGGTCGACTCACCGAGACGGAGCCGCTGATCTTTGTTGCCAGCCTTCCCGGGATCGGCGAGCGTAGGAAACGGTAGTCGCAACCAGCAACACCGCCCCGGTGAAAAAGTAGGTGTTGATCCCGATGCCCGCCCAGAACTCGCCCACCGAGATGTCCTGCGTCCCCACGAAGCCGCCGCGACGGATACCCGTGACCATCAACAGGTTCTCGGCCATGCCCGGGACGCCCCTGACGACGAGCAACACGCTCCCGATCCACAGTGGCGTCAGCAGCACCCACCGAGGGAGAAGGCGAGCCGGCGGGCGGGCTGTAGCCACCACAACGGCTGCCCCAACGGCCGACATGACGATGAGTACGACGTTGTAGACGACGTAAGCCGTCATGCCCCA
Organism: Micromonospora sp. WMMD1102; assembly: GCF_029626265.1. Taxonomy (NCBI): domain Bacteria; kingdom Bacillati; phylum Actinomycetota; class Actinomycetes; order Micromonosporales; family Micromonosporaceae; genus Micromonospora; species Micromonospora sp. WMMD1102. Next base: position 8,270,350 of record NZ_JARUBN010000001.1, on the reverse strand, counting down.
GGGGCCGTCACCGGTCGGATCGTCACCGGGAAACAGCACCAGGACCACGTGGGACAGCACAAAGAAGATCAACCATGCCAAGGCGCCGTACGCCCAGCGCGAACTCCTGAGAACAGACATACCAGTACCATCGCGAGGCGGGTCCGACGACGCCTCCCGCCGCAGCCGGGTTCGGCTCCCTCAGCAGAGGGAGGCAGGGTGGTCTCGACATCCGCAGGCTCGTCATCGGCGGCCGGCTGTGAGAAAGGAAGCGGACACTCACGGTCGGCGGGAGATGGCTACCCTCGTGAGCGACCGAGCGGGGGTCGGCATGGCGGCGCTGATCGAGCACACCGAGCTGTACGTCGATGTCGACTATCGACTGTTTGCCATCATCGACGACAGCAACGACCGGCGCAACGTGCCACCCCCGCCACACGAGCTCGGTCACTGGGTCAGCTCCACGCCGGGCTACGTGCTGGTCGAGAACATCGACGACGCCGTGGTGCTGGGCAGCGACACCCGGCTGGAGACGTGGGACGGGCCCGCCGACTTCGACCCGACCGGCTGGGACCGCAGCGACGTCCTCGAGGTGGCGTTCGAGTCGGGCATCCTCGGGTTCTCCAGCGGCACGGCCGGCGGCATCGCCGACGCCTACCGCCTTCCCCCGGGCCGCCGATGGAGCGTACGGCTGGCCTGGCGCAACGAGGCGCCACCCGCCCCGGACGAGCTGCCGACCGCGTCAGTCCTCATCCAGTTCAGTCCGGCCTGAGCCGCCGGGCCGGCCGGCGCGGGACCAGGCGCCGCAGCCCGGCGAGATGGACGAACACCTCGCGCTTGTCGACCGCATCGCCGCGCCGGTCGAGCACATACCCGGAAAGCCAGACCCAACCGTGGTACGTCGGCCTCGGATCCACCGACAGCACCCGGAACACCAGCGCCCGCTCCCCGGCGAACTGCACCGACGCCCGACCGTCGATCCGCAGCAGATCCCCGGGCCGGGGACTACCCGGCATGCCTCGCCAGCACGTCCACCCGAGCCATCAGCTCCATACACGGCTTGTGTGGCGGCACGGACTCCCAATGGCAGCACAACGGATCATGGCCACGAATCCAGACCCAGAGGTGGCCGCCGTCGGAGCGGGTGATGCCCTTGTCGACCCGGACGATCCGGATGTCGACGTACCCCTCGACGTCGGCGCCCCGGCGGTGGTGCGACCACTCGCCCGACTCGAACCGGATCCGGGTGTCGACCGGCAGGTCCGGAATCTCCGGCGGCGGAATGTGCGGCGGCCGGGTCACCGGCATGGCCCCGCCACCCGCAGCCAGCGCCGGCCGTCCCAGCGGTAGTCCCGCACCCGACGGCGGCGCCGGAACAAGCTTCGTACGGTCCTCAGCACGTCGTGACCTCCAGGTACGCCACGACGCCCCGGAGCACAGCTCACGGAGCGCCGCTCAGTGGGCGAATCATCGAGGCCGGTCCGAGATGTCGGGGGACGGCATCCCGGACCGACCAGGAACACCAACCAGGCCCTCGGAGCCACATGACCCGGACGACGTCCCCACACGCAGCGTCACCCGGAAGGCACGGTGAGATCCAGACAGTGGGCGTCCGTTGCCTGTCCGGTGGCCCATGTCCGGTGATCCGGACAGGCCGTCAGCCAGCGATGGAGAGAGCTTCCCGGTACTCCAGGGTCCACTCGGCATCCCGCTGATCGTCCGGCAATCCGTTCAGTCCAGCACGGAGGTTGTCTGCCGCCGACACACTGTCGCCGAGAGCCAGATACGCCAACCCGAGACCCATCCGGGAGAACGTCGGCGTCAGCCAATACGCGAGGGCCGGCGGCGTCTCCGATTCGGCCGCCGTCGTCAGGTCGCTGGCCTCGCCGAGCAGTTGCAGGGCGGCGGCACGGTCACCGATCAGCGCGTATCCGTGTGCGGCCTGCACCGCGTCCCCGACGCGCTGAAGGGCGTACGCCCCAGGGGTGTGGTACGCCGAGAGGAAGTGCCGGACGATCCCGCGCGGGTTGCCACGCTGGCGCTCGACGTAGCCACGGAAGTTCTCGACCTGCGCCGCGAGCGGGCCGCTGTCGACCGCGTCGGCCTCGTCCGCAGCCTCGATCAGCACTCGCGTCGCCTCCGCGTCGCGGCGCCCCTCGGCGTACAGCCAGCCGATGAACTGGGTCCACTCGGCGACGACCTCGTACAGTTCGGCCGTGTGCGGGCCACGGGCCTGCACGGCGAGGCTCTGCACGGTGCGCCACTGCGGCACGGACCACGGCAGCATCGCCGGGGCGGGCAACGCATCGTCAAGCCGGCGCTGGGCGGCCAACGTGTCGGCGAGTGTTCGCACGGTGGCGGCGTCCAACCGTGACGGGCGTGCGGCCACGTACGCGAGCCGTTGATCGTCGTCTGGAGTGGTCACGGCCGGTGCTTCGACCACGAGCGCGGCGAGCGTCCCTTCCGCTTGAAGGGCATCGTCCAGTCGCCAGGCGGCTTCGAGGGTCGGCTTGGCCCTGGCCGTCTCAAGGTCGTGCAACTGGCTCTTGCTGTAGTAGGCGCGGCGGGCGAGGTCTCGCAGAGACAGGTCGCGAGCGGTACGTAGTTCGCGCAGGCGCGCCGGGAATCGCGGGTCAACGATCGGCGTGTGCGGCATGACGTACTCCCAGGTTACGGCTGGGCTAATGGCGCTCCGGGCCTTACCCCCCGGACCACCGCTTCGGACGGTACACCTCACAGTTGCTTAGTGCGACCATCGTCCTGCTCCCCGTCACGCACGTCGGCCGCTCGGCGAGCACTCGCATGATCAGGTAGCGTTCGGCCGGCCAGAACCGGCCGAACGCTACCTGATCACAGACGTGATGCCGTGAGAATTGGCCAGCGACGACTGTTGGGCAGGTCGGGTTCCTCCGGTACGCGGGCCTACCTCGACTCCTCCGGCATGGCCCCTTCGACCGTAGTTGTCGTCGTACGCGACGACAACGCCTCGGCGATGGCACTGAACTCGCGCAGCGCGGCCTCCAGGTCCTCCACGATCTCCTGGGCGATCACCTCGGGAGGCAACAGCGCGTCGGCGTCCTCCAGCGAGGCGTCCTTGAGCCAGGTGATGTCGAGGTTGACCTTGTCCCGGGCAATCAACTCGTCGTAGTCGAAGGGCCGGAACCGCTCGGTCTCGACCCGTTCGGCGCGGTCCTTGCCGGGCAGGTAACAGTCGACGAAGTCTTGCAGGTGCTCCCGGCGCAGCGGGTTCTGCTTGAGCGTGAAGTGCTGGTTGGTGCGGAAGTCGTAGACCCAAAGCTTCGTCGTCCATGGTTCCTCACGGGCGCGCTTGCGCTCGAAGAAGAGCACGTTGGCCTTGACCCCGCCGGCGTAGAAGATCCCGGTGGGCAGCCGGAGCAGCGTGTGCAGGTCGTACTGCTTGAGCAGCCGGCGCCGGATCACCTCACCCGCGCCGCCCTCGAAGAGCACGTTGTCCGGCAGCACCACGGCGGCGCGGCCGTCGATCTCCAGCAGCGACGCGATGTGCTGGACGAAGTTGAGCTGCTTGTTGGCGGTCGTGGCCCAGAAGTCGTCGCGTTCGATCTCCCGCTCTTCGCGGGTCGCCCGGCCGTCCTCGCCAACCATCCGGATCGAGGAGCTGCGCCCGAACGGCGGGTTGGCCAGGACCAGACTGGCCCGCCGCTCCGGCTTCTTGCCAAGGGCGTCCCGCACCTCGATCAGCGACGGGCCGTTGGGCGTGCCGATGCCGTGCAGCAGCATGTTCATCGCAGCCAGCCGGGCGGTGCCGTCGACCAGTTCGGTGCCGCCGATCGCGCCGTGGGCGAGCCGACGTCGCTGGTCGGGGGTCAGCGTGGCACCGTGGTTGCGCATGATGTGCTCGTACGCGGCGAGCAGGAAGCCGCCGGTGCCGCAGGCGGGGTCGGTGATCGTGTCGTCCGGGGTCGGCAACATGCAGTCGACCATCGCGGCGGTCAGGGCACGCGGGGTGAAGTACTGCCCGGCCCCGGACTTGGTGTCCTCGGCACCCTTGGCCAGCAGTTCCTCGTAGGCGTCGCCCTTGACGTCGACACCCGCCTGCGACCACTTCTCCTTGTCGATCAGGTCCACGACCAGCCGCTTCAGCTTCGCCGGATCCTGGATCTTGTTCTGCGCCTTGCGGAAGATCGTGCCGAGCGTGCCAGGCTCGTGCGCCAGCCCGGTCAGAATCCTCCGGTACTGCGCTTCCAGTTCCTCACCGTCACTGTCCAGCAACGTCTGCCAGCTCAGCTCGTCGGGAACGATCTTCTCCGACCTGAGCGGCCGATTCGCCCGCTCGTCGGCCATCTTGAGGAACAGCAGGAAGGTCAACTGCTCGACATAGTCGATTGTGGAAACTCCGTCGTCGCGCAGCACGTCGCAGTAGTTCCAGAGCTTCTGCACCAGCCGGCGCGAATCCACATTACTCACAGCGGCAGCTCTCCCTGCTGGTAGTCACGACCGATCACCCTGGTCGGCGGCGCCGGCTTGTCCTTCTGGGTACGACGTCCACGCGCCGCCCGCTGCTTCGGCGGTACAGCCGCCCGCTCCGCCCTGATCCGCGCCAACAACTCCGACGCCGGCTCGTCGTTCGGGTCCTGCGGCACGAGCCGACCGGCGAACGCTGTCGCCAGCAGTGCAGTGCGTAGCCCGACAGCCTTGCGACGGGCGGACTCGATAGCCTTTTCCATTCCGTCCAACAACGACAGGTATTTCTCTGCCAATTCAACCAGGTGCGCCTGCTCGGCTAACGGCGGCACAGGGACGGGGAACTCTTTCATCTTACGCAGACTAATCGAGGCGAGATTGACGCTCTGGAGCCCGTTAACCTCGAACCATCGTCGCCCGAAGCCGTTCGCGTGCCACGCTAGCAACTTGGGATGCAGGACACCCTCGGAGATTCGGGCACGGAATACGTGATTCTGATGGATGCAATCGGGCACCTGATCCTCCCAAATCCATCCCCGACCAAGTTTGTCCCGATCGCCACCCTCATTGAGAAGTACGTCCCCTTGCCGAAGCCGCAACTGTTGAGCCTTTTGCGGCGCAACCCGGATATGCGCCACGTCAGTAAGGTCCAGATACGCCCGTTGCACGTTTGCAACCCGGAGGTACGGAACCTCGACGAAGCTCGGATCAGATTGTCGCTTACCGTCCTTCGTAACTCCACCCACAACATCAGCAATTTCCCGCAGTCGCATCCATTTCCATGCTTTAGGAAGAGGTGGCAGCTTACCGTCATCAACACCAGCTGGGTCGAGACGAGTGCCCGCCACGCGATCGGAGCGAAGGCTGAGCTGACCAGTACTCGCAGCGAGCATAACTTGGTCACGAAATCGGCTGACGCGGCCAGTAAGCGCAGATAACTGCGCAACCCCCGAATCAACAACCGATAAATGATCTTCAAGAACAGATACGATGCGGCACTGCTCGGCGAGTGGAGGAACTGGAACCGGGAAGTTTTTGATCTTCGATAGACTAATCGAGGCAAGATTGACGCTTTGAAGGCCATTTCGCTGGAACCAATGTTGACCGAATTCATTAGCATGCCACGCCAAAATCTTCGGATGGAGGACACCACCTCGAACGCGAGCCCGAAACACATGATTCTGGTGGATACAGCCTGGAATCTGGTCCTCCCAGATCCAGCCACGCCCCAGCTTGTCGCGGTCGCCACCTTCGTTCAAGAGCACGTCGCCCGCAAGAAGTCGAAGGCTCCGAGCCTTCTCCTCCGACACCCGAATCGTAGCCACATTGGAGAGGTCAAGATAGCCTCGCTGCACGTTGGCAACTCTGAGGTAAGGAACTTCGACGAAGCTCGGATCGGACTGCCGCTTGCTGTCTTTGGTTACACCTCCGACAACATCGGCAATCTCACCGAGGGTCGTCCACTCCCAGGATGGAGGGATTTCGAACGGAGCGCTCAAGCGGACAACTCCTGGTTCAGCTCGGTGATCAGGGGGGCGGCTCGGGTGCCGAAGGCGTTCACGTAGCCATCCACCCCGCCCCGCTCCGTGAACGGAGCCCCGTCCAGGTCCTCCGGCCGGAGTTCCACGCTCACCGCTATCACGTCCTTGATCCTCTCCAGCCACCACTCCTGGTCGGCTGTGAACGTAGCGCCGCCCTGCTTCTGCTGGTGCAGCCACCCTCGGAACCGCTCCTCGACCAACGACCGGTACGGCTTCAGCTCCTCGTCGATCCCCAACTCATACCTGACCAGCGAGATCAGGTCGGTGACGCCCCGGTTGCCCGGCTCCGCCGCCGTACGCCCCAGCAGCACGTACGCCTGCCAGAGCGAGTCCGGGGTCCATGCCTGCGGTGGCCGGGCGATCCGGGCCGCCAACTCCTTGAGCTGGTCGAACCCGACCCGCCCCTTCCCCTCGTAGAACACCTGTAACGCGGTTATCTCGTCCCGGTGCGTCTCCAGATAGTCGTGCCAGCTCCGCACGGTGACCTGGGCCCGCTCCTCCAGCGGCACCCCGCGCGCCTCCAGCAGCGTGTCGAGGTTGCCCTCGTCGATGACGATGTCGTGCGCCCGCCGGATTTCCATGATCCGGTCCCGCAGCTCGGGCTTGGCGGCCAGCGGGCGCAGCGCGGTCGCCATCAGCCCGCGTACCGCCTCCGGGCCGGCCTCCCGGGCGGCGTTCAACTGTTCCGGCGCGACCGCGTCGACCAGGCCGCGCACGATCTCGTTCATCGGCTGGCCGGCCAGCTCGTCAAGCTCGCGCTTCTCCTCCTCGGTGAGCTGCTGGCCCAGCCGGGAGAGCCGGGAGACGAGGGTGGCCACCTCGTCCGGGGTGGCTCTGAGCCGGCCCGCCTTGCCGAGCAGCTGGCTCAGCGACACCTGCCGTTCGGTGTGCCGTTCCAGGGGCACCGCCTCGTCCAGGTCGGCCTCGGTCACCCCGACCGCGTCGACGAGAACGAACCGGTCCTTCACCTCGGCGTCCTCGGTCACCGCCTGGAACTCGGCCGGGTCGATGGTCCGGGCGCCCCGCCCCTTCATCTGCTCGAAGTAGGTGGCGCTGCGCACCGGGCGGAGGAAGAAGACGCACTCCAGCGGGCGTACGTCGGTGCCGGTGGCGATCATGTCGACGGTGACGGCGATCCGCAGCTCGGGGCTGTTCCGGAACGCCTGGATCAGGTCGTCGGGGTTGTTCCCCTCCCGCCGCGAGGCATAGGTGATCTTCTGCGCGAAGTCGTTGCCCCGGGCGAAGACCTCGCGGACCATTTTGACGATCTCCTCGGCGTGGTTGTCGTCCCGCGCGAAGATGAGCGTCTTCGGCACCTTCGACCGCCCCGGGAAGATCTCGCCGAACAGCCGGTCCCGGAACGTCTCCAGCACCAGCCGGAGCTGCCCCCGGGAGATGACCGACCGCCCGACCTGGCCGCCCTCGTACGCGAAATCGTCCTCCAGCTCCTGGTAGCGCTCGGACCGGGTCCGCCGGTCCCGCAGCGGCACCACCGTGCCGGCCTCGATCCGCTCCCCGGACTCGGTGATCTGCGTCTTGATCCGGTACACGTCGAAGTCGACGTTGACGCCGTCCGCGACCGCCTGCTCGTAGGTGTATTCCGAGACGAGGTTCTGCTGGAAGAAGCCCAATGTCTGCTTCACCGGCGTCGCGGTCAGGCCGACCGTGAACGCGTCGAAGTATTCGAGCACCGCCCGCCACTTGCCGTAGATCGAGCGGTGGCACTCGTCCACCACGATCAGGTCGAACGTCTCCGGCGGGATCTCCGGGTTGTAGCCGACCTCGGCCGGCTCGTCCAGCTCGTAGTCGTCGTACGCCTGGTCGTCGGTGTCGACGTCCGGCAGCTCGCTGCCGCGCAACGCCCCGTAGAGGCGCTGGATGGTGGAGATGACGACCTTCGACGAGCCGAGCATGCCCGCCCCGGAGAGCCGATCGACGTTGTACAACTCGGTGAACTTCCGCCCGTCCCCCGGCGTCTGGTAGGCGGCGTACTCCCGGAGGGTCTGCTTGCCGAGGTTGTTGCGGTCGACCAGGAACAGGATCCGGTTGGCCCGCGCGTGCCTGAACAGCCGGTAGCTGCCGGTCACGGCGGTGAACGTCTTGCCGGCGCCGGTCGCCATCTGGACCAGCGACCGGGACCGGTCCTGCGACAACGACCGCTCCAGCCCCCGGATCGCGTCGACCTGCGCCGGCCGCAGCCCGTCGCCGTCGAGCGCCGGCATCGCGCGCAGCCGGGCCCGCAGCGTCGGCGCCGCCGGATCGTCGTCCGCCTCCCGCATCCACCGCGCCAGCGTCTCGGGCCGGTGGAAGGCGAAAACCTCCCGGGTACGCGGGGACGGGTCCAAGCCGTTCACGAACGCCGTCTCGGTGCCGGTGGCCAGGTAGCCGAACGGCAGCGGCTCGTCCCGCCGCCACGCCCGGATCCGCTGCTCGGCGGTCAGCCCGCCCCGGTAGCGGTCCAACTGTGCCTCGGCGTTCCGGGGGGCGGTCCCCTCCCGCTTCGCCTCGACGACCCCGACGAGCTTCTGGTCGACGTAGAGCAGATAGTCGGCCCGGCCGGTGGCGAGGGTGACCTCGCGGACGGCGATCCCCGGCCCGGCGAAGAGGTTGAGCTGGTTCTCGTGCTGGACGACCCAGCCGGCCGCCGCGAGCTGGCGGTCGATCTCCTGCCGGGTCTGCCACTCGTTGAGCGGCTCCCGGGACGCCCGCCGGGCCCGGGAGATGAACTCCTCCCGCTTCGCCGCCGAGACCCGGACCGGCTTGCGGGCGTCGAACTCCCGCTGCGCGTATTCGGCCTGCGCCTCCAGGGTGGCGACCAGGTCGACGGTGGTCTCCCGGCGGGCGTCCGCCTCGCGTACCGCCCGGTCCGCCGCCGCGACCGCCTCCGCCCTGGCGGCGGCGAGCGACTTCTTGCCGGCCAGCAGCAGCTTGGTCTGCGCCAGCTCCTCCTGATAGCGGCGAAGCGCGGCATGCAGCCCGTCCACCACCGACTGCGGGACCTGCTGCGGCGGCGGGCTCGGCGGCACGAACCCGATCGGGGTACGGTCCCCGGTCAGCGCCCGGTGGAACCACACGCCGAGTTCGAAGCTGGTCCGCAGCAGCTCCAACGCGCTGCGCACCTCGCCCAGGTGGTCGTGCACCGCCTTGTTTCCGACGTCGCGCAGCCGGTTGAAGGCGGCGAAGATGTGCGGCACCAGCGCGCCGCTGGCGTTCAGCGCCTGCACCTGGTGGAAGAAGCTCCCGCCCGCCGGATTCGCCCCGGTACGGCGTACCAGGTCCCGGGCCAGCACGTCGCCGAAGGTCCGGGTCTTGAACATGGCCGCCTGGGCGTCCACATAGACCAGTGATTCGGCACTCGCGCCATACCAGAGCAGCAGTGGGTGTGCGTGGAGGAAACCGAAGTTGGCGGACTGCTCCGCCAGTTTGCGTGTGTACCGAGGATCCATGAGTCCCACTCGCTCCGTAGCCGTCGGCGAACAGGTCAGGATAGTGCGCGGCGAGTGGGGACGAAGACCCACGAACGACCGACAAATAAGCGGCTCCGGGCGACTCACCCGTTACGAGTACGATGAATATCGGCTGCTCAGGCAATTGTTGATCAGAGTGTCAGGCGCACCGGCGATCCGGCCGGCGGCGACCGTCCGGCACTGTCGAGAAGCCGACACCGGACGGCCACCACCGACCCCGGGCGGCCGGATATCCCGCCTTCGGCAATGGGCGGATCGGCTATCGCTGCGCCTCGAAGTAATCTTTCATCGCCGGGTAGTAGTCGTCGAAGTTCGGCGCCGGTCGACCCTCGTGCGACGCCACCAGCGCGTCCAGGTAGTACTCCCAACCCGGTCCGACGTCGCCGACGCTCCCGGTGTCGGTCAGGTGCTGCGTGAACCGCAACTCGGTCACTCCCGCGTCCTCGGCCAGCGTCATGTCCAGGTTCCAGGTGCCGTGCTCGTCCACGGCGGAAACCGCCAGCCGGCGCGGCGGCTCGCACGCGTCGATGGTCAGCTCCATCCAGGGCTCGCCCTCCTCGTGCACCATCTGGACCTTGACGGTGCGTCCCGGCCCCGCGTCGCCCTGCCAGGGGCCGAACCAGCGTGCCGTACGCGCCGGGTCGGTGAGACTGGCCCAGACGTCGGCGACGGGAGCCCGGAAGGTGCGGGTCAGGACGAGGTCGTTTCCGAACAGTCGGCCGGTCGGTGTCGGGCTCATGCGGTCTCCTTCTGGGCTGGGTGCCGCTCGGTGGTTGCCTGGGTTGTCTGGGTTGGGCGCCGCTCGGTGGCCGGGTGCCGGTCGGCGGCCGTCTGCCGCTCGCGGCGGGTGCGGTAGACCTCGGTCTCCAGTGCGTCGAGGCGGTGCTGCCAGCCGGACGGGCGCATCAGCCGACCCAGCCACCCGGTCAGCTCGTCCAGCGGCGCGGTGACCAGCGTGTAGACCCGCCGACGTCCGTCAACCGTGTCGCGCACCAGCCCGGCCTCGCGCAGCACCCGCAGGTGACGGCTGACCGCCGGCCTGCTGATCACGAACCGGTCGGCGACCTGCCCGGCCGAGAGCGGCTCGTCGCGCAGCATCAGCAGGATCTCCCGCCGCACCGGATCGGCGATCGCGTTCACCACCTCGTCCACCCCGAAAGCGTAACCTATAGGTTACGCTTTCGTCGACGCCGGGCGGCACCCCGGACGCTGCCTCCACGCTCCGCACATACACATTTACGGTCGTCGGACACGATGGCCAGCCCGTTCGGCGCGCACCTCTCGGCGCCTAGCATCGCACCGATGAACACTCCCGAAATGCGACCCCACTATCCCCGCACCGACGACCTCCGCACCGACGAGGCCCGGGTCACGGAGGCCCTACGCCTGCTGTCCGGCGCGCCACTCGAACTCGACGTCGCCGTCAGGCGACTCGGCCGCGGCAGCGGCGTCTACGCCTGGTGGGCCGCTCCTTCGACCCTTCCCGACCTCCCCGGGCCGCCGAACGGGACCGTCCCCTCGCTCCGGCTGCTCTACCTCGGTCGGGCGACCAGCCTGCGGGGCCGGATCCTGCGCAACCACCTCCGGCGTTCGGGAAGCTCGACGCTGCGCCGGACCCTGGCCGGGCTCCTCGTGGCCGAGGGTTACCGGACGACCTGGACCGACCGCGTCGTCCTGGTCCCCGAGGACGAGACACGACTGACCGCATGGATGCACACGCACCTGCGCCTCACCTGGGCCGAGGACGCGGAGCCGGAGACCGTCGAGGCCGAACTCGTCCGGCGCCTGCATCCACCGCTCAACGTGCACGGCGTCGACCCCGAACACGTCCAGCCGACCGTGGTCGCCGCGAAGAACGCCTACGACACCAGCAGCAGCCCGGCCGAGCGGGAGCGGGAAGCCCCGCCCGCCAGACCGCGGTAGTGGTTCCGTGCGCCCTAGTAGTAGCTGTCGATCGGCTGACGTGCCTCTTCGAACAGCGCCGGCCCCTCGTACCGCACCGGCGCAAGCGGCGGGGTGGCCGGCTTGACCTGCTCGAACTGTTCGGCTGACAGGGCGTACACCACCCGGCCGAGGCCGGACCGGGCGATCGCGGTCGCACACATCGGGCAGGGCTCGCAGCTGGTGAACATCGTGGTGGCCGCTGCCACCTCGGGGCTGAGTTCCCGAGCGGCCCAGCGGGCCAGCTTCAGCTCCGGATGGGCGGTGATATCCGAGTCGGAGACCACCGTGTTGTGGTCCTCGATCAGGACCGCACCGTCCGCACCGACCAGCAGCGAGCCGAACGGCCGTTCGCCGGCCGCCCCGGCCCGGCTCGCGAGTTCCACCGCACGGCGGAGGAACTTCTCGTCGTCCGAAGTCATCGGTCCTCCTGGGATTTCTGGTACGCGGCCAGGGCCGCGAGGGTCTGCCAGGCGCGTTCGGGCCGGCGGATCTCGGCCAGGTCGCCGTTGAACGGGTCGAGCAACACCGTATCGGCGCCGAGCAGGCGGATCTGCTCGATATCGGCGATGATCTGGTCGAGGGTGCCGACCCCGGCGAGCCGTTCCGGGTCGGTGACCGCTTCCCGGGTCTCCGGCACCGCGATGCGTGGCATCAGCGCGGGCACCGGGCGGCCCAGTTCGTCGGCGGTGGACTTCAGCCGCCCGACCGCCTCGACCAGCCACCCGGGCGTGAACCGCAGCGGATGCCAGGCGTCACCGAGCAGTACGGCCCGACGGATGCCGGCGTCGCTGTTGCCGCCGACCCAGATCGGGATCGCCGCCGTGTCGTAGTCGTCGGTGTCCCGCCAGGCGTCGCGGATCGCCCGGAGGTACTCGTCGGTCAGCGCACCGCGCCGCCGGAACGGCACGCCGAGCGCCTCGAACTCCTGCCGGGCCCAGCCGACACCGACGCCGAGGACGAGCCGGCCACCGCTGAGCCGGTTGAGGTTCGCCGCCATCCGGGCGGTGAGCAGCGGATGCCGGTACGGGACGATGAGCACCGTGGTGCCCAGCCGGACCCGGTGGGTCACCCCGGCCAGCCAGGACAGCGTGGTGAACGGCTCGTAGAACGGCGCCGGATACTGCTCGGCAACGTCCGGGGTCACCGCGATGTGGTCGGAGACCATCAGCAGGTCGAAGCCGAAACCCTCGATCGTCTGCGCCCACCGCCGCAGCATGTCCGGGTCGGTCCCTGGGCCGAAGTTCGGTACGTTCACGCCGAGTTTCACGGGTCCCAGGCTAGTCAGCCTGACTCCGGCTTGTGAACGACATGATCGCCGCCTTTCCTCGTCTCTGCCGTGAACCCCACCGGCAGATCTCGGATCAGCGTCGGCCACCTCGGCAGATCCCTGCCCGTGTCGGGTGCGTGCTGGTCAGTCGGCCATCACGGCGAAGACCGACGACACCGGCACCGGCCCGGCACACCGGGAGTCGTTCGACCGGGCGCGGCTGTCGCCCATGACGAAGACGGAGTCGGCCGGCACGGTGACCGCCGCGAACCGGCGCGACCCGCAAGAGTGCGGGTTCGGCGGCTCGTCGAGCGACGCGTCCTCGGCCACGTACGGCTCGGCCAGCGCTTTACCGTCGACGGTCACCCTGCCCGAGGTGTCGCAGCAGGCGATGGTTTCGCCGCCGACCGCGACGACGCGTTTGAGCAGCGGCGCCTCACGGTCACCCCAGAGACCGCCCGGGGAGCGGAGCAGGACGACATCGCCGCGCCGCGGCTCGTAGGTGCCGCCGACTGTCCGTACGGTGACAACCTGGCCGGACTCGACCGTCGGCTCCATGCTGACGCCGCCCTGGGTGAACTGTTCGGTGGCCCCCGTCCCGGTCGCCTCACCGTCACCGCAGCCAGCGACAGCCACCACGAGAAGGAGCACCATCAGTCTGCGCATCCGACGGATGCTGCCAGAAGCGGCGCTGCCGCGCGGCCCGCCGGGCAGTCGAAGCGCGGGACGGTCGACGTCGACCGGCACTCGGACGTGGACGTCTCGACGCCTCCCGGTGAGGACCACCGGGAGGCGTCGAGACGGTGCGAGAACGGAACTACTTCGTGGTGGCCAGGGCGGGTGCCGCGCTGTGCAGGTCCGCCAGCACCGAATCCGGCACCGGCTTGTCGAGCGTCTCGCAGACGGACGCGTCGGTCGCGGCCATCGCCACCTTGTAGTAGTGGTCCCACCGGGCGTTCGGCTCGGCGTCGATGGGCTCGGCGTTGGCGACGCTGACCACCGTACGCCGGCCGTCGGCGGTGGCCAGCGCGATGCTGTGGTGCCCGAGGGTGTCACCGCCGTGGCCCCACACCGTGCCGCAGGCCGAGTCGAGCCTGATCAGGCCGAGCCCGTAGCCACCCTTCATGCCGAAGCCCTCCGGCAGCTCGACGGTGGTCTTCATCTGCTCGAGCTGCGCCTTCGAGAAGAGCTTGCCCTGGAGTACGGCGGAGAAGAACCGGGACAGGTCGTCGGTGTTCGAGATGACGGCCCCGGCGGCACCGCCCCAGCCACCGATCGGCCAGCTGGCCGTGTCGACGTAGACCGGCTCCGGGCCGGCGAGCCGCACCCCGTAGCCGTGCGCATAGCCCGGTCCGGTGTGCACGGCGCGGGGGTTGGCGTAGTAGGTGTGCCTGAGGCCGAGGGGTTCGGCGATGCGCTGCTGCACCAGTACCGGCAGGCTCTTGCCGGTCAGCTTCTCGAGGATCATCCCGAGCAGGGTGTAGTTGGTGTTGGAGTAGGACCAGTCCTTGCCCGGCGGGAAGTTCGGCTCGTGCTCGAACGCCACGGCGAGCAGTTCCCGGTCGGTCCACACCCGCTGCGGGTCGCTCACCACGCCGGCCATGAACTCCTCGTCGGCGGTGTAGCTGTACAGCCCGCTGGTGTGGTTGAGCAGCATCCGGACAGTGATGTTCCGGCCGTTCGGGACGATGCCCGGCAGATACCGGGCGACCGGCGCGTCCAGCTTGAGCTGTCCCCGGTCCACCAGTTGCAGGGCGAGGACGGCCGTGAAGGTCTTCGTGTTGCTGCCCGCCTCGAACTGGTCGCGCGGGGCCATCGGCCGCTCGGTGGCGATGTCCGCGAGCCCGGCGGCGGTACGGCTCACCCGGTGGTCCTTGCCGATCCGGGAGGCGAACCCGGGCGGACCGGCCGCCATCATGCTGCGGGCGACGTCCTCCATCACGGCGTTCCGGCCGGGATTGCCGGGCCTGGCCGGGCTGGTCACCTCGGGGCGCTCGTCGGCCAGCACGGCAGCGGCGGTGCCGACACCGGTGGCGGTCAGCGCGGCGGCGGCCGTCACCAGGATCGCGGCCATCCGGATCGGGCGTGACTTCCTGCTCGGCAATCGCTCTGTCGTCGTCATGCATCGATCCTGTCGACTTCCGTCGGCAAGGTCATTGCAGCTCACTGGCCAATCCGCGATCAGACCGCACTACCGGCGAGGTAGTGCCAGCCCTACCTCACCGCCCACCGGCGGGTGCACGGACGGGGCAGCTCGACAGTCTGCGTTCGGGACATGCCGCCGCAGCCAGCGCCGTCCGGGGCGGTCCGGTCCGGGGCAGGACAGGACCCAAGCCGCCAGCGCCCGGACCGGGTCAGGACTCCCGGGTACGCCGGGCCGCGCGCTCGACCGTGGCCTTCAGCGCCCGCCGGGGTACCGGACCCAGCTCGTCCACCACGTCGACCAGCAGGGCGAGCTGTTCGAGCGCGGCGAACGCCTGGTCCGCACCCGCCTCGTCCACGCCCTCGTAGAGTTCGAGCCCGACGAACGCCCCGGAGACCGCCCGGGCCAGCCCGCCGACGTCGGCGACCTCGGCGAACGGCGACCCGGTGAGCAGCCGGCGGAGCACGGTCTCGATCTCGGCGACCCAGAGCCGCAGGGCGGCGGCGACCGACTCGGCGAGCCGCCGGTCGGTCTGGGCGCCGGCCAGCAGTTGCGCGAGCACCGAGACGTGCCCGAGTTCCTTCTCCCGCTCGTGCAGCGTACGGCCGACGTCGAGGAGTTCGCGCAGGGTGCGTACCTCGGCGAAGCGGGCGGAGTAGGCCCGGACCCGGGCGGCGGTGTTGACCGTGCAGGCCGCCGCCAGCAGTTCGTCCACGCTGCCGAAGTGGTAGAAGACCAGCGCCTGGTTCACCCCGGCGGCGCTGGCGATGGTCCGGGCGGAGACCCCGGCGATGCCGTGTGCGCTGACGGCGGCGAGGGCACCGTCGAGAAGTCGCTGCTTGGTGTCGGACATCCCTCTCCTCGCGGCCGGGCCAGGTGCGGTGGTGCGATCATCGCATCGGTCACCAGTTGGGCCAGCCAGGCCACTCCCGGCAACCGCAGCGACCAGCCCAGACAGGCCCAGCCCAGGGTGACGTGCTCCAGTGCGCGGGCGACGGCGGCGACCCCCCGTTCCTGGTGGCCGTCGCCGCCCGCGTACCGGGCCCGGCGCAGTCCGGCCGGGTGCTCCGCGGCCGGGCGGAGGAGGAGCCCGCGCGGTCCGCGCCGGTTGAGGAAACCGCCCACGGCGGCGCACGGTCCGCAGTCGTCTTCCAGCCAGAGCAGCGCCGCCGGCCCGTCCGACGGGTACGGTCGCCAGCGCGGCAACCACTCGCGGACCTGGGACCGGTACCGGAGCCAGTCCGGCCCGTACCGGTTCGCCAGGTCCCGCCGCTCGCGCGGGCCGGCCACGCTGATCCCGAACGCCACGGTGGCCAGCGCGGCGGCGGCGAGCCAGCCGCTGCCGGCGGCCAACGCCAGCAGCAGGAGCAGTCCGACGGTGCTCAGCTGCATCGGTTTGCCGACGTAGGCGTACGGGCCGGTGGTGACCAGCCGGCGCGGCGGATCCCACGGGTACGGCGTCCCGCCGCCCCGGACCGCGAACTCCCGCACCGCCGCGAGTGCCGGTACGGCCACCAGCAGGCCGAGCTGGGCCAGCACGAACAGCCAGGACGCCGGCAGGCGGCCGACCCGCCCCCACGAGCCGTCGCCGACCTCGAAGACCACAGTGGGCAGCAGCCACAGCACCAGCGCGGTGAAGACGACCAGTTGCAGCAGTACCCGGGCGGCCAGCCGGCGCCGGTCGGCGCTCCACCTGCCGAGCAACTGGGCGGGCAGCGCCACCAGGAGCAGTCCGACGACCTCACCGACCAGCCAGGACGGCCCGAGCTGGACCAGCGGGCGCAGCTGCGGCATCGCCACCGCGTCGAGCCAGCAGAGCAGGCCGAGCGCCACCGGCAGCGGCAGTGTCCGGCGCAGCAGCACCGGCAGCGGCCCCCACAGCAGGGCCCAGCCGAGCCACAGGTCGACCGGCATGTCCCGGAGCGCGCCGTCGACCGGGGCGAACGCGTACCAGCCGGTGCGGCGGGCCAGTTCGGTCAGGCCGGCGATCCCGACCGCCGCAGCGACGAAGGCGAGCAGTGCGGCGAACCTGGAATTACGGGCCCGATCCACCCGGGCGGCGCCCAGCGTCAGCGCCACGGGAACCAGCAGGCACAGGTAGCGGGCCGCCGTCATGCCCACCCGGCCACCGCCGTCGCCGTCGCCGTCATCGCAGGTCGAGCATGTCGAGCAGGTGGCCGGTCCCCTCGTGCAGCAGGACGTCCTGGAGTGGACCGAAATACCAGGAGGGGTCCAGACCCCGCTGGTAGCCGACGGTCAGCCGGATCTCGCTGTGCCCGGCGTCGACGGCCTGCCAGTGCAGGTCGGCCCGCTGCCAGGTCAACCACCGCCCGGTGATCGAGGTGTCCTCGACGAACCGGAAGCCGATCCGGTCCGTCGTCACCGAGTCGACCTCGGCGACCAGCTGACCACCGGGCCCGTGCGACGTGCCGTGGTAGCTGAAGGTCCACCGGTCGCCGACCTCCAGCCCGGTCCCGTGTACGTGCCTGGGCACGGGCACGCCGAGCATCCGCAGTGGAACGGACCGGACCCCGGTGGGTCGGGGGCCGGCGGCCAGCCGGCCGGCGAGGTCACCGGCCGGGACCGCGACCACCCGTACCGTCTCGACCGACTGGTCCGGCGCGAGCCGGAACCCGGGCGCGGTGCCCTCGAAGCCGCCGACCAGCAGCAGCATCGGCAGCCCGACGAAGAGCAGGGCGCTGTCGGCCCGGCCGGCCCGTACGGTGAAGACGAAGGCGACCACGCCGACCCCGGCGATCAGGCCGGCGAGGATCCAGTTCGCCCGGCTCCGCCGGCCTGCTCGCGTCTCGTCCCGCCCGTCCATCCGCCCACCCCGCAGGACGTCGTTTTGAGCGATCGCTCAAAAGTCAGGCTAGCCGAGTTTGAGCGATCGCTCAACCACACGTCCGGCCCGCCTCCCGGTCGCCCGCGGCGGATCAGCCGGCCGGTCGGCCGGGCCAGTCAGCCGAGCGGGTCAGCCGGGCGGGTCAGCCAGCCGCTCCATCCGGGTCCAGCCGGTCCAGCCGCGCTCACGCATCAGCTCCAGCAGCCGGCGTGCCCGAGGGTCGGTCTCGACGGCGAGTCCGTGCATGAGGTCGAACGGCAGAGTGTCGCCCATCGCCTCGCCGACATCTGCCTCGCCGGCCGCGTACGCCTGCTCGAACAGGCCGGCCATGAGGTCGGCGAGTTCCGCCAGCCGCGACTCGGCGGCCACGTCGGACGGATCGCTCTCGACGAGCTCCGAGATGAGCCGGTAGAGCTGGACCTGTCGCGGGTCGTCGAGCAGCGCGAACTTCCCCGGCATGAAATCGCGGAGGCGATCGGGCCAGCGGGCCCCGAGCAGGATCCACCCGTCCCGTTCACCCCGCACGACCCGCTCCGACACCCCCATCTCGCGCAGCCGATCGAGATAGCCGGTCACCTCCGGCGGGAGCATCAGACTGTCCCCGGCGGTGAGCTGCGCGATCTGTTTCCGGCTCGCCTCCAGCCGCTCGATCTCGTCACGCAGCTGGCTGTCGATCCGCTCGACCGCCTCGGCGAAGCTCGGCTCGTCGGCTTCGAGCAGCTGACCGATCCGGGCCAGCGGTACGCCGGCGTTGGCGAGGGTGCGGATCTTGATGAGAGCCACCACCGCCGTCGCGCCGTACCGCCGGTAACCCGAATCGTCCCGGGCCGGCTCGGGCAGCAGGCCGATCTGGTGGTAGTGCCGCACCGCCCGCACCGTGACACCGGCGTACGCGGCCAGCTGACCGATCGTGAGCATCCTCTGATCCTGCCCCAACCCGCCCCCGGCTCAGGAGATCCTGCGCCGGTAGGTGATATCCGCGAACACGTAGGCGACGACGAGGATGCCGACACACCAGGCGAGGGCGGTCCAGATGTCGTTGCCGACCGGCTGCTCGGTGAACAGGGCCCGGATCGTGTTGACGATGGAGGTCACCGGCTGGTGTTCGGCGAAGGCGCGTACCGGGCCGGGCATGGTCTCGGTGGGCACGAAGGCCGAGCTGACGAACGGCAGGAAGATCAGCGGGTACGAGAACGCGCTCGCGCCCTCCACGGACTGTGCGGTGAGACCGGGGATCACGGCGAGCCAGGTCAACGCCAGGGTGAACAGGATCAGGATGCCGGCGACCGCGAGCCAGGCCAGCACGCCGGCGCCCGAGCGGAAGCCCATCAACAGGGCGACACCGACCACGAGCACCAGGGAGATCACGTTGGCCAGCAGCGAGGTCAGGACGTGCGCCCAGAGCACGCCCGAGCGCGCGATCGGCATCGACTGGAACCGCTCGAAGATCCCACCCTTGATGTCCGAGAAGAGGCGGAACGCG
Organism: Micromonospora sp. WMMD1102; assembly: GCF_029626265.1. Classification (NCBI taxonomy): domain Bacteria; kingdom Bacillati; phylum Actinomycetota; class Actinomycetes; order Micromonosporales; family Micromonosporaceae; genus Micromonospora; species Micromonospora sp. WMMD1102. Next base: position 8,251,238 of record NZ_JARUBN010000001.1, on the reverse strand, counting down.
GTGTAGGAGATGCCGGACGCGATGGTGATCAGCAGGATGCCCGGGAGCATGTAGTCCACGTACGAGACCGGCCCGGTGTCGATCGCGCCGCCGAAGACGTAGACGAACATCAGCATGATGGCGATCGGCGTGATCGCGGTCGTGACGATGGTGTCCATGCTGCGTGTGACGTGCCGCATCGTCCGTCCGGTGAGCACGGCGGTGTCGGCGAGGAAATGTGTCGTCATCGTCGTCCTCTACTTCTCGTTCCGGCCGGTGCCGGTGTTCCCGACGACCGCGAAGAAGATCTCTTCCAGGGACGGCTGCCGCTCGACGTACTCGGCCTTGGCCGGCGGCAGCAGGTCCCTGAGCTGGGCCAGGGTGCCGTCGACGATGATCCGGCCCTGGTGCAGGATCGCGATCCGGTCGGCGAGCTGCTCGGCCTCCTCCAGGTATTGCGTGGTGAGCAGCACGGTCGTGCCGCCCTCGGCGAGCTGCCGGACGGCCTGCCACACCTCGATCCGCGCCTCCGGGTCCAGCCCGGTGGTCGGCTCGTCTAGGAAGATCACCGGCGGGCTCCCGATCAGGCTCATCGCGATGTCCAGCCGACGACGCATGCCACCGGAGTAGGTCGCCACCCGCCGGCCCCCCGCCTCGGTCAGCGAGAAGCGCCGCAGCAGGTCGTCCGCGATCGCACCCGGGTCCTTCAGGTGCCGCAGCCTGGCGACCAGGACGAGGTTCTCCCGCCCGGTGAGGATCTCGTCGACCGCCGCGAACTGCCCGGTGAGACTTATCGCCCCGCGCACCTCGGCGGCCTGGCTCGCCACGTCGAAGCCCTCGACCCGGGCCGTTCCCGCGTCGGCGCGCAGCAGCGTGGCCAGGATCCTCACCAGCGTGGTCTTGCCGGCCCCGTTCGAGCCGAGCAGGGCGAAGATGCTGCCCGGCGCCACGTCGAGGTCCACGCCGCGCAGTACGCGCAGCTCCTTGTATGACTTCTCCAGGCCGCGTACCTGGATCGCGGGCCCACGGGCCCGGTCGGTTGTCGGGGTGCTCATGGCGAACAGCGTGCGGGGTTGACGTAGCGTCAGGGTCAAGCCCGAGTTCCTGTGCCCCGGCTCACTCGGCGCGGAGGCCGACGGAATCCGGGCGGCCGGCCCGGTGCTCTCGTCGCGCTGTCGGTGCTCGACGCAGCAGGCCGCTGTCGGTGCTCGACGCAGCAGGCCCCGCCCGCGTCGGGAAGGCGACGCCGGCGGGGCCGGTGGTTTGCGGAAGGTCAGGCGACCGTGACGGCCACCTCGTTGATGCCCCGGCCGGCGGTGACCGAGAGGTCGCCGTTGCCATGCCGGGAGAGCGCCCGCAGCGTCCAGGTGCCGGGCGCGGCGAAGAACCGGAACTGCCCGGCCGGCGAGGTGACCACCTCGGCGGTGAACTCGCCGGTGGAGTCGAGCAGCCGGACGTACGCCCCGGGAACCGGGTCGCCGTTCTCGGCGCTGACGACCCCGGTGATCACGGTTTCCTTCTCCAGGTCCAGGCTCGCCGGCAGCGGAGCCGCCTGGTCGGGTGCCGCGCAGCCGGCGGCGATCGGAGCGGTCATGGTGCTCACGCCTCCCCCGGCTCGTCGCCGAGCGCCACCGGCACGCCGACAAGCGAGCCGTACTCGGTCCAGGATCCGTCGTAGTTCTTCACGTTCTGGTGCCCGAGCAGCTCCTTGAGCACGAACCAGGTGTGCGAGGAGCGCTCGCCGATCCGGCAGTACGCGATGGTGTCCCTGCCGCCGTCCAGCCCCGCCTCGCCGTAGATCCTGCGCAGCTCGTCGTCGGACTTGAAGGTGCCGTCCTCGTTCGCCGCCTTCGACCACGGCACACTGATCGCGGTCGGGATGTGCCCGGCCCGCTGCGCCTGCTCCTGCGGCAGGTGCGCCGGGGCGAGCAGCCGGCCGGCGTACTCGTCGGGGGAGCGCACGTCGACCAGGTTCTTGCTGCCGATCGCGGCGACCGCCTCGTCGCGGAAGGCCCGGATCGACAGGTCCGGCTCCTGCGCGACGTACTGCGTGGCGGGGCGGGAGACGGTCTCGGTGACCAGCGGGCGGGCGTCCAGCTCCCACTTCTTGCGGCCGCCGTCGAGCAGCTTCACGTCGCCGTGGCCGTAGAGCTTGAAGTACCAGTACGCGTAGGCGGCGAACCAGTTGTTGTTGCCGCCGTAGAGCACCACGACGTCGTCGTTGGAGATGCCGCGCTCGGAGAGCAGCGCCTCGAACTGGGCCTTGTTCACGAAGTCCCGGCGTACCGGGTCCTGGAGGTCGGTCTTCCAGTCGAGCTTGATCGCACCGGCGATGTGCCCGCCGTCGTAGGCGGTGGTGTCCTCGTCGACCTCGACGAAGACCACGCCGGGAGCGTCGAGGTTCTTCTCGGCCCAGTCGGCCGAGACGAGTGCGGTGTCGCGACTCATCAGATCACTCCTTGGTGAGGATTGTGTGTGAGCCTGCGCGTGCGGATCGACCGATGTGGTTGTCGCATGTCACGCGCGGGACCCAAAGGACGGGATCACGGGTACGTGCGACGGCGCCGCTGCCGGGCGTGGGGAAAGGCTTCAGAGGGAACGCAGGACAGCCCCGCCGTCAGATGACGGGGCGACACAGGCAGGTGGCCACGCGGCACAGGTCGACCGCGCGCCGTTTGGTGAGGAGCGTCCCCATGAACGGGGAGCTTACCAGTGCGACGAAGGCGTTACACAGGACCAACCACGATCCGGGATCGCCGGGCAACGCCGACCGCGCCCGGCACGACGCCGGGTCCGGCCCCGCCGGGACCGGACCGCTCGACCGGCCTCGCTCAGCTGACCTCGCTCAGTGCCACGTCCCGGGCGCTGGCGGTGACGGCCAGCCCGTTCGGCAGTGGCCGTACCTCGTGCAGTTGCAGTGCGAACGGCAGCGGCGGCAGCGGCACCCGGACCGAGAGCTGCCGGGCGAAGTTGTTGACGAAGGTCTGGATCACCGGGTTGTCCGGCAGGTCGGCGGAGCTGAGCCGGTCGAAGGTGATCACGATGTCGTCGCCGTCGACCGTCACGTTCGCGGTGCCCTGGACGGTCAGCTCCTGGTTGATGATCGGCACCTGCACCGGCGCGGTGACGCCGAGCTTGCCCTCCTGCTCCCGCAGCTGCACCCCGGGCCGGTCGATCAGCGCCACCACGCTGTCGTACGCCACCGTCCCGGTGCCCTGGACCGTCTTCGCGGTGACCTCGCCCTGGCCGGAGCGGAGCGTGTCCAGCGACGCGGTCACGTTCCGGGCGTCCACCGTCAGCTCCGGCACCTTCACGGTCGCGTCCGTCCCCTCCACCGGCCCCTGCACGTCCCGGAGCAGCACCTTGACCGAGTCGTACCGGCCGCCCACCACCTGGGTCAGGAACGGGAAACCGCCGACGGTCACCTCCGGCGCCGAGGACTGGATGTTCTTCCGGGAAATCTCCTTGTCGACCTGCTCGGCGACCATCCGCTCGGCCACCCCGGCGGCGACCCGGTCGGCCACCACCAGCAGCCCGGCGAGCACCAGGAGCAGGATGACCAGGACCACGAGCGCCCGGCGCCCCCTGCGGCGGCGGGGCTTCTCGCCGTACGTCCCGTCCTCTGCCGGATAGCTGTCCGCCACGCCGCCTCCCTGCTCCGGTCCCGTCGCCGGCCCCTATCTACCCGATCGGGCAGATCTCCAACCGCCGGGGCGGACCGACGCTAACAGAGTCGTTTCCTACAGGAAGAAGACGCTCATCGCGTACGCCGCCGGGGCGGCCAGGGCGAAGCCGCCGAGCGGTCCCTGCATGTGCCGGGCCACCCACATCGTCGGTGGTTCGCCGGCCATCAGCCGGCCCGCCTCGGCGTAGCCGACCCCGAGGTCGGCCAGCACGGCCGCGGCGGCGGCGACCAGTCCGATCATCGCGCCGCTGGTCGGGGTGAACGCCACCAGGTAGCTGCCGAGGATGCCGGCGGCGAGGGTGCCGAGCATCGCCCCGATCACCACACCGGCGGCGCCGCGCGGCACCTGCGGGGCCAGCCGGGGCCAGGGCAGCAGCGCGTCGGTCAGCCGGGCGACGGTCAGCGCCACCGCCGCCGCCGTCAGGCAGACGAAGATCGCCTGGGTGCCCTTCGGGATCCGGCTCAGCACGATCAGGGTGCCGAACGCGACCACCCCGACCACGATGAAGAGGGTGGCGCCGAGCGAGTCGGTCACCCGGGCCCGGTCCGCCGACCGGACGAGTTGCCCGAGTACCCCGACGAGGAAGCCGCCGGCCGCCACGTACCCGAGGGGGGCGAGCGCGGCGATCTGCGGCAGTACGGCGGCGGCGTCGGCAGCGCCCGCCGCCAGCACCGCGACCCCGCCGACCAGCAGCAGGGCCGGCGGTCGCATCGCCATGGTCCAGGCCAGCACGAAGAGCAACTGCACCCCGAAGACGACCACCGCGAACGGCAGCCGGGCCCCCGGGCCGGCGGTCTGGGCCCCGAAGATCAGGCCGGTGCCGAGTAGTCCGGCGAAGCCGGCGATCGCCACCGAGAGCAGCCGGCGTACCGGTACCGGCGGCAGTTCCTCGTCGTCGTCGAGGTCCGCCGGGTCCACCTCGCTGTCCGGCCGCGCCCCGCCGCCGCCCCGGTGGCCGCCACCGGGGCGGGAGCCGTCCGGGTCCCGCGGAGCGTCGCCACCGCGCGGGCCGTCGCCACCGCGCGGACCGTCGGGCGTCCGGGGGCCGTCGGGCAGCCTTGGGCCGTCGGCCGGGCGGGGGCCGTCGAAGGGGCTGCGGGGGTCCGGGCCGGCGGGGCGACCGCGCGGGTCCGGGGCGCGGTGCGGGCCGGCCGGACCCGGGCGGTTCTCCGGCCAGGAGTCCCGGCCTGTCTCCGGTGGCGTCGAGGGGTACACGCCCTGATCGTGCCAGATCGGCCGCCCGACGCGCCGGGCCCGGCCGCCCTCGCACGGCAACACGATCCGGAAACCTGCCGGTAATGACCGATCACACAACCGATGAACCGAACGTGTGAGAACACCCGACGGAAGTTCCGATAGGGTTGAGCCTTACCTGCCCGTCAGTGACGCCGGGACGACCCCAGTCTCCAGCGGTCCCGGAGTTCCCCGCCCGAGCGCCGCTGGCCACCGCGCGGCGCTCGACGCGCCGCCGGGACGGAGGTGATGTGTGGAGATCCTGCTGCTGGTGACCGCGCGTGCAGGCGAACCGTCCGTTGTGCTGCCGGCACTCGATTTGCTCCCCCACTCGGTGCGTACCGCCCCCCGCGATGTCCGCACCCTCGTCTCCGGGCCCAGCCCGGATGCCGTGCTCGTCGACGCCCGCTCGGAACTGAGCGAGGCGCGGGCCACCTGCCGGATGTTGCACGCCACCGGGCTCGGTGTGCCGCTGGTGGCGGTGGTGACCGAGGCCGGTCTGATCGCGCTCAACGCCGACTGGGGCGTCGACGACGTGATCCTGGCCAGCGCCGGCCCGGCCGAGGTGGAGGCGCGGCTGCGACTCGCGGTGGGCCGGCTGAGCAACGCGACCGCCGCGGCCGGCGGGCTGATCCGGGCCGGTGAGCTGAGCATCGACCCCGACACGTACGCCGCCAAGCTCAAGGGCCGCCCGCTCGACCTGACCTACAAGGAGTTCGAGCTGCTCAAGTTCCTCGCCCAGCACCCGGGCCGGGTCTTCACCCGGGACCAGTTGCTCCGGGAGGTCTGGGGCTACGACTACTTCGGCGGCACCCGCACCGTCGACGTGCACGTACGCCGGCTGCGGGCCAAGCTCGGCTCGGAGTACGAGTCGATGATCGGCACCGTCCGGCAGGTCGGCTACAAGTTCGTCACCCCGCCCTCCCGGCCGCTGCCGGAGTCGGAGAACGTGCCGCTGCCCGTCTGACCCGACCCGTCTCGACCACGAAGGCCATCCGGCGGCGTGCCGGGTGGCCTTCTGGCGTACCAGCGGCGGCGGCAGGTGGGCTTCCGGAAGGAGCGGTCCGGGAAATGCCAAAAACATGAGGATTCAGGCAATACGTACGTAGCCTTGACCGGGAACGTCCGGAGGAGGCAGAGGTGGCACCAGCGGTTTCCACTGCGGTTTTCGGCACGGTACGAACGGCTGCCCCCGACCTCCGCACGGCGGCGCGCTGATGCCCACCGTCTCCCGGACCCACATGCTCACGGTCGCCACCCTGGTCACCGCCGCCGTGCTCGGCGGCGCGTACGCGCTCGGGCACACCCTCGGCCGCCCCGGCGGCCCGTTCGCCCGGCCGGAGACCCGGGCCCAGCACCATCCCCAACCGGGCGGTACGCCTGGCGACCGTCCCGGGGACCCGGCGGGAAACGACTCCACCGGCGGACGGGCCGAGCCCGGACAGCGCGACGGGCCGACCGGACGACCGGGTGGTCAGCCGCCGCCGACGCCGTCCGCCAGCGCACCGGCCCGCGGCAGCGGCCAGCCCGGTACCGCCGAGTCGGACCGGACCCGGGCGTACCAGCCGGGGCAGCTCCCCGCCGAGCCGGGCGGGCCGTACGGCGCCCGGGTCAGCACCGGAGGTCCCCAGGTGGCGCTGACCTTCGACGACGGCCCCGATCCCCGGTACACCCCGCAGGCCCTGGCCGCACTGCGCGAATACCACGTCAAGGCGACCTTCTGCCTGGTCGGCGAGAACGCCCAGGCCCATCCCGAACTGGTCCGGGCGATCGTGGCGGACGGGCACACCCTGTGCAACCACACCTGGCGGCACGACACCGACCTCGGCAAGCGCCCCGCCGCCAGCATCCGGGCCGACCTGGAACGCACCAGCGAGGCGATCCGGGCCGCCGTGCCCGACGCCCGGATCGGGTACTTCCGGCAGCCGGGCGGCGCCTGGACCGCCCGGGTGGTCGAGGTGGCCCGGCAGTTGGGCATGACCTCCGTGCACTGGGCGGTCGACCCGCAGGACTGGACCCGGCCGAGCGCGGCGACGATCGCGACCCGGGTGAGCACCGGCATCGCGCCCGGGTCGATCGTGCTGCTGCACGACGGAGGCGGCAACCGGCAGGGCACCATGGTCGCGCTCTACTGGCTGCTGCCCGAACTCGCCCGGCAGTACGCGCTCGCCGCGCTGCCGACCGGCCTGCCGGACCCGGGCAGCCCGTCGGCGAACACCCCTGGGGTGGCCGGCGGGCAGCCGACGCCGGGCGGGCAGCCGGCGGTCGGCGGCTGACCCGAGGCGGTGGACGCCTCGCGCGGGTTACGGTGGACAGGTGATCAACGGCCAGGGGACGGGCCCGCGGGTGGCCAGGCTCGACGAACTCGGCCCGGCGGACGTGCCGGCGGTACTCGCGCTGGCCGGTGCGGCGGGCGTCGCCGACGGTGCCGACCCGCTCTCCGAGCACGTGACGCTGCGACTGCGGCACGCCGGGGCGGGCCCCGCCAGTCATCTCGTCGTGCGGGACCCGGCCGGACCGCTTGTCGGCTACGGGTTCCTGGAGGGGCCGGACGAGGCGGGGGAGGTCGACGCCGAACTCGTCGTACATCCGGGGTGGCGCCGGCAGGGGGTCGGCCGGGCGCTGGTCTCGGCGGCGCTGTCCGGCGTACCCGAAAGCGGAGCGCTGCTGGTCTGGGCGCACAGCGACCATCCGTCCGCCGCCGCGCTCGCCCTCGACCTGGGGCTGCACCGGTCCCGGGTGCTGTGGCAACTGCGCCGGTCGCTGCGGGACCCGCTGCCCGAGGTCGGCCTGCCGGCCGGGGTCGCCATCCGGGCGTTCCGGCCGGGCGTCGACGACGAGGCGTGGCTGGCCGTCAACCGGCGGGCCTTCGCCAGCCATCCCGAGCAGGGCCGCTGGAACTCGGCCGAGCTGCGGTTGCGGCTCGGCGAGCCGTGGTTCGACCCGGCCGGTTTCCTGCTCGCCGTCGAGGAGTCGTCCGGACGGCTGCTCGGCTTCCACTGGACGAAGGTGCACGACCGTACGGAGGCGGCCACCCCGATCGGCGAGGTGTACGTGCTCGGCGTCGACCCGGACAGCCACGGGCTGGGGCTGGGCCGCGCGCTCACCCTGGCCGGCCTGCACCACCTGCGCGACGCGGGACTGTCCCGGGTGATGCTCTACGTCGACGAGTCGAACGCCGGGGCGATGGCACTCTATGCCCGGCTCGGCTTCGCCAACTGGCTGCGGCACGTCCGCTACCGCTGGTCCGACACTCCGACGGCAGCCTGACCGAGCTGCGAGGCAGCGCTCACCACCGGTCGTGAACCGCGCTAATAGCCCTACTCGTCACACCGGTCCCACGGTTCACGGAACGGACATCTTGCCCTCAGGATCCGGCCACCCAGCCGGCTCTCCCTGTTCACCCTGCGTTCACTCACGACCGGCGAACCGGCTACCTGGCGCTCCTAACTTCCCTACTAGCCGGCCACCAGCCGGCTCCCGGGGCCGCGCCCCGGGCTTGCTAGGCACACAAGGTGAAGGGAACCTTTCAGGTGAAGCTCCAGCGGCACGGCACCATTGCCTGTCTCGCTCTGGTCACGGCACTGGCAGTCAGCGCGTGCGGCTCGGACAATAACGAGCCCACCGAGCCATCGGCCTCCGGCTCCGGCGCGGCGACCGACTGCGCCACGGGGACCATCAACGCCCAGGGCTCCTCGGCGCAGAAGAACGCCGTCGACGAGTGGCGCAAGGCATACCAGCAGAAGTGCACCGGCTCGACCATCAACTACGAGCCGAGCGGTTCCGGTGCGGGCATCCAGGCCTTCATCGCCGGCACCGCGGACTTCGCCGGCTCGGACTCGGCGCTCAAGGAGGACGAGCAGCCGAAGGCCGACGCCAAGTGCCCCGACGGCAAGGCCATCCACCTGCCGATGGTGATCGGCCCGGTCGCGATCGTCTACAACGTGAACGGCCTGGACAACCTCCAGCTCAAGCCGGCCACCCTGGCGAAGATCTTCGCCGGCAAGGTCACCAAGTGGGACGACGCCGCGATCAAGGCCGACAACCCGGGCGCGACCCTGCCGTCGACCACGATCCAGACCGTGCACCGCTCGGACGAGTCGGGCACCACCGACAACTTCACCGACTTCCTGGCCAAGACCGCCGAGGCCGACTGGACCTTCGGCAAGGGCAAGGCCTGGAAGGCGCCGGGCGGCACCGGTGCGGCCAAGTCGGACGGTGTGGCCAGCGCGGTGAAGCAGGCCGACGGCAGCATCAGCTACGTCGAGATGTCGTACGCCGAGAACGGCGGCCTGAAGATGGCCAAGATCGGCAACGGGGCCGGCGAGTTCGCTGAGCTGACCCCGGAGTCGGCCGGTAAGACCATCGCCGGCGCCGAGGTGACCGGCGAGGGCGAAGACCTCAAGATGAAGATCGACTTCAACACCAAGGAGGCCGGGGCGTACCCGATCGTCCTGGTGACCTACGAGATCGTCTGCTCCAAGGGCCTCGCCGCCGACAAGCTGGCGCTGGTCAAGGGCTTCCTGGGCTACGCCGCCAGCACCGAGGGGCAGGCCGACCTGACCGAGCTGGGCTACGCCCCGCTGCCGGAGTCGGTCCGCACCAAGGTCGAGGCGTCGGTCAAGGCTCTCGCCTGATCTCCACACAGATCACCCTCATAACTTCGTCAACGGAGCGAGCGAGCAGATGGGCGACACCCCAGACCGCTCGGCCAACGCCGGCACCGGCGGATCCCGAGTGACCATCGGTCACACCGGGTCCGCCGGTGCCGCGCTGTCGGTCGACGTACCCGTGACACCCGCGGACGGCGCTCCGGACGGAGCCGGCCGGCGCGACGACGGCAGCAACGGCTCGGGCCGCAGCGGCGGCACCGGCCCGGGTGGCGGCGGCCCCGCCCTCGGCGGCGGCGGCGCGCTGCCCCGCCGGCGGGCCTTCGGCGCCGAACGCCTCTTCGAGATCTTCACCCTGGCCGCCGGCACGATGGTGCTGGTCATCATCGTGGCGATCGCGATCTTCCTGGTCGCCAAGGCGGTACCGGCGCTGAACGCCAACACCGCCAACTTCCTCACCTTCGAGGGCTGGTTCCCCAACGAGGCGGAGCCGAGGTTCGGCATCGGCGCGCTGGCCTTCGGCACCGTACTCACCTCCGTGCTGGCGCTGCTGCTGGCCGTACCGGTGGCGCTGGGCATCGCGCTCTACCTGTCGCACTACGCGCCCCGCCGGGTCGGCACCGCACTCGGTTTCCTGGTGGACCTGCTGGCCGCCGTGCCGAGCGTGGTCTTCGGGCTCTGGGGCCGGGACTTCTTCTACGGCCCGGTGCAGGAGTTCTCGGTCTGGCTGAACAAGTACTTCGGCTGGATCCCGATCTTCGGCGGGGACGGGCCGTTCGGCCGGTCGATCCTGCTCGGCTCGCTGGTACTGGCCATCATGGTGCTACCGATCATCACCTCGCTCTCCCGCGAGGTGTTCCGGCAGACCCCGACCGCGAACGAGGAGGCCGCGCTCGCGCTCGGCGCCACCAAGTGGGAGATGATCCGCACGGCGGTGCTGCCGTACGGCCGGCCCGGAGTCATCGGCGCCACCATGCTCGGCCTGGGCCGCGCGCTCGGCGAGACCATCGCGCTGGCGATGACCCTCGGCATCGTCTCCAAGATCTCGTTCAACCTCATCGAGAACGGCGGGAACACCGTCGCGGCCAACATCGCCAACGCCTTCGGCGAGGCCAACGACGTCGGGCGGGGCGCCCTGATCGCCTCCGGCCTGGTGCTCTTCTCGATCACCCTGATCGTCAACATCACCGCGCGGGCAATCATCTACCGGCGCCGGGAGTTCACGGAGTCTGCCGCATGACGACGACACTTACCCCGGCACCCCCGGCGGCCGCGCCGGGGCAGAGCCCGCAACTGCGTACCCGGAAACTGCCCGTGGTGGCGAGCCTCGGCATCGCGGTGGCCGCCGTGGTGCTGGCCGCCGTCCTGGTGCACGGCACCGGGATCGGCGGCAACGCCCTGGTCGTCGCCCTGGCCGTCGTCTTCTACCTGGTCGGCCTCTTCGTCGCCAGCAACGCGGTGGAGGGGCGGCGGCAGGCACGCAACCGCACCTGGAGCGCACTGATCCACTCCGCCTTCGTACTCGCCCTGCTGCCGCTCGCCTCGGTCACCTGGACACTCGTCAGCAAGGGCCTGGAACGGCTGGACGGGGACTTCTTCGGCACCTCGATGAACAACATCGGGGCCCGGGACCCGGACGGCGGCGCCTACCACGCCATCGTCGGCACGCTGGAGCAGGTCGGCATCGCCACCCTGATCACCGTGCCGCTCGGCATCGCCTGCGCGATCTACATCGTCGAGTACGGCCGGGGCCGGTTCGCCTTCACCATCCGGTTCTTCGTGGATGTGATGACCGGCATCCCGTCGATCGTCGCCGGTCTCTTCGTACTGGCCTTCTGGATCCTGATCGTGTCGCCGTACTTCAACGACGGCCGCCCGGGCTACTCCGGCTTCGCCGCCTCGCTGGCGTCGAGCGTGCTGATGCTGCCGACGATCGTCCGGTCCACCGAGGAGATGCTCCGGCTGGTGCCGGCGCCGCTGCGGGAGGGTTCGTACGCGCTCGGCATCCCGAAGTGGAAGACGATCCTGCGGATCGTGCTCCCCACCGCGCTGCCCGGGATCGTCACCGGCGTGATGCTGGCCGTCGCGCGGGCCGCCGGGGAGACCGCACCGGTGCTGCTGGTGGCCGGCGGCGGCGCGGCGATCAACTTCAACCCGTTCGAGAACAACCAGTCCTCGCTGGCGCTCTTCGTCTACCAGCAGGCCGGGGACGCCTCCCGGTACGCACCGGCCCGCGCCTGGGCCGCCGCCCTCACCCTCGTCGCCCTCGTGCTGATCCTGACGATCGCGGCGAAACTGTTGGCCCGCCGCAACCGGTTCGGCCGCTGACCCGAAGGAATGATCATGGCCAAGCGAATCGACGCGACGAGCGTCACCGCGTACTACGGCTCGTTCAAGGCGATCGAGGAGATCAACCTCACCGTCGAGCCGAAGACCGTCACCGCGCTCATCGGACCCTCGGGCTGCGGCAAGTCGACCTTCCTGCGCACCATCAACCGGATGCACGAGGTGCTGCCCGCCGCCCGGGTCGAGGGCAGCCTCACCATCGACGACCAGAACATCTACGAGCGGGACGTGGACGTCACAGCCGTCCGCCGGATGATCGGGATGGTCTTCCAGCGGCCGAACCCGTTCCCGACCATGTCGATCTTCGACAACGTGGTCGCCGGGCTGCGGCTCAACGGGGTACGCCGCAAGTCGGTCCTGGCGGAGGCGGCGGAGCGGGCACTGCGCTCGGCGAACCTCTGGGACGAGGTCAAGGACCGGCTCGGCAAGCCCGGCGCGGGCCTGTCCGGCGGCCAGCAGCAGCGGCTCTGCATCGCCCGGACGATCGCGGTCGAGCCGCAGGTGGTGCTGATGGACGAGCCCTGCTCGGCCCTGGACCCGATCTCCACGCTGGCGATCGAGGACCTGATGTTCAAGCTGAAGGACCGCTACACGATCATCATCGTGACGCACAACATGCAGCAGGCGGCCCGGGTCTCGGACCGTACGGCCTTCTTCACGATCGAGCGGACCGGCGACCCCGGCCGGCTCATCGAGTACGACGACACCCAGAAGATCTTCAGCAACCCGAGCGTGAAGAAGACCGAGGACTACATCACCGGCCGCTTCGGCTAACGCACACTGAGGTGCGAGGAAGGGCCCGTTCTTATCGTTCGCTGTAGAGGAAGGGCCCTTCCTTGCACGCACCTTCCCCGGATCAGTCGAGGTGGATACGAGCGGTTGCGAGGTCTCCGGCCAACTCGATACGGGGCAAGATCGGCTCTGCCGGGTTCCGTCCGGCGGCGGCGGCCGGCACGGCGGCCAGGTCCGGGCAGGCGGCAATCTCCGCCAGTGTGATCATGGTGGGCGGCAGCATCGAAATCTCCCCCGCCTCCGTTCGGGCGAGCGCGTCCGCCGGCCGGATCCACGTGGTGTGGTCGGCCTCTCCGGAGACGTCCCGGGGCCGCTGCCCCGCCGGCAGCAGCGCGACGAAGAAGTACGTGTCGAAGCGGCGCGGCTCGACTTCCGGGGTGATCCACCGGCTCCATGCCAGCAGCAGGTCGGAGCGGAGGGTGAGCCGGCAATCCCGGAGCAGGTCGGCGAAGCCGGTGCGCCGGTTGACCAGCGCCTGCCGGGCCCGCTCCCACTCCTCGCCGCTGACGTCCCCGACCACCGCCTCCGGGTGCGGGCCGGCGAGCAGCACGCCCGCCTCCTCGAAGATTTCCCGGGCCGCCGCGCAGACGACCGCCTGGGCCGCCTCGGCGGCCAGGCCGAGCCGGTCGCCCCAACCGGCGGAATCCGGCCCACTCCAGTCGAGCCGGATCTCCGAGTCGCCCGGGTCGACGCTGCCGCCGGGGAAGGCGTACATGCCGCCGAAGGTCATGCCAACGGCGCGGCGGATCATGTACACCTCGAAGCCTGACCGGCGGGACGGGTCCGGCCGGAGCAGCAGTACGGTCGCGGCCGGCCGGGGCGGCGCCGGCGTCTCGCCTTCCGCGTAGAACCGGCGGGCGTGTGCGGCAATCGACTCCGGGGCGGCAAAGCTGGTCATGCAGCGAGGGTAGTTCGCCGGTCCGCGCAGCCGCGATCTCGCGTACCGCGAGGCGTCCGGACCAGCTTGCGAGCTGCCGGATCGGTCAGAGCCAGCCCCGGCGGGCGGCCCGCACGCCGGCCTGGAACCGGTTTTCAGCGCCGAGTTGGTCGAGCATCCGCCGCATCCGCCGCCGCATCGTCCGCAGAGACCAGCCGAGCTGTCGGGCGATCGCCTCGTCCTTCAGGCCGCTGACCAGCAACCGCAACAACGACTGGTCGTCCTCGGCCAGGTCGTCGAGCGCGTCGGTGTCGCCGCCCGGGAGTCCCCGCAGCGGCAGCGCCTGCTGCCAGTAGCTCTCGAACAGGTCGAGCAGTGCGGCCAACAGTGTCGACGAGTGCACGACGATGGCCCGTACGTTGGTCATGTCGAGCGTCAGCGGCAGCAGCGCGATCCGTCGATCCGCGATCGCGAGTTTGATCGGCAGGCCGGGGAGCACCCGGGCCTGCTCGCCCCGGGCGATGAGCTGGTCGATCTCGTTCAACGCGCCGGGTACCTCCAGCGCCTGCGGGGCGTAGACGGCGCGGTACCGGACGCCCCGGCTCAGCGTCACCGGTTCGATCGGATTCGACGCGGCAAGGGCGTACGGGGGTCGGTCGAGGGTCAGCATCTCCTCGCGAGCGTCCCGCTGCATTCGTACGAACCAGCCGCCGAGTGCAGCGCGTCCGATCAGTACCTCGATCATCTCGGCGGACCGGCTGTCGGACTGGGCGGCGGTGAACAGCTCGGCCAGTTCGCCGATCGTGTCGCGGGCCCGGTCCAACTCTGCCCGGCGGGCGTTGAGCAGCGACTCCAGCGCCGATCGGGGTTCGGTCGGGGCGTACCGACGGCGACGACCGGCGAGCCTGGTGACCAGGCCAGCCGCGCGGAGCCGGTCGAGCGCGGCCACCACCCGCTCGGCCCGCTGCCCGACCACCGCGGCCACCTCGGCCGGGGTGGTCGCCGGCCGGCCGAGCACCGCTCGGTAGACCGCCTCGTCGGACGCGTTGAGGCCGGCGCCGGCCAGCGCCACCTCGGCCGCCGGCACCTGCGCGGCTGGCATCTCTGCGGCTGGCATTCCGACCACTGGCGAGCCAGGCGCGGACGGATCAGCCAGGGACAGTTCGTCGAACGGGCGCGTCTCGGGCCGGGTGGATCCTGGCTCAAGCATGCGATCAAGGGTGGCCCAAGGGTGCCGTCGACCGCAATAGGCCAGGCAAGATCATAGCGTTCGCCCTGGTCGTACCGCTAGGACAGATAGCACCGGGTGTGGAAGCAGGAGGAACGATGCGACGAGAGCTGCGGTGGACGACGGGACACCGGGGTGCTGGAGTACGGTGGATGGCCGCCGGGCTCGGCGTACTTCTGGTGGTGACCGGTCCGGTGGTGCCGGCCGATCCGGCGCGGGCCGCCGACGAACCGTTGCGCCGGGTCATCGTCGAGCTGACCGGCCCGGCGGCGATCACGGCCGTGCCAGCGGCCGCTGGCGCCACCGCGTTGACCTTGGACGCCGCAACGGCACAGCGGCTCGCCGCCGCCCGGCAGACCCTGAGCGGCCAGCATCGGACGCTGCTGGACCGCGCGGACCAGGCCGGGATCACGGTACGGGAGCACCGCTCGACGACCTTGCTCACGAACGCCATCGCGATGCGGGTGTCGGAGTCGCAGCTCGCCCGGTTGCGCGGCCTGCCCGGTGTGGCGGCGGTGCACCAGGACCGCCCGGTGCGGGCGCACGTAGAACACAGCGTGCCGCTGGTCGGCGCACCGCAGGTGTGGGATCGCAGCGACGCCGACGGCCGGGCGGTACGTGGGCACGGGACCACCGTCGCCATCCTCGACACCGGTGTCGACTACACCAACCCCAGCCTTGGCGGCGGCTTCGGCCCTGGCCGACGGGTGGTCGGCGGGTACGACTTCGCCAACGGCGACGCCGACCCGATGGACGACAACGGGCACGGCACCCACGTGGCCGGGATCGTGGCCGGCAACGGCGCGGTGACAGGGGTGGCGCCGGAGGCGGAGCTGACCGCCTACAAGGTGCTGGACGGCGACGGCGCCGGGTACGACTCCTGGATCCTCGCCGGGATCGAGGCGGCGGTCGATCCGGCCAACCCGCACCGAGCCGACGTGATCAACATGAGCCTCGGCGCCCCCGGCGACGGTACGGACCTGATCGGCCGGGCCGCCACCGCCGCCACCGAGGCCGGCGTCGTGGTGGTCGCCTCGGCCGGCAACTCCGGGCCGGCCGCGCAGACCATCGGATCGCCGGCCGCCGCCGACGGGGTCATCTCGGTCGGCGCCTCGGTGAGCGGCCTCCGGCTCCCGACAGCCCGTCTGGAGGAGCCGGTACAGGCACCGCTGCAGACCTACCGGGCCGGTGTCTCGGCCGGGCCGCCGGCACAGCCGCTGCGCGGCGAGGTGGTGGACGTCGGCATGGGCGGCAAGGAGGAACTCGACCGGGCCGGCGACCTGCGGGGCAAGATCGTCATGATGATCGCCGACCCGCCGGAAACTCCTGAGTGGACCTCGCCCTCGTTCATCGAGCAGGCGCGGGAGCTGGAACGCCGCGGCGTACTGGCCGCGCTGACCTACCCCAGAGGCGGCGCTGGGCCGATGAGCTGGGACGCCACCACCGGAACGGCCACCGGCACCGTCGGCGGCGACGCGGCCGGCGAGGTCCTCGCCCGGCCCGGCACGCAGGACTCCGGCGACAGCTTCCGGTTGGAGAAGCTGGTCGTGCTGGGAATGGACCCGAACCAGCGCGACGAACTGACCCGCCACCTGGCCGCCGGGCCCGTACGGGTCTCCATCAGCGGTACGGACGCGACCGACCGGCTGGCCAGCTTCAGCTCGCGGGGACCGAGCGACCGGTTCACGCTCGAGCCGGACCTGACCGCCCCCGGCGTGGAGATCCGGTCGACCTGGCCGACGCGGCAGTGGGCGCCCGGCGAATTCCGGCTCAGCGGCACCAGCATGGCTGGCCCGCACGTCGCGGGAGCCGCCGCGCTGCTACGCCAGGCCCGGCCGACCCTGTCGGTGCCGGACCTCCGGTCGGCGCTGGTCGGCTCGGCCAAACCGCTGGCCGACCTCGGCCCGACCGAGCAGGGCGCCGGCCGGCTCGACGTCGCCGCCGCGGTCGTCACCGAGGTGGTCGCCGAGCCGGCGACGCTGAGCCTGGGACTGGCCGACATGTCCGGCACGGGAACCAGGGCCAGCGGGACGGTCCGGGTCCGCAACCTGGGCGACAAGCCCGCCGCCGTACGCTTCGGTGCGACCCGGGCCGGCGGCTCGATCGGCACCGTCGAGGTCACCCCGGACCGGGCGACCATCCCGGCCGGCGGCGCGGTGACCGTCACGGTACGGGTAGTGGCCGGCAGCGTGGACCTGGCCCGGGACAGCGAGCTGTCCGGCTGGCTCACCGCCGACCTGCCGGGCGACGCCGACCTGCGGGTGCCGTACCTGCTGGCGGTCCGGCCACTGATCGTGCACAGCACTCCGGACCCCTCCGACGGCCGTACCGAGGCGTTCGTCTTCAGCCCGGCGCCCCTGCGCGGGGAGCCGACGGTCCGGGTGGTGCCCCGCCGGGGCAAGCCGTTCGAGGTGGTCGCCCGGCACGACCACGACTCCTGGTACAGGGCCGAGATCGAGGTGGAGAAGGACGGCGTCTACCGGGTCGAGGCGCGAGCCGCGACAGCCACCGGACAACGCCTGATCGGGGCCGACGCCTTCGAGGTCGTCCCGCCAGAGAACCGGACGGGCGGGGACCGCTGGGAGATGGCCGGCCCGAACTCGAGCGCCTGGCAGCTGACCACCATTCCGAACGCGCCCCAGCGGGGCATCCTGACGACGTCCGCCTCGGCGGCACTGTGGCTGACCGACAACCGGGGCGAGAGCTGGCAAAGGGTGGACCGGCTGCCGGTGGCCAGGGGCGGGCGGGCCTCGGTGGTCGTCGACCCCCGCGACGACCAGCGGATCTGGTACGCCGTCAACGGCCGGTCCGGCGGCGCGCTGAACCACCTGTTCGACCCGACGTACCAAGGCAAGATCCTGTTCACCGAGAACAGGGGGAGAACCTGGACCACACTGGACTTCCCGGACACGCACATCTACCACCTGCTGAGCACCACGGACGGCCGGGCCCTGATCGCGGTGACCGCGGACGGGTTCCACCTCAGCCACGACCGGGGACGCACCTGGACGGCGTACCCGCAGGACTGGGACGATGCCCTGGTCTCGGCCGCGATCAGCGGAAACACCCTGGTGGTAGCCACTCTCCGGACGGTCTTCGCGGTTCCCGGGATGACCGGTGGACCACAGCCGGCCCGCCGGGTGCACGAGTCGGGGACCGACCAGGTCCGCGGGCTCGACGCGAACGACGACCGGACGATCGCGGTACGCAGCGACCGTACCGTCTGGGGCGCCACCGACCCGGCGGGCCAGTGGCAGCAGCTCGGCATCCTGCCCGGCTCAGGGGCCGGCACGCTCGAACTCCTCGACGGCGACACGTACGCCGGCGGCTTCGCCGAGGACTACGTCAGCCGGGACGGCGGGCGTACCTGGACCATCCAGGCGAAACCGGTCCGGGGACCGATGGACAGCGACTTCGACCGCTGGCCCGGCCAGCCCGGCACCGTGCTGGTCTCCGCTGAGCGGGGTGGGCTGTTCCGCACCGCGGACGGCGGCGCCAGCTACACCCGGCTCGGCGTGCCAGGGCTGACCGCATACGACCTGGTCGTCGGCCAGGGCGCGGACGGCGCACCGGCGCTCGTCGTCTCGACAGACTCGGACAGCTACCGCCGCCCCCTGCCGACCGGGCAGCTCCGGCCGACGGACACCGAGTGGGGAACCGCGGAGGAGGGCCGGCTGACCGGCACGGAGAGCCTGCTCGCCGGGGCGGCCCGGGATCCCCGGGTGATGTGGAAGTCCCTGGCCTATCCGTTCAGCGCCGAGGATGAGCTTCAGCGCAGCACCGACGGTGGCGCCACCTGGACCGCGAACCGGCGCGTCTGGGGTCGGGTGACGAGCCTGCACGTCCACCCGGCCGACACCAACCGGGTGGTCGCGGGCATCTTCGACGCCGGGTACGGCTTCGGCCTGGCCGTCACCCGGGACGGTGGCACGACCTGGAAGAACCTGTACCACGACCACACCTTCACCGCGGTGGCCGGTGACCCGGCCAGACCGGACCGGCTGTGGCTGGGTACCGCCGACGGGCTGTACCGGTCGGATGACCTAGGTCAGACGATCACGAAGGTCGGCGGCGCCGTCGACGCGGTGTACGTCGGCGCCGACGGCCGAGTCGTGGCGGGCGGCGAGCAGATCCGGGTCAGCGACAACGGCGGGCGTACGTTCGCGGTGGCCGACACCGGCGGGCTGCCGATGCGGGTCAGCGACATCGTCGCCGTGCCCGGGAAGCCCCGCACGCTCTATGCCGGGACCGACGCCCACGTCGCCTACGGCCTGCCCCGCAACGGCCGGGGCGTGCTGCGCAGCACCGACGGCGGACGGACCTGGCAGAACATCTCGGGCGGGCTACAGGCCGCCTCGGTGACCAGCCTGGCGGTAAGCCCGGACGGCCGTTGGCTGTTCGCGGGAACGGTGGACGCCGGAGCGCACAGGTTACGGATCCGCTGACCGGGCGGCGCCACCGGTTCGAGGCGGCGGCGAGGATAAGGCCGGGTCGGCCGGTCCCGCCCGTGATGACTCAGCACCACGGGCGGGACCGGCTTTCGGTCGGATGGCAGGGCGGAGAGGCCCGGCCGGGCTTGCGGCGTGGCCCGGCGCGGCAATCGATAAGGATTTATGACAGCATGTGCGATGATCGGATGGTGGACGAATACCTCGTTGACGCCGGCCTGCACCTGTTCGACTGTCGGAAGTTCCGCGAGCGGGTGGTCCCAGCCTTCCGCCAGTTGCACGGCGACGACGAGGCCGAGCCGTGGCTGGCGCAGGTGTGGCGGCCGGCCAGCACCATGTCGGCTCCCGTCCCCCGCTTCACCCCGCACCTGCGCCGCGTCACCGCGGCCCTGATGGCCGCTCCGGACCTGACCGGGTGGTGGCCGTCCGAGCTGGCCGTACCAGATCCACCACGGCCGAAGCGGCGAGTCCGAACACCGCCCGGGGACGGTCGGGCACCAGTCCCCGCGGCCGAGCCGGAGCCGGTCGAGGGCAGGCCAGAATGGGAAGACCTGTGCAGCCTGATGCTGGCGGTGCTGGAGCAGACCTGCCTTGGCGAAGGCGTCGCGGTCGCCGGCCACAGCCTGCTCGACTGGTGTGTGGACTCGCCGGAAGCCATGCTCCCGTACGACATCGAGGTCAGACAGCTGATGGAGTGGCTGGAGGAACGGTCGATGGCCTGGACCGCCGGAGACGAGGAGCAACCGGTCGGCGTCCGCGGGTGGCTCGACGCCGACGAATCGTGGCTGCTGGCCGACGCCCTGAGCTGCCACCAGCCGATCTACCAGGCGGCCACGATCGCCGAGATCGAGGCCGCCCGGCGCGTGCCGGGGGCGACCTGCTCCGACGGCAACAGCCACCCGTGGCAGCTCGCCGCGATCCACTCCATCGCGGCGATCGCGGCCGAACAGGGTCAAGGCATCGCCTTCGGCTGGAATCTGGAACCCGGATACCCGCCCTCATCCGCCGGCTGATCGCGCAGTCCGGTGCCAGAGGCCGCCGGCTTGGCCCCGCTCGCGACACCAGTACCAAGACCCGGCCGACCCATTACACTGGCGCAGGACCTCCCATGGCGGTCGTGCCTGCGCGTGTGACGCACGGGCCGGCCGGGTCATCGGTCGGCAGGCCCCGCCTTGTCGTCGACCGTCACTGCGACCCACACTGCGGACGCGTGTCAGGGCACTACAACATCCCGGGCTTGCGTGCCAGGAGAAAGGCCTGCTGGACCTTCTCGCGCGGCTCCGGCCCGCGGAGCAGCCGGGTGTGTTCGACCAGGCCGGCCTGCAGCAACAGCTCGGCGACATGATCAGGTGTCAACCGGTAGGCGTCGAGCGACACACTGTGGCCGTACCCCGGCTCGATGTGCAGACGCTCGTTGCCAGCTTGGAACGCGATCAGCGCATGGCCGCCTGGAGTCAGCACCCGGTGAAACTCGGCGAACACCACCGGCAACAGCTCTGGTGGTGTGTGGATGATCGAGTACCAGGCGACGATGCCGCCGACAGAACCCTCCTTCAGGTCCAATTCGGTCATGGACCCGTCGTCGAACCGCAGATCCGGGTACGTCCGGCGAGCCTCCGCCACCATCGCCGGCGACAGGTCGATGCCGAAAGCGGTTAAACCAAGAGAGCGCAGGTGTGCCGTGATACGGCCCGGGCCGCAACCGATGTCGGCGACCGAGCCGGCGCCAACGGACCGCACAAGGTCCGCGAACGCCGCAAGCATCGCAAGGTCCAGCGGCGTTTCCGGAGGTTCCGTACTCAGGAGGTTGGCATAGTCAACGGCGACGGTGTCGTAGGCGGCACGGGTGGCGCTCAAGTAGGACGGCTCGGTCACTTCGAGGATCGTAGCCGCTGCGTGTGCCCGGCTGCCGACAGCGACTTCAGCGATCAGCCGGTGAACCAGATCTGGTTCTCGTAGCTGTTGGTGCTGCCACCGGTATCTCACGGAGTACGTGGCGCTCATGCAGTCGCCGATGGCGCTTGTCGGCTCTCCTCGGCGTTCGTAGACTCCCCACTAGATCGACAAGGCGACGCGGCGCGGGCGACACGCACGCCGCAGACGCCATCACGACAGCCAATCTGGCGACCCAGGGCAGCCCGGGACAGATTGAAGGGGTGCCATGGCTCAGCGATACAGCCCTGGGAGAACGACACGTTGGGGCATCCTGGCCACCGGCTACATCGCCGCCACCTTCGTCGAGGACCTCCGGCTGCTGCCGGACGCGGAGGTCGTCGCCGTCGGCTCCCGCACGCTGGAGACCGCCCGCGCCTTCGCCGACCGCCACCAGATCCCCCGGGCGTACGGGTCGTGGCAGGAGTTCGCCGCCGACGACGACCTCGACGTGGTGTACGTCGCCACCCCGCACGCGGCGCACTTCGACGCCGCCAGCGCCTGCCTGGACGCCGGCCGGGCGGTACTCGTCGAGAAGCCGATCACCCTGGACCGGCCCGCCGCGCAGCGCCTCGTCGACGCGGCCACCGCCAAGGGGCGCTTCCTGATGGAGGCGATGTGGATGCGGTGCAATCCGGCCGTACTCCGGATCCTGGAACTGATCGCCGACGGGGCGATCGGCGAGGTGACCGGCGTGCAGGCGGACTTCGGGGTCGGCGGGCCGTTCCCGCCGGAGCACCGGATGCGGGCCCGCGCGCTCGGCGGTGGTGCGCTGCTGGACCTCGGGGTCTATCCGATCAGCCTGGCGCACCTGCTGCTCGGCGTGCCGGACCAGGTCCGCTCCTGGGCGAAGATCAGCCCGGAGGGGGTGGACGAGAACACCGGGGTCATCCTCGGCTACGACTCCGGCGCGGTCGCCACGCTGAGCTGCGGCATGATCGGCGCGACCCGGGTGGCGGCGACGGTCACCGGGCGGACCGGCCGGATCGAGCTGGCCCCGCCGTTCTACCGGCCGGGCCAGGTCACCCTGCTGCGCGACGGCGCCGACCCGGAACTGCTGCCGGTCGAGCTGGCCGGCTCGGGCTACCAGCACGAGGCGGCCGAGGTGCAGCGCTGCCTCGCCGCCGGGCTGCTGGAGAGCCCGCTGGTGCCGCACGCCGCGACCCTCGAGGTGATGGCCCTGCTCGACGACATCCGCGAACAGCTCGGCGTCACGTATCCGTGAAAGGAAGGGCCCCCGCTTATCGTTTTCTGTTGTAGCGGGGGCCCTTCCTTACACCTTCTGCCTAGAAGAGGGGGTTGACGAGGAAGTACATCAGGGCGCCGATCGAGCCGGCGGCCGGGAAGGTGAGCACCCAGGCGCCGACGATGTTGCCGGCGACGCCCCAGCGGACGGCGGAGAGCCGCTTGGTCGCCCCGACGCCCATGATCGCCGAGGTGATGGTGTGCGTGGTGGAGATCGGTGCGCCCAGCACCAGGGCGTTGAAGTAGAGCACGCCGCTGGCGACGGTCTCGGCGGCGAAGCCCTCCGGCGGACGCAGGTCGATGATCTTCCGACCGAGGGTACGGATGATCCGCCAGCCGCCCGCGTAGGTGCCGAGCGCCAACACCGTCGCCGAGGTCCAGAACGCCCACTCCGGGATGTGCTCGGCACTGTCCTGGTAGCCGCCGACGAAGAGGGCGAGCACCACGATGCCGATCGTCTTGGCGGCGTCCTGCATGCCGTGCCCGATCGACATCGCCGCCGCCGAGGCGGTCTGCGCCCACCGGAAGCCCCGGTTCAGCTTGCCCGGCTGCCCGTTCCGGAAGATCCACTGCACGGCGACCATCACCAGGTAGCCGAGGAGGAAGCCGACCAGCGGGGAGAGGATCATCGGCAGTACGACGTCCTCGCCGATGCCCTTCCAGAGCACCGTGCCGGAGGCGGCCAGTGTCGAACCGACCAGCCCGCCGATCAGCGCGTGCGAGGAGGACGACGGCAGGCCGAAATACCAGGTGACGAGATTCCAGGTGATCGCACCGATCACTCCGGCGAAGACGATGCCCAGGCTGGAGACGCCGGTCGGCAGGTCGACCAGACCGGAGCCGACCGTCTTGGCCACGTCCGCGCCGAAGTGCGCCCCGATGAAGTTGCCGATCGCCGCCATGGCGAGCGCGACCCGGGGAGTCAGCGCCCGGGTGGAGATGCTGGTGGCGATCGCGTTCGCGGCGTCGTGGAACCCGTTTGTGTAGTCGAAGAGCAGCGCGACGGCGATCACCGCCAGTACGGCGATGAGTTCAGGAGACACGGCGGGTCAGCTTTCCTTCACCGCGATGGTCTCGACCGTGTTGGCCACGTGCTCGAAGGCGTCACAGGCCGCCTCCAGCTCGTCGGCGACCTCCTTCATCTTCAGCACCGTCAACGCGTCGTACTCGCCGGAGAAGAGCCGGACCAGCAGCATCCGGTACGCCTGGTCGCCGTCGTTCTCCAGCCGGTTGCACTCGATCCAGTAGTCCTCCAGGTCCTTCATCGCCCGCAGCCGGGGCATCGCCTCGGCGGTGAGCTTGGCCTGCTGGTCGAGGACGTTCACCAGTTCGTGCATCTCCCGGGGCAGCGACGGCAGCTTGGTCAGCCCGTAGAGGTAGAGCAGGTTGCCGACCGCCTCCAGGTGGTCCATCACGTCGTCGAGCAGCGAGCCGAGCCGGTAGATGTCCTCCCGGTCGAACGGCGTGACGAAGGTAGAGTTGATCTTCTTGTACAGGTCGTGGGTGATCTGGTCGCTGTCGTGTTCGACCTCGGTGAGCCGCTCGCTCACCGACTGCACGTCGACTCCGGGCAGGGCCAGCTCGTTCAGCAGCTCGGTACCGCGTACCAGATTCTGAGCGGCTCTGCTGAACAACTCGTAGAAGGCGCCCTCGGAAGGGCGGAGGGAAAACTTCACGGCTCGGGTACCTCGTTGCGGTCGGCGGACGGGTGGCGGCGGGCCGCAGGAGGCTGCCCCTGGGGAATGCTAGGAAACCTCGGATCGGGATTCTCGCCCGCCCACCCCTGGTCGAGGGCGGTTCACCTGTCATTCACCCAACGTTCACCTAATTCCCCGACACGAGGGCACGAACCCCGGCGAACCGGCCCGAACGACAGGGGTGTGAGATTCGCCGCCCCGGCAACCGCCCGGCCACGCCGTCGGCGCCCAGTTCCACCCTTACCTCCCGGTCCGGGCACGAACTCGGCGGACACCCGCCTGCGGCCGCCCCCGCGCCGGAGCTAACCTCGCGACAGGGGACGTACGGCGGCAGGAGGCGGCGGTGCGGGATCTGGCCAGCGAGTTCGAGGCCGAACGGGAACATCTGACCATGGTCGCGTACCGGATGCTCGGCAGCCGGGCGGAGGCCGAGGACGCCGTACAGGAGACCTGGCTGCGGTACGCCGCCGCCCTGGCCACCCCGCAGGCCCGCGCCGAGGTACGCGACCTGCGCGGCTGGCTCACCACCGCCACCGCCCGGCTCTGCCTCGACGTGCTCCGCTCCGCCCGGGTACGCCGGGAGGCGTACCCGGGCGAGTGGCTGCCGGAGCCGATCGTGAGCCGGCTGCCCGGCCCGGCCGCCGACGGGACGCACGGGTTCGCCCCCGACCCGGCCGAGCGGGCCGCGCACACCGAACAGGTCGGCATCGCCCTGCTGACCGTGCTGGAACGCCTCAGCCCGGAGCAGCGGGTCGCGTTCGTACTGCACGACGTCTTCGCCGTGCCGTTCGCCGAGATCGCCACGGTGCTGGCCACCACCCCGGCCGCCGCCCGGCAGCTCGCCTCCCGGGCCCGGCGCGCGGTCACCGCCGACGGCCCCCGCCAGCCCGCCGACCCGGCCGAACACCAGCGGCTGGTCAGCGCCTTCCTCCGGGCCGTCGAGTCCGGCGAACCCGAGCGGCTGCTCGAGATACTCGCCCCGGAGGTGGTCTTCGTCGGCGACGGCGGCGGTCTCTTCCCGACCACCCGGCAGCCGGTGGTCGGCGCGGCCAAGGTCGCCCGGTTCGCGCTCGGGGTGATCCGCCGGGCCGCCTGGGAGACCGAGAACCTGCGGATGCGACCGGTACTCGTCAACGGCGCGCTCGGCCTCCAGATCGAGGGGGACTACCGGCCCGGCCAGCCGCTGCACGGCGTGATGTGGTTCGCCACCGCCGGGGGCCGGATCACCGCGGTCTACCACCAGCTGAACCCGGAGAAGCTGACCCGGGTGCCCCGGATCGCCCACGACGAGCACCGCTGGCTGCCTCAGGCATAGCATCCGCCAGGCGTCCGCGCCGCTGCCCCGGCCGTCCGCGCGGGTGGGGCTGGGTGGGGCTGGGCGGTGTCGGGATCAGACCACCAGGGCGAGCCACTTGCGGTACGCGGTCGCGAACGGCTCGGTGCCGTCGCCGAGCGCCCCGAGCAGCCACTCCGCCGCCGCCCTGGCCTGCGCCACCGTCTCGTCGGAATAACCGAACCGGACCCGGTGCTCGGCGAACTCGTCCTCGTCGCGCAACTCCACCAGCCCGGTGCCGCGCCGACGCACCACGTCGAGGTCGAGGTCGACCAGGTGGACGGTGTCCCCCTCCCAGCGGGCCGGGCTGGCGATGTCGCAGTAGACCTCGCTGGTCCGGGGCGGCGGGTTGAACATCGCACTCCACCAGGCGTCGTGCGGCACCAGCAGCACGAACGGGATCTGCTCCACCGAGGGCCGGCCGTGGTAGACCGACTCCGTCCCGGCGGTCACGCCGAGCCACACGCCGAGGTCGTCCTCGGCGAGCCTGCGGGCGGGGTAGTCCCGGTGTGCGGCGCCGTCGTACTTCCGGTAGACGACTCGGACCACATCGCTCGACATGCCCGCACCCTAACCGATGTAACCCAATACACGCCGTGCGCGAAGCGTCCGGTAGGCGTCGAAATCCACAACCCCTCCGGCTGCCCGGGAGGCAGGCGGGCACCCCTGGTCCGAGGGACCGGTCCGGGCCGTCGGGACCCGCCGGGCCGAGGGAGCGTGGCGGCGTCGGGCTCGACGGGTACGGTCGCACAGTGACCGTGCCCGCCACCGACTCCAGCGCCCCCACCCTGATCGGTTCCGAGGCGGAGGACTCCGGTCGGCCGCCCGCACCCCGGTCCCGCCGACGGCGTCGGGGCGACCGCCCCAGCGGGACGGAACTGCTCGCCGCGGCGGTCGGCGCCGTGCCCGGCGGAAAGGCGCGGCCGGGCCAGCAGCAGATGGCCACCGCGATCGAGGAGAGCATCCGCTCCGGCGAGCACCTGCTGGTGCAGGCCGGCACCGGCACCGGCAAGTCCCTTGCCTACCTCGCCCCGGCGCTGACCGTCGACGGCCCGGTGGTGGTCTCCACGGCCACCCTCGCGCTCCAGTCGCAGCTCGTCGAGCACGACCTGCCCCGGCTCGCCGACGCGGTCACCCCGGTACTCGGCCAGCGGCCGACCTTCGCGGTGCTCAAGGGCCGGCACCACTACCTCTGCCTGGCCCGGCTGGAGAACTCCACAGAGGACGAGCCGGAGGACGCGCTCTTCGACGCACCCGGCCGTGGCGGCGGTGCCGGTGGCAGTGGCGGTGGCGGTGGCGGTGGCGTCAAGTGGCTCGGTGAGGCTGGGCGGCTCGGCAAGCAGATCGAGCGGATCCGGGACTGGGCGATGGAGACCGAGACCGGTGACCGCGACGAACTCGACCCCGGCGTCGACGACCAGGCGTGGCGGCTGGTCTCGATGCCGGCCCGGGAGTGTGTCGGCGCGGGCCGCTGCCCCTACGGCGCCGAGTGTTTCGCCGAGGCGTCGCGGGCCCGGGCCCGCGAGGCGGACGTGGTGGTGACCAACCACAGCCTGCTCGCCGTCGACATGCTCGCCGGCCGGCACATCGTGCCGCCGCACAGGTTGCTGGTGATCGACGAGGCGCACGAGCTGGCCGACCGGGTCTCCTCGGCGGCCCAGGCGGAGCTGATCCCGGAGCTGATCGACCGGGCCGCCCGGCGCAGCCGGCCGCTGCTCACCCCGGAGCTGGCCGAGTCACTGGTCGCGGCCGGCGACGCGCTCGCGGTCGGGCTCGCCGAGGCGCCGGGCGGGCGGATCACCGGCGAGTTGCCGGGGCCGCTGCGCGAGGCGTGCACGCTGCTGGACGCGGCGACCCGGGGTGCGCTGGAGAAGATCGGCGACGTCAAGGCCGACGATCCCGACCCGGTGCGCAAGCAGCAGACCAAGGCGGTGCTCGACGACCTGTCGAAGACCGCCCAGCGGCTGCTGGAGGAGGCCGAGCACGACGTGGCCTGGGTGGAGAAGCCGGACGGTGGTGGCGCCGGCCGGCGGGCTCTGGTCGTCGCCCCGCTCTCCGTGGCCGGCACCCTCTCCACACACCTCTACGAGGACCGCACCGTGGTCGCCACCTCGGCCACGCTCGCCCTCGGCGGCAGGTTCGACACCGTGGCCCGGGCTCTCGGGCTGGCCGCCCCGACCGAGCCGGCGGCCGACCCGACCCGGCCACACCCCAGGGCGGCGGCACTGCGCTCCGGACGCCCGGATCCGGCCCGACCCGGCACGCCGACGGGCCCCAGCGAGGCGCCCCGGAGGCAGGCGGACCAGACGCAGGCCGGCGGGACGCAGGCTGACCGCGCGCAGGCGGGCGGCACGCAGGCGGGCGGCACGCAGGCCGACCGGACGCAGGCGGACGGGGCGAAGCCGGACCGGACGCAGGCGGGTGGGACGAGGTCGGACAGCGCGGCGGACAGCGCGGCGGCGGACGCCGGGTGGCGCTCGCTCGACGTCGGCTCACCGTTCGACTATCCGCGCCAGGGCATCCTCTACGTCGCCGCGCACCTGCCCAGGCCGGCTGCCTCGGGCCTGCCGGCGGCGGCCGGTGAGGAACTGCTCGGCCTGGTCGGCGCCCTCGGTGGCCGTACCCTCGGGCTCTTCTCGTCCCGCCGGGCGGCGTTGCAGGCCGCCGAGCTGCTCCGGGCGCGTACCGACCTGCCGATCCTGCTCCAGGGCGAGGAGGCGCTGCCACTGCTGGTCCGGCGGTTCCGCGAGGAGCGGGCGAGCTGCCTCTTCGGCGTGATGTCGCTGTGGCAGGGCGTGGACGTGCCTGGCGACGCCTGCCAGCTCGTGGTGATCGACCGGCTGCCGTTCCCCCGCCCCGACGAGCCGCTGGCGGCGGCCCGGGCGGCGGCGGTGGACGCCTCCGGCGGTTCCGGGTTCGCCTCGGTGAGCGTGCCGATCGCCGCCGTACGCCTGGCCCAGGGGGTCGGCCGGCTGATCCGGTCCACCGGGGACAAGGGCGTGGTGGCGGTACTCGACTCGCGGCTGGAGACCGCCCGGGGGTACGGCGCCTTCCTGCGCAGGACGCTGCCGCCGTTCTGGTACACCACCCGGCCGGACGTCGCCCGGGGCGCCCTGGAGCGCCTCGGCAAATCCTGACCGGTCCTGCCCCGACGGCTGGTCCTGCCAGGTCCTGCCCCGGCTCGTCCGGTGGCGCGGCGCCATCTCGGCCGCCGCGCCACACCGGGTACGGCGGCCGGCTACGGGGCCTTGGCGGCGACCACCACGGCGTCCGGCGGCACCTCGGGCGTCCGGCGGTGCGCCAAACGGCGGACCGCGGTGTTGAGCACCGCGATCAGCGGCACCGAGACCAGTGCGCCGACGATGCCGGCCAGCACCACACCGGCGGCGATACCGACGATCACCGCGAGCGGGTGGATCGCCACCGCCCGGCCCATGATCAGCGGTTGCAGGATGTGTCCCTCGACCTGCTGCACCCCGATCACCACGGCGAGGATGACAAGTGCCCGTACCCAACCGCTGTCGACGAGGGCGACAAGCACCGCCACCGCGCCGGAGAGGGTGGCCCCGACGATCGGGATGAACGCACCCAGGAAGACCAGGGCGGCCAGCGGGAACGCGAACGGGATGTCGAAGACCACCAGGAAGATGCCGATCCCGACCGCGTCGATGAACGCGACGAGTACGGTCGCCCGGACGTACGCGACGAGCGTCGCCCAGGA
This sequence comes from Micromonospora sp. WMMD1102, assembly GCF_029626265.1. Taxonomy (NCBI): domain Bacteria; kingdom Bacillati; phylum Actinomycetota; class Actinomycetes; order Micromonosporales; family Micromonosporaceae; genus Micromonospora; species Micromonospora sp. WMMD1102. The sequence continues at coordinate 8,222,111 of NZ_JARUBN010000001.1, read as the reverse complement.
GGCCCGGCCCGCGTCGTCGACCCGCCAGCGGGCGGCCACCGGGAGCAGCCGGACGAGGAAGCGCCAGATCTTCTCGCCGTCCCGCAGGAAGAAGAACGTCGCGAAGAGCACCAGCAGCGCACCGGTGAGCAGCTCGGCGACGGTGGCGGCGGTGGAGACCGCCCCGCTGGTCAACGCCTGGGTGTTCTCGTTGATCCACTGCTCGCCCTGCTCGATGTACGAGTTGAGCTGGTTGTCCGACAGGTGCAGCGGACCGGTCTTCAACCACTCCTGGATCTGCCGGATGCCGTCGGTGGCGTTCCGGCTCAGGTCGGGTACGCCCTTGACGAACTCGTTCACCACCAGGGTGAGCGTGCCGACCACGGCCGCCAGGCCGGCGACCAGCACCACCGCGGTGGCCAGGGACCGGGGGAACCGGGCCCGGAGCAGCAGGCCGACCAGCGGGGCCAGCAGGGCGGAGAGCAACAGGGCGATGGCCAGCGGGATGATCACGATCCGGATCGTGCCGACCACCTTGAGCAGTGCCCAGGCGACCAGCCCGATCACGATCAGCCGCCACGACCAGGCGGCGGCGATCCGCAACGCGTGCGGCACGTCCGCGTCGTCCCGGCTCGACGTCGACGGGTGTACTTCCTCCTTGACCGGCTCGGGCACCACCGGCGCCGGCTCGGGCGTGGTCACCGCTGGCGGGTTCGCCGCCGCGACCTGGCCGCCGGACGGGTCCGACGAGGACCCGGACGCGCGACGGAGCCTTGCTCGTAGCTGCTCGAAACGGCGCAAGCGGACCTCCCACGGCGGATTGGCCTCCCTACCGTAGCCGCACCGGCACAGGTCGGCTCGGAACGCCCGGCGGGGTGACGGCCGACAACCTGCCTGGTGGCGGCACGCGGTACCGTTCCGGGCGTGATCGCCGAGGAAGACAACGACAACGGCCTGCCGATCCGCCTGCTGCACGACCGGGTGCTGGTCCGGGCGGACGGCGGCGAGGGCGAGCGGCGTTCGACCGCCGGCATCGTCATCCCGGCGACCGCCTCGATGGGCCGCCGGCTGGCCTGGGCGACCGCGGTGGGAGTCGGCCCGAACGTGCGCTCGATCGTCTCCGGTGACCGGGTGCTCTTCGACCCGGACGACCGGTCCGAGGTCGAACTGCACGGCCGGGAGTACGTGCTGCTCCGCGAGCGTGACGTGCACGCCGTCGCCGCCCGGCGGGTGGAGACCGACTCCACCGGCCTCTACCTCTAGAGGTCCGCCGCCGGCACCGCCGAAGGTTCCGGCCGACGACCGGCCCGCCTCTCGCCGGCCGGGCGGTGCCAGCCCGCCCCGCCGACCGGCCGCCGGGCTGGCCCGCTCAGCGCTGGTACGACCCCGGCCACCCGCCGCCGGCCGCTGGCGGCCCGCCGTACGAGCCGGGTGTCCCCGGGTACCCGGCAGGTCCGCCGCCGGGTACGCCCGGCACACCGGGGTACGGAGTAGGCGCCCCGCCGTACGGGCCCGGGTACGGTCCGGGTGCCCCGCCGTACGGGCCCGGGGTGCCCGGGTACGAGCCGTGGCCGGGGCCGGGGCCGGGGCCGGGGCCGGGGCCGGGGCCGGGGCCGGGTGGATAGCCGGCGGGAACAACCGGGGCGGGCGGGGGCGGTGGCGTCAGCAGTACCACCGGGATCGGCACCACCGGCTCGGCCGGTGCCGGCAGGGTGCGCCGCGAGCCGTCCGGGAAGGACAGGTGGTAGCGGGAGCCGTCCCAGATCCCGGCCGGTGCCTGCGGATCGCGGCCGACGAAGACGGTGCGGGCGGCCCGCATCGCGTCCAGCAGCCGGCGTTCCTCGTCCTGCCTCCGGGCGAGCTGCTCCGGCCGGCTGTGCAGCCCGCGCACCAGGCCGTCGCGGAGCAGGGCGAGCCGGCTCGCCGAGACCTGGAACGCCCGCATCGCCTTGAGGCCCTCGTCACCGGCGACCCGGCGGGCCCAGCGTCGGGCCGCGTGCCGCCGGCCGAGGGTGCCGAGCGCGGCCAGTTCGGGCGGCGTGAGCCAGCCCGCGGAGACGTAGTCGGGGAGCCGGCGCTGGGTCAGCCGCCCCTCCCAGCTGCGGACCCAGACGGCCAGGCCGACCACGCCCAGGAAGATCGGCACCATCAGCCCGACGTAGGTGTAGAGCAGGATCAGCGGCTCGCCGGAGAGCTGGGTGAGCACGGCGGCCAGGTTCCAGGCGCCGTGCAGGATCATCGCCAGCAGCAGGCCGGCCAGCGGGGCGAGGATCCGGATCGGCCGGCTGGCCGACCGGGCGGCGATGCCGAGCCCGATGCCGGTCATCGAGGTGAAGAGCGGGTGGGCGAAGCCGCTGATCAGGACCCGCAGGATGAAGATCCCGAACAAGTTTTGCGCGCCGGTCGCCGGGCCGTACCGGTCGACGCCCTCGGCGTAGCCGTGCAGACCGAAGTAGAGGATGTTCTCGACCATCGCGAAGCCGACCGCCGATAGGCCACAGTAGACGATGCCGTCGGTGATCCCGGACCACTTGCGGCGCTGGTAGAGCAGCAGCAGGAACGGCCCGAGCGCCTTGGTCAGCTCTTCGATGAAGGGCGCGACCAGCACCCCGACCAGCGGCAGGGGCAGCTCCAGGGTGTCACCGGCGAAGGTGTTGGTGCGCAGCGCGGCGAAGGTCGACACCGCCGCGCCCCAGCCGAGGCAGAAGGCGAGATACTTGATCGGTTCCGGGTCGTACCGGTCGAGCCAGAGGAAGCAGGCGACGAGCACCGGCACCGGCAGCGCCGCCGCGGCCAGTCCGATCAGCGGCGGCGTCACCCCGGCCGGTGACACCAGTTCCCACGCCATCAACACCGCGCAGACGACGATCAGGGTGACCGCCCCGATGGCCGTCAGCCGGCGGGCCAGGCTGGGCCGCTCGGAGGCCGCCGCCTCCGGCCCGCTGGCCGGTGGCGGCGGGAGCTGCGGCGGCGCGGCGGGCGGCCACGACGAGGTCGGCGACTGCGAGGTCAGCGACTGCGAGGCCGGCGACTGCGACTGCGGCGCCGCTGGACCGGGCGGGGTGTCGGCCATGTGATCAGCGTAGTTCCTCGCAACCGCCTGGCCCGACCACATCCGGCCCGGTTATGCTTCCGGGCAGGTCACGAGTGCCAGCGTCCAAGCCCCGGCTTGCTGGCCGGCAACCCTCGTCGAGGTTCGCGGTGGGGTGCCCCGGGTGATGACCGGGCTCGGTGCGGTTCCGCACCGGGCAAGCGCGGACCCCGTCTCCCGCCCTCCCGGGGTCCCTGACCACCGGAGGTGGCCCCGATGATTTCCCTTTCCGCGCCCGAGGTTCCCGTCCCGGCGCCCGCCGAACCGGGTCGCACCGTCACACCGACCGAACACCGCGCCGCGGCGGTCGACCGGGCCGCGACGGCGGGGCCGCTCGCCGTGCTCGGAGTGCCGGGAAAGGTCAACCTCGACTATGCCGCCACCGCGCCCTGCGCGCGGGCCGCTGCCGACGCGGTGGCCGAGCTGCTGCCCTGGTACGGCAGCGTGCACCGGGGCGCCGGAGCACTCTCCCGGCGCAGCACCCTGGCGTACGAGCGGGCCCGGCAGTGCGTCGCCGACTTCCTCGGGGTACGCCCCGACGACTCGGTCGTCTTCACCCGCAACACCACCGACGCGCTCAACCTGCTGGCCCGATCCCTGCCGCCCGGTTGCCGGGTGGTGACCTTCGCCAGCGAGCACCACGCCAACCTGCTGCCCTGGCCGGCGGGCACGGTCCGGCTGCCGGTGCCCGGCTCGGCCGCCGAGGCGGTGCGGGCGGTCGACGCGGCGCTGCGGGAACTGCGCCGGGGCAGTGGGGGCGGTGCACCGGTCCTGGTCGCGGTGACCGGGGCGAGCAACGTCACCGGCGAGTGCTGGCCGGTCGCCGAGCTGGCCCGGGTCGCCCACCGGCACGGCGCCCGGATCGCGCTGGACGCCGCCCAACTCGCCCCGCACGCCGTACTGGACATCGCCACGCTGGCCGTCGACTACGTCGCCGTTTCCGGACACAAGCTGTACGCGCCGTTCGGGATCGGCGTACTTGCCGGCCGGGCGGACTGGCTGGACGCCGCTGCGCCGTACCTGGCCGGTGGCGGTGCGACCCTGGCCGTCGGGGCGGCCACCCACGACGTGCGCTGGGTGGACGGCAGCGCCCGGCACGAGGCCGGTACGCCCAACCTGCTCGGCGCGGTGGCGCTGGCCGCGGTCTGCACCGCGCTGGGCGAGGCGGACCGGGCAGCGCTGTACGCGCGGGAGCAGTCCCTGCTCGCCCGGCTGCGGTCCGGGCTCGCGGCCCTGCCGGACGTGCTCGAACTGCGTACCTTCGACGATGCCGCGCCCCGGGTCGGCATCGTGTCGTTCGTGGTCGCCGGCCGGGACTCGGCGGCGGTCGCGACCGAACTCGCCCGGCGCTGGCAGCTCGGGCTGCGCGACGGGCTCTTCTGCGCGCATCCGCTGGCCCGGCGGCTGCTCGCCGAGGCGGCTGCCCGCAGTGGCCGGCGGGACCTGCCGCCGACGGCGCTGCGGGCGAGCATCGGGCTGGGCAGTACGCCCGCGCACGTCGACCGCCTGCTGACCGCCCTGGCGACACTGGGCTGAACCGTCCCGCCCGACCGGGCACCACCAGCCGTCCTCACCCGCCCGACCGGGCACCACCAGCCGTCCCGCCCGGCTGCCGCACCGGTCCCGATGGCCGGTGTGGCAGTGCCGGTCCCGCTGACCGGCTGCCCACACCGGTCCGCCTGACCGGCTACCGCACCGGTCCCGCCGCCGCGGGTGGGCCGTCCGGCGCCCGGTCGCCGGGTTGTCGGGCGGCCTGCCGGGCGGCCTCGCCGGAGTGCCCGCCGGCCGCCCGCCGGACCAGCTGGTTCGCCTCCGCCCGATCGACGCCGGTGGCCCGGAGCAGGTCGCTGCCGGTGGTACGCACCTGCGCGACCACCACGCTGCCGGAGAACCCGACCCCCTCGGCGTACGCCCGACCGGCCTGGCCGATCGCCTGCAACGCCTGCTCCCGGGCCGCCTCCGGGCGTACCCCGAGTCCGAGGTCCCGGCGCAGCAGCCGAACCGCCTCGGCGAGCAGCGCCACCGCCTCCGACATCGCCTCCGGGACCGGTTCGGCGTCCTCCAGCGCGGTGACCGCCCGCCGGACCAGGGTGCCGCTGTTGTGCACGGCGTGGTCGATGTACTCGGAACTCTCGACGTACTGGGTGAGCGCTCCCCGGCGGCTCCAGCGCACCGGGGACAGGATCGTCGTCTCCCGGCCGCCCTCCAGCGCCTCCTCGAAACCCTGGAGGTGCCGCTCCACCTCGCGGAGCCGGTCCAGCGCGCCCTGCGCCCGGTCCGGGTCGCGGGCCCGCAGCGCCGCCGCGGTCTCGGCGAGTTCCTCGGTGAGCCGGGTCAGCGCCGGCTTGGCCGCCCGGTCCACCACCCGCAACGGGTTCAACGGCAGCACCAGCGCGATCACCACCAGCCCGGCGAAGCCGCCGATCAGCGCGTCGACGACCCGGGGCGCCTCGATGTTCATCTCCGTCGGCATGTCGACGGTAACGATCAGCACGGCGGTCGCCGCCGCCTGGGTGACCACGGCCGGGCCGCCGCCCAGGAAGATGGTGACCACGATCGCCATGAACACGATCACGCCGAGCTGCCACGGCCCGGTACCGGCGGCGAAGACCAGGGCGTCGCCGAGACCGATGCCGACCGCCACCCCGATGATCAGCTCGATGGTCCGGCGGAACCGCTGGCCGACCGAGGAGGCGAGGGTGCCGATCGCGGAGATCGGGGCGAAGACCGGCGACGGGTTGCCGAGGAACTCGTGCGAGCCGACCCAGGCCAGCGCCGCCGCGACCCCGGCCTGGAGGGCCAGCACCACGTTGAACTTCACGGCCTGCCAGCGGTCCCGCACCGTCGCCCGGGACCGCTGCCGGAACTCCTTCGCCAGCTCGGCGATCCGCTCCCGGTCGAGGTCCACGGGCCTTCTGACCCTGGTGTCCCGGACCGAGCGCATGGCGGGGACTACCCACTGACGCACCCGGCGAACGCGTCAGCCACCGACGCACCGGGCGAAGTCGTCCCACCGCCGACACACCGGCACAACACGTCCGGACCCGTCGGTTGGTCCGGGGCCGCGCCGGTTGGTCCGGGCCGCGCTGTCCGGACCGTCCCCGGTCGGCCCGGAAACGACCCTGGTCGGTGTACTCGTCGGGCGGCTAGCCTGCCAGCCATGCCGGATCTTCTCGACGACCTGCGGGCGGCGCTCGGCGAGTCCGCCGTACTGACCGACCCCGACCTGCTCCGCGGCCACCAGCGGGACGAGGCCGACCTCTGCCCGGCCGGGATGCCGGCCGTGCTGGTCCGGCCCCGGACCACCACGGAGGTGGTCGCCGTGGTCCGGGCGGCGGCCCGGCACGGCGTACCGGTGGTGCCGCAGGGTGCCCGGACCGGGCTGGCCGGGGCCGCGAACGCGGTCGACGGGGCGGTACTGCTCTCCACCGTGTCGATGGACGAGATCCGCGAGGTCGACCCGGTGAACCGGATCGCGGTGGTCCAGCCCGGAGTGGTCAACGCCACGCTGGCCGCCGCCGTCGCCAAGCACGGCCTGCGCTATCCGCCCGACCCGGGCTCGTGGGAGTCGTCCACCATCGGCGGGAACGTGGCCACGAACGCCGGCGGGATGTGCTGCGTCAAGTACGGCGTCACCACCGAGTACGTGATCGGCCTGGAGGTGGTGCTCGCCGACGGCGAGGTGCTGCGCACCGGGCGGCGTACCGCCAAGGGGGTGGCCGGCTACGACCTGACCAGGCTCTTCGTCGGCTCGGAGGGGACCCTCGGGGTGATCACCGAGGTGACCGTCTCGCTGCGTCCGGCCGCCGAGGAGTCGCTGACCCTGGTCGCGGTCTTCCCGTCCACCACCGCCGCCGGCCGGGCGGTCGCCGAGATCTCCGCGCGTGGGCTCAGCCCGAGTCTGCTGGAACTGCTGGACCGCACGCACCTGGGCGCGATCGAGGCGTACCGGCCGATGGGGCTGCGCACCGACGCCGAGGCGCTGCTGCTGGCCGCCGCCGACACCGGTACCCGGGCCGCCGCAGACCTCGCCGTACTGGCCGAGGTCTGCACGGCCAGCGGCGCCGACGAGGTCTTCGCGGCCACCGACGCGGCGGAGGCGGCGGCCCTGCTGACGGCCCGCCGGCTGGCGCATCCGGCGATGGAGCGTTTCGCCGCCGCCAGCTGTCCGGGCGGCAACGGCGGGCTGGTCGTCGACGACGTGGCGGTACCCCGGCACGCGCTGGCGGCGCTGCTCGACGGGGTGGCCCGGATCTCCGCCGAGCACGACGTGCCGATCGGCGTTGTCGGGCACGCCGGGGACGGCAACATGCACCCGAACATCGTGGTCGACCGGGCCGACCCGGCGAGCCTGGAGCGGGGCCGGCGGGCCTTCGACGCGATCATGGAACTCGGCCTCTCGCTCGGTGGCACCTGCACCGGGGAGCACGGGGTCGGCCTGCTGAAGCGGGACTGGCTGGCCCGGGAGATCGGGCCGGTGGGGCTGCGGGTGCACCGGGCGATCAAGGACGCACTCGACCCGACCGGCCTGCTCAACCCCGGAAAGGTGCTCTGACCGGCGCGCGGGGGCGGGTCAGCCGGGTAGTTCCACCTCGTCCAGGCCGCCCCGGTCGGCGGCGAAGCCCCGTACGTCCGGCGCGCCCAGCCGGGCCGCGTCCGCCGTGGCGTCGTCCGGCATCCGCTGCGACTGCCGTTCCGCCCGCACCCGGGCCAGGTAGTGCTCGACCTCGCGGGCCCGGACCGGGGCGTCCCAGCCGAGCACCCGGCCCATGATCTCGGCCGCCTGCCCGGCCGACTCGGCGCCGCGGTGGGACGTCTCGAACGAGATCCGGGTACGCCGGGTCAGCACGTCGTCGAGGTGCAGCGCCCCCTCGGCGCGGGCCGCGTACGCCACCTCGGCGGCCAGGTATTCCGGTGCGCCGGCCAGCGGGGAGCCGAGCAGCGGGTCGGCGTCGACCATGGCCAGCAGTTCGGTGCCGAGGTTGCCGTACCGCTCCAGCAGATGCTCGACCACCCCGGCGGGTACGCCGTGCCGGCGGGCCAGGTCGGCCCGGTCCCGCCACAGCGCGGCGTACCCGTCGGCGCCGAGCAGCGGCAGGTCGGCGGTGCGGGACGGGCGTACCTCGCCGAGCCGGCGGGCGGCCCGGTCCACCACGTCGGCGGCCATCACCCGGTACGTCGTGTACTTGCCGCCGGCCACCAGCAGCAGCCCGAGCATCGGCTCGTAGACCGCGTGCTCCCGGGAGAGTTTCGAGGTGGAGTCCGCCTCGCCGGTCAGCAGCGGGCGCAGCCCGGCGTAGACGCCCTCGATGTCGGCGGTGGTCAGCGGGCGGTCCAGCACGGTGTTCACCTGGTCGAGCAGGTAGTCGATGTCCCGGGCCGAGGCCGCCGGGTGGGCCCGGTCGAGCCGCCAGTCGGTGTCGGTGGTGCCGATGATCCAGTGACCGCCCCAGGGGATGACGAAGAGCACCGAGGTCGGGGTGCGCAGGATCAGCCCGGCCTCGCCGGTGATCGCCGAGCGGGGCACCACCAGGTGCACCCCCTTGGAGGCCCGTACCCGCAGCCCGCGGCGTACCCCGACGTCGCCGAGGAAGTCGGACATGTCGTCGCTCCACACGCCGGTGGCGGCGATGACGGTCCGGGCGCGTACCTCGAACTCGGCGTCCGGGGAGCCGGGCGGCGCCTCCATGTCCCGGACCCGTACCCCGGTCACCTCGCGGGCCTGCCGGAGCAGGCCGACGACGCGGGCGCTGGTCACGGTCGCCGCGCCGAGGCTGGCCGCGGTGCGGGCCAGGGTGACCACCAGGCGGGCGTCGTCGACCTGCCCGTCGAAGTAGCGGATCGCCCCGGCTATGGCGTCGGCCCGCAGGCTGGGGAAGGTCCGCCGGGCTCCCTCCCGGGTCAGGTGCCGGTGCAGCGGCATCCCCCGCCCGCCGCCGAAGATCCCGGCGAAGGTGTCGTAGGCGGCGACCCCGGTCCCGTAGTAGGAGCGTCGCCAGGCGCGCGCGGCGAGCCCGGCCGGGCCGCGGCCGGCGGGCAGCGGCACCAGGATCGGCACCGGGCGGACCAGGTGCGGGGCGAGCCGGGTGGCGAGCAGTCCGCGTTCGGTGAGCGCCTCGTGGACCAGGTGGAACTCCAGCTGCTCCAGGTAACGCAGCCCGCCGTGGATCAGCTTGCTGGACCGGCTGGAGGTGCCGGCGGCGAAGTCCCGGGCCTCGACCAGGGCCACCTTGAGCCCTCGGGAGGCGGCGTCGAGCGCGGCGCCCGCGCCGGTCACCCCACCACCGATGACGAGTACGTCGAACCGCTCGCTGCGCAGCCGGCGCAGGTCGGCGGCGCGGCGGGACGGGGAGAGCCGGCTGGCCGTGTTCCGGGAGAGGCTGGGGTCACGCACCCGTCCACGGTAGCCGCCGCAGCAGCGAAGTCGGGCCTGCCGGGGCGGCGGGCGTACTGTTCGGTGATGCAGGATGGTCCGCCGCCGCCCGCCGAGCAGCCGTCCCCCGCCGAGCAGCCGTCCCCCGCCGAGCAGCCGTCCCCCGCCGAGCAGCCGTCCCCCGCCGAGCAGCCGCCGCCCGCCGAGCAGCCGTCCCCGCCGCCGGGCTGGTCGGCCGGAGCCGCACAGCCGTGGCCGGCCGGAGCCGGACAGCCGGGCTGGCCGGCGCGACCGGGCCCGCCGGTGCGGCCGGCCGGAGCCGGGGTGTGGCCGGTGGTCGCCGCCGTGCTGGTCGGAGTCGGGACGGTCGGGGTGACCGTCGGCAGCCAGGGCGTCGCCTGGCTGGTCGAACAGGTCCTGCTCGTCTCCGGCCTGGACGGGCAGGTCTGGCTCTGGCCGACCACCGGCGTCGTCAACGCGCTGCTCGTCGGGGTACCGGCCGGTCTGCTGGCGGCGCTGCCCCGGTCACCGTCCGTCCGGGCCGCCGGTCGGGCCTGGCTGCTCGGCGCGCTCGCACTCGGCGCCCTGGGACTGCTCCGGGCGGTACCGCCGCGCCTGCCGGAGGTCTACCTCGCCGGGCTGGCGGTGGTGGCCGGACTGGGTGCCCTGCTGATCCGGCGGTTCGGCGGCCGCCCCGAGCAGGTCCGGGCCGAGCCGGCGGCGGTCGGGCTGGCCGTGGCGGGTGGACTGGTACTGCTGCTGCCCTGGGTCTGGCTCGGCGCGCTGGGCGGCGTACTGGAGACGGTCTGCGGGCTGCTCGCCTCGGCCGCCGTCGGCTGGTTGGCCGCCTCCGTCCTGGATGGACGGTTCTGGGCCGGCTTCGAGCGAGTGGTCCCGGGTGGCCGCCCGACGCCGGAACGGCCCGTCGGCGGAGCCGGCCCGGTGGCGGTCGGAGGGGCCCGGCTGGTCCTGGTCGGCGGGCTGGTCGCCGGGGTGGCACTGGCGCTGCTCGCGGGCGGGATCGGCCAGTCCGGCGCGCAACTGGCCGCCCTGCTCGTCCTTCCGCCGGCCGGCTTCGCCCTCGCCGCGCTCCGGGTCACCTCCCGACCCCGCCCGACGATCCCGAGCGGCGCGCCGTCAGCCGAACTCCGGCCGGTCGGCTCCGCGGCGGTCGGCTGGCTGGTCGGCGTCGCCGCCGCCGGGCCGCTGCTGCTTGTCGACCCGGAGGAGATCACCCTGCTGCTGGCCGGTGCCCGGGACGTGCCGTTCTGGGCCGCCGTCGCCGCCGTCGGCTCGCTCGCCGTCGCGCTGCTGCTCGGCATCGGGTACGGCGTCGGCCTCGGCCGCCGCCGCGCACCCGTCCCGCGCCGGCCGGTCGCCGCGGCCGTGGCCGGCGTCCTGCTGCTCGCCACCGGCGCGGTGTACGCCGGCCCCGGCTCCCCCGGCTGGCACGGCGAACGCCTCTTCGTGGTGCTCCGCGAGCAGGCGGACCTGACCGGCGTACCCGCGCAGACCGGTGCGGCCGGTCGGCAGGCCAGGGGCCGGGAGGTGTACCGCCGGCTGGTCGAGACCGCCGAGCGTTCCCAGGCGGACCTGCGCCGGGAACTCGACCGGCTGCACCTCGACCACACCCCGTACTACCTGGTCAACGCGATCGAGGTGGACGGCGGTACGGCGGTACGGGCCTGGCTGTCCCGGCGCGACGACGTCGACCGGGTACTCGTCAGCCAGCGGTTGCGTCCGCTGCCCGCCGCCGGCTCACCGAGGCGGGGCGACGAGGCCGCGCCGGCCGTACCCGTCTGGAACCTGGGGCTGGTCGGCGCGGACCGGGTCTGGTCGCAGCTCGGCGTCGACGGCTCGGGGATCGTGGTCGGCGGCTCGGACTCCGGCGTGGACGGCCGGCACCCGGCGCTGGCCGCCGGCTTCCGGGGCGGCGACGACTCCTGGTACGACCCGTGGAACGCCGCCTCCGCCCCGACCGACCTCGGCGGCCACGGTACGCACACCCTGGCCACTGCCGTCGGCGACGAGCGGGTCGGGGTGGCACCCGGTGCGCAGTGGGTCGGCTGCGTGAACCTGGACCGGAACCTCGGCAACCCGGCGCGTTACCTGGACTGCCTCCAGTTCATGCTGGCGCCGTTCCCGCCCGGCGCCGACCCGTTCACCGCCGGCCGGCCTGACCGGGCACCGCAGGTGCTCAGCAACTCGTGGGGCTGTCCGGCGATCGAGGGCTGCGCCGTGGATACCCTCCGGCCGGCCACCACGGCACTCGCCTCGGCCGGGATCTTCTTCGTCGCCGCCGCCGGCAACACCGGCTCGTTCTGCGGCTCGGTCGACGACCCGCCCGCCCCGTACCCGGAGGTGCTGACCGTCGGCGCGGTGGACCGGCAGCGCCGGGTCACCTCCTTCTCCAGCCGTGGCCCGACGCCCGACGGTTCGAGCAAGCCGGACCTGGTCGCACCCGGCGAGGACGTGCTCTCGGCGCTGCCCGGCGGCGGGTACGGCTCGCTCAGCGGCACCTCGATGGCGGCCCCGCACCTGGCCGGGGTGGTCGCGCTGATGTGGTCGGCGAACCCGGCACTGATCGGCGACCTGACGACGACCCGGCGGATCCTGCTGGAGACCGCCGGCCCGGCCGAGCCGACCTACCTGTCCCGGAGCAGCGCCGACACGTGCGGCTCGGAGCGCAACATCACCGGCGAGGGCCTGGTCGACGCGTACGCGGCGGTGCGGGCCGCCCAGGAACTCGGCCGAACCGGCGGCTGACCGTCACCTCGGCTGGCCGTCACCTCCGCAGGCGATCATCTCGGCTGGCCGGCACCCCTCGGCTGGCCGGCACCTCGGCAGGTGGGCTCGGCTATGGTCGGCGACCATGAGCGCCGAGCCGTCCCTCACCGAGCTGACCGACGACCAGCTGCCCGCCGTGGTGCGGCTCTGCCGGTCGGCGCTGGACCTGCCCGACGACTCGGCCGAGGCGGCGCAGATCGTGGCCCGGCTCCGGGACGACTCGCCGCTGCCGGGCGCCGCCGGGCCACGCCGCACCGTCGGGGTGGCGGCGTGGCGGGACGGTGCGCTCGCCGGGGTCGCGCTCGGTTCGATGGCGGACCGGGGCGGGGACCGGGCCGTCGGCCACCTCGACCTGGTCGCGGTCCACCCCGAGCTGCGCCGCCGGGGCATCGGCCGGGCCCTGCTGAGCCGGGTCGAGCAGGCGCTCGCCGGGCTCGGCGCGACCCAGGTACGCGTCGCCGGCAACCCGCCGCACTACGTCTGGCCCGGCATCGACGTCCGGTACACCCCGGCGATCTGCACCGTCCTGGCGCTCGGCTACACATCGGAGGAGACCGCCTGGAACATGACCGCCGACCTTTCCACCGAGTCCTCCCCGGCGCTGCGCCCGACCGGGGCCGCCGAGCGACGGCTGGCGGAGCGGGGCGTCACGGTACGCCGGGCCGAGCCGGCCGACCTGCCGATGCTCACCGACTTCGCCCGGTCGACCTTCGGCGGCACCTGGGACCTCGAACTGCTGCACTCGGTCGGGCGACCGGACGCCGGCTGCCACCTCGCCGTTCGTACCCCGACCGACGGCGGTACGCCGGAAGTGCTCGGCTTCGCCGCGTACGGATCGTCCCGGCCGAGCTGGTTCGGACCGATGGGTACCGCGCCCGGGGCACAGGGCCTGGGCATCGGCGGCGTACTGCTGCGCCGGTGCCTGCGGGACCAGCGGGCGGCCGGACGCCCGCGGGCCGAGATCGGCTGGGTCGGCCCGGTGCCCTTCTACGCGAACAACGCCGGAGCGCGGATCGAGCGGGTGTTCTTCCTCTACCGCAAACAGCTCCGCTGACATCGCGAACAGAGCCGCTGACATCGCGAACAGAGCCGCTGACACCGCGAACAGCTCCGCCACCCCCGTCCGCATCCCTGTGACCCCGGATACGAATCTCGTCCGGAGCCGGTCTCTCGGTGGACTGTGCCCCGAGGGCACAGGTTGGAATGGGGCGAGCCCGTCGACGACGGGCCGACAGGAGGCGGGAAGATGTTTCGAAGGCGTGGCATCGCCCTGGTGGGGGTACTTGGCATGGTCGGTGCCCTGGTCGCGGTCCGACCGGCCACGGCCGGGGAGTCGACGACGCGGCTGGCGTGGGCGGCGTGTCCCGAGGGAGTCGTGGTGTCGCCGGCAGTACAGGTGCAGTGTGCGCGGGTGCCGGTTCCGCTGGACTACCGCGACCCCGACGGCACCCAGATCGAGATCATGGTGTCGCGGATCGCGAGCACGAAGCCGGAGAAGCGACGCGGCGTGCTGATGTTCAACCCGGGCGGGCCGGGCGGTACCGGGCTGGACCAACCGGGGTTCCTGGCCGGCAGGGGGCTGCCGAGCAGTGTCCTGGACGCCTACGACCTGATCGGCATGGACACCCGGGGCGTCGGGCATTCGGCGCCGGTGAGCTGCGGCTTCACCGCCACCGACGCCTACTGGGCCAACATCCCGCCGTACGCGCCCGACGACGCCGCAGTGACCCGGCAGGCCAAGATCGCCGAGGAGGTCGCGGCCCGGTGCGCCGCAAACGACACCGAGGGGCGGCTGCGACACCTGACGACCGCCAACATGGCCCGTGACCTGGACCGGATCCGGGCCGCGCTCGGCGAGGAGAAGACAAGCTTCTACGGGGCGTCCTACGGTTCGGCGTTGGGCGCGGCGTACGCCTCGATGTTCCCGGAGAACACCGACCGCATCGTGCTGGACAGCAACATCGGCGACACCCACCTCGACCGTGCCGGTCTGCGCCGCTACGCGCTCGGCATGGAGCAGACCTTCCCCGACTTCGCCAGCTGGGCGGCGGAACGGCACGACTCCTACGGCCTGGGCCGCACGCCACGGGAGGTACGCGGGACCTACCTCGCCATCGCCGAGCGGCTGGACCGGACACCCGCACCCGACGGGCTCACCGGGGCCATGTTCCGGGCCGTCACCTTCGCCTCCCTCTACGGCGAGGTCCAGTACGGCAACCTCGCGCGGACCTGGCAGTCGTACCTCGATCCCGGCGAGGCGCCGCCGGCACCGGCGCAGCCGCAGGCTCCGAGCCCGGCCGACAACTCCCTCTCGGTGTTCCTCGCCGTCACCTGTAACGACGTCGAGTGGCCCGAGGACGTCGCGACCTACCGGCGCGCCGTCGCCGAGGACCGCGAGCGGTACCCGCTGTACGGGGCCGCCAGCGCCAACATCCTCCCGTGCGCGTACTGGAAGTACGAGCCGTCCGAGCCGCCCGTCACGATCTCCGACCAGGGGCCGGGTAAGGTGCTGCTCCTACAGAACCGGCACGATCCGGTCACGCCGCTCGCGGGTGGCAAGCTGCTGCGCGAGAAGTTCGGGCAGCGGTCGCGGCTGGTGACCGCCGACGAGAGCGGGCACGGCGTCTACGTGCTCGGCGGCAACGCCTGCGCGCTGAACATCACCACCTCCTACCTGGTCGAGGGCAGGATGCCGGCCCGGGACACGACCTGCCGGAGCGACTGACCGGCAGCGGACCGGCGTGCCCCCGGGGCATGGTGTCGAATGTCGGTATGCGGACGAAGCGGGGCTGGAGCACGCGTGAGCTGGCCGAGATCGCCGGAACCACCCTGAAGGCCGTGCGGCACTACCACCGGATCGGGCTGCTGGACGAGCCGGAGCGGACGGCCAACGGCTACAAGCAGTACGGGATCAGGCATCTCATCCGGCTGTTGCGGATCCGCCGTCTGGTGGAACTCGGGGTGCCGCTTGCCGACATCGCCGTGGCGCAGGAGTCGGACGAGGGTGCGGAGCAGGTGTTCCGCACCCTCGACGCCGAGCTGGCGGCCAGCATCGAGCGCCAGCAGCGGATTCGCGAGGAGCTGGCCGGTATCCTGCGGCACCCCGACCGTGCCGAGCTGCCACCGGGGTTCGGCGAGGTCGCGGGTGGCCTCTCCGATGACGAACGGGCGTTCCTGCTCGTCTGTTCGCGGGTCTTCGAACCGTGGGTACTGGAGACCCTCCGGGAGCTGCACAGCGTGCCACGCACCGTGCTCGCCGCGGAGTTCGAGGCCCTGGCCGAGGATGCGAGCGACGAGACCCGGCAGAGCCTGGCCGAGCGGTACGCCCCCGAGGTGTACCGCGAGCAGCAGAAGCATCCGAATCTTCGGAAGCTCAGCGACGAGGGCGCGGCGGGGCGTGGGCCACACAACTGGGAGGTCTTCCTCAGGGGGATCGTCGAGCTTTACAATCCGGCGCAGATCGACGTCCTGCAACGCGTCGAAGCCATCAACGCCCGGAACGCCGGCTCCGGGTAGCGCCCGGAGCGGCAGCGGGCCCTGGCGGACAATGTCGGGATGACGATTCCGTTTCCCGCACCGACCGTTCCGGCATCGGGGCGGACCGAGGTCTTCCTGCGCTACCTCGACTACTTCCGGGAGACGGTGCTGTCGAAGGTCACCGCGCTACCCGACGACGAGCTGCGGCACAGCCGGCTTCCGTCGGGTTGGACCCCGCTCGAGCTGCTCAAGCATCTGCGTTACGTCGAGTTGCGCTGGATCGAGTGGGGCTTCCAGGGGAGGGATGTCGGGGACCCGTGGGGAGACCGGCGCGAGGACCGGTGGTACGTCGCACCCGAGGAGACCCTCGACGGCCTGGTCGGCGCGCTCCGGGCCCAGGGAGCGCACACCTCGGCCGTGGTCACGGCGAACCAGCTCGGCACGGTGGGTGCGCCCGGCCCGAGATGGGACGGTGCGGACCCCGCCTCGCTGGAACGCGTGCTGTTCCACCTCGTCCAGGAGTACGCCCGTCATCTCGGACACCTCGACGTGGTCACGGAGCTGGCCGGCGGTCCGACCGGCGAGTAGCCCGGGCACGCCGGGTACGCGAGGAAGGGGCGGACCGCTGACGCGGGCCGCCCCTTCGACGTGGAGTTCTGGACTCAGAAGTCCATGTCCCCGCCGCCCGGCGCAGCCGGGGCGGCCGGGGTCTTCTCCGGCTTGTCCGCCACCACAGCCTCGGTGGTGAGGAACAGGGCCGCGATCGACGACGCGTTCTGCAGCGCCGAACGGGTCACCTTGGCCGGGTCGATGATGCCGGCCTGGAGCAGGTCGACGTACTCACCGTTGGCCGCATTGAGGCCGTGCCCGGCGTCCAGGTTGCGGACCTTCTCCACCACGACGCCGCCCTCGAGGCCGGCGTTGACGGCGATCTGCCGCAGCGGGGCGTCCAGCGCGATCTTGACGATCTGCGCGCCGGTCGCCTCGTCGCCGGCCAGGTCCAGCTTGTCGAAGGCGGTCTTGCCGGCCTGGACCAGCGCGACACCACCACCGGGGACGATGCCCTCCTCGACGGCGGCCTTCGCGTTGCGCACCGCGTCCTCGATGCGGTGCTTGCGCTCCTTCAGCTCGACCTCGGTGGCCGCGCCGACCTTGATCACCGCAACACCGCCGGCCAGCTTGGCCAGGCGCTCCTGCAGCTTCTCGCGGTCGTAGTCGGAGTCGCTCTTCTCGATCTCGGCGCGGATCTGGTTGACCCGCCCGTTGATCTGGTCGGCGTCGCCGGCACCGTCGACGATGGTGGTCTCGTCCTTGGTCACCACGACCTTGCGGGCCCGGCCCAGCATGTCGAGGCCGACGGCGTCCAGCTTGAGGCCGACCTCCTCGCTGATCGGCTGCCCGCCGGTCAGGATGGCGATGTCGCCGAGCATCGCCTTGCGGCGGTCACCGAAGCCCGGCGCCTTGACGGCGACCGACTTGAAGGTGCCCCGGACCTTGTTGACCACCAGGGTCGCCAGGGCCTCGCCCTCGACGTCCTCGGCGATGATGGCCAGCGGCTTGCCCGACTGCATGACCTTCTCGAGGATCGGCAGCAGGTCCTTGACCGTCGAGATCTTGCTGTTGACGATCAGGATGTACGGGTCGTCGAGCACGGCCTCCATCCGGTCGGGGTCGGTCATGAAGTACCCCGAGATGTAGCCCTTGTCGAAGCGCATGCCCTCGGTCAGCTCAAGCTCGAGCCCGAAGGTGTTGCTCTCCTCGACGGTGATGACGCCTTCCTTGCCGACCTTGTCCATCGCCTCGGCGATGATCTCGCCGACGCTGGTGTCACCAGCGGAGATGGAGGCGGTGGAGGCGATCTGCTCCTTGGTCTCGACGTCCTTGGCGAGCTTGCTCAGCTCCTCCGAGACGTTCGCGACGGCGGCCTCGATGCCCCGCTTCAGGGCCATCGGGTTGGCGCCCGCCGCGACGTTGCGCAGGCCCTCCCGGACCAGCGCCTGGGCGAGGACGGTCGCCGTCGTCGTGCCGTCTCCGGCCACGTCGTCGGTCTTCTTGGCGACCTCCTTGACCAGCTCCGCACCGATCTTCTCGTACGGGTCCTCGAGCTCGATCTCCTTGGCGATGCTCACACCATCGTTGGTGATGGTGGGGGCGCCCCACTTCTTCTCGAGCACGACGTTGCGGCCCTTCGGGCCCAGCGTCACCTTAACGGCGTCGGCGAGGGTGTTCATGCCCCGCTCAAGGCCGCGGCGCGCCTCCTCGTCGAACGCGATCATCTTGGCCATACGGCGTTGTCCTCCTGGACACTCACGGCCGCCGGAGCCTTTGTCGGCCCCGAACCTGCCGCCTGATTACGCACCTTCGGACGTCACTACGGCACTGGCGGACGGGGCCGTCGGCACCCATTGGTGCCCCTCGACTCCGTCGCGCTGTGCGACAGTGACGTCCGCCGGCCGGGCCGGACAGCCCGCGACGACCGGCCATGTGCCGCGCACCCGCTGTGCGGGCCCGCGACCGTGGCCCTACCGCCCCGACCTGGCACTCACGCTATGCGAGTGCCAACACCTGTTTAGCACTCTCCCATGCCGAGTGCAAGCCGCTCACCGACCCTCAGGAGAGTTCGGCGGCAAGTCGGGCGCTGTTCACCGGGGCCTCGTGACCTCGCTGCTCGGTGTAGGTGACCAGGATCCCGACAAGCAGCGCCAGCTGGAGCGGTGCGCCGAGCACGGAACTGACGAGCGTGCTCACCACGGAGACGGCGGAGACGGCGGGCGGCGCGAACATCTCCCCCGGGGTCGCGGCGGCGGGGCCGAGCGTCACGATGCTCTCCAGCACCGCCAGCACCAGGCCGCCACCGAGCACCACGGCGGCCACCGCCGCGACCCGGCCGAGCACCATGCCGAACCGGGCGTGCGCCAGCTGGAACGTCCGCCCGATCGGATTGCGCCGCTCGAAGAGGTAGATCGGGCCGACGAGGCTCGTCGCGAAGGCGAGGTACACACCGGGCAGGAAGCACGCGCAGAGGCCGGCGAGGACCAGCAGGCCCGCCAGCAGGCTCCAGCCGAAGAGACCCGGCGCGCGGCGCAGCCCGTACCGCAGGGCGGCCCCGAGCGCCACCTCCTGCCCGGTCGCCTGCCGGGTGATCACCCAGGTCCCCGCCGCCCAGCCCAGGCACTGCACCAGGCCGGCGACGAGACCGACGGCCAGCACGATCCCGACGAGCAGCAGCAGGTCGCCCCAGAAGCCCTGCAACTCCCCCGGCAGGGGCTCGCCGCTGGGCGAGACGGCCGGCGGCCGCGGTTGCAGGGGCAACATGGCCAGGCCGACGGCCGCGGTCGGCAGCACCTCGGTGAGCAGGACGATCCACAGCAGCGGTCGCCCACCCCGCCGCGCCACCGACCAGCACCGTTCCCACCAGACACCGAGTCCGGCGCCGGGCGGCGGAACGAGGGGATCGCCCGGATCCGGATAGCCAGTCCAGCCCGAAAAGCCAGCCCCGCCCGGATAGCCGGGCTCACCCGTGAAGTGTCCTGAATTGCCGGTAGGGGGCGGCTCGACCACAGGCTCTCCTCTGGGCAGAGACGAAGGGAATCAACGCGGCACCGATCCTGCCGCCCGAGCATCCGTACGCCCGACCAGGAAAAGAGCTTCCGCGACCTCGGAGCTTCCCGCGGCCGCCGACGGGAACCGATCAGACCGACACAGAAAAGCCGATCCCGTGGCGAGCCAGGAGAGGCGCCGACGGTCAGGCGATGAGCCGGACCTGCTCCGCCTGCGGACCCTTCTGGCCCTGGGCGATCTCGAACTCGACGCGCTGACCGTCGTCAAGCGCCTTGTAGCCGTCCATCTGGATCGCGGAGAAGTGGACGAAGACGTCCTGCCCGCCATCGACCGCGATGAAGCCGTAGCCCTTTTCGCTGTTGAACCACTTCACGGTGCCCTGCGCCACGGTGCACTTCCTTACTTCGGTCGCGTCGGAGCTGCCCGAGCTCCGGCGACGCCCTATACCTGCCGGGGCCGTCGAGTCGTTTTCCCCAAATTCGATCATGAATTGAACGGATCCAACGAATCGAGCGGCCGAACCCGCACCGTACACCAAGGTCGGGTCGCAGCGCACTAGTCCAAAACGGTCACCAGGCCGAGAACCGGACGGTCAATTTCCCGGCTCTCACCCATTGGCGACCGTCGCTGCCCAGCTCAACCGGCCCGGACCGGACGGGCAGCTGCTCCGTCACCCGCCGAAACCGGGCCCCGTACGGCGTGCGACCATGACGGACGTGCCGGCTCCCATCCCGCAGACCACCGCCGCACCGGAGTCGGACCACTCCGCCGACCCGCCCGGCACGACCGGCCCGACCCGACCCGGCGGTACGACCGAATCCGGTCTCCGGCCGGCAGTCGCGCCGCCACCGGTCCGTCGGGTACGCCCCACCGACGCCGCCCGGATCCGGGCGATCCGGCTGGAGATGCTCGCGGACTCGCCACTGGCCTTCCTGGAGACGCTCGCCGACGCGGCGGCCCGGCCGCACGCCGAATTCGCCGCCCGGATCGCCGGGATGTCGGTCGGGTCCCGGACGGCGGCGTTCGTCGCCGAGGCCGGCGGCCGGGTCGTCGGGCACGCGGGCGGGCAGGCGGCGCCGGGCCAGCCGGGCGTCACAGTGGTCTTCGCCGTCTACCTCACCCCGGCCTGGCGGGGCACCGGCCTGCTGGCCGCCCTGGTCGAGGCGGTGGCCGACTGGTCCAGGGCGGCCGGGCGGCCGGAGTTGCTGCTGGAGGTGGTGGTCGGCAACGACCGGGCGGTCCGCGCCTACCAGCGGCTGGGCTTCGTCGACACCGGGGTGCGGGTGGCCCACCCGACCGTGCCCGCACTCCGCGAACTACAGATGCGCCGGAGCGCCTGACCCCGCCCGCCCGGTGTCGCCGGGCATCCGCTCAGCTGTGCCGGCGGGCCTGCACCACCCGGAACCGGTTGGCGACGTACGCGCCGTCGGTCAGGGCCGCGTTCGCCGCCGGGTTGGCGCCGCTGCCGTGGAAGTCCGAGAAGGCCGCCGACTGGTTCACGAAGACCCCGCCGGTGAGGTTGCAGGACAGGTGCACCCCGGTCTCGACCGCCGCCGTCTCGGCCTCGTCCAGCACGCTGGGGTCGGTCGAGTAGACCGAGGCGGTCAACGCACCCCGCTCGCCGACGGTCTGCCGGAGGACGGCCAGGCTGTGCGGGGTGGAGTCGGTGGCGATCACGAACGAGACCGGCCCGAACCACTCCCGCCCGTACGTGCCGATCTGGTCGGCGTCGAGCCTGGCGATCAGCGGCGTACGCACCACCGCGCCCGGGTAGTTCGGGTGCTCGACGGTCCGGGACGGCAGCACGGGCTCGCCGAGCCCGGCCGCCTCGTCGAGCCGGGCGAGCACCCCGTCGTTGACGATCGCGCCGGTCAGCTCGACGGCACGGGCCGGGTCGCCGGTGAGCTTGCCGACCGTCGCGGCGATGCCGGCGGCCACCTCGTCGACGCTCTTGTGCCCCTGGTCGGTGGCGATGCCGTCGCGCGGCACCAGGATGTTCTGCGGGGTGGTGCACATCTGTCCGCTGTAGAGGGTCAGCGAGAAGCCGATGTTGCGGCACATCCCGGTGAAGTCGTCGGTGGAGTCGACCACGATCGTGTTGACCCCGGCCTTCTCGGTGTAGACGGCGGCCTGCCGGGCGTTCGCCTCCAGCCAGTCGCCGTACTCGGTGGAGCCGGTGAAGTCGACGATCCGGACCTCGGGGCGGAGCGCCAGGGTGGAGGCGAGCTTCTCGCCGGGCGCCTCGGGGGCGAGCAGCACCAGGTTCGGGTCGAAGCCGGCCTCGGCCAGCACCTCGCGGGCGTACCGAACGGTGACGGCGAGCGGCAGCACGGCCCGGGGGTGCGGCTTGACCAGCACCGGGTTGCCGGTGACGAGCGAGGCGAAGATGCCCGGATAGCTGTTCCAGGTCGGGAAGGTGTTGCAGCCGATCGCCAGCGCCACCCCGCGCGGCACGACGTGGAAGTTCTTGGTCATCCGCAGCGGGTCGCCCTTGCCGGCCGGCTTCTCCCAGGCCGCCGTCGCCGGGTGCCGGGTCATCTCCCGGTACGCGTAGGCGAGCGCCTCCAGCGCCCGGTCCAGCGCGTGCGCGCCGCCGGCCTGGAAGGCCATCACGAACGCCTGCCCGCTGGTCGCGTGCACCGCGTTGGCCAGCTCGAAGATGTTGGCGTGCAGCCGGGCGAGGATCTCCAGGCAGACCCCGACCCGGGTCTGCGGGCCGGGGTCCCGCCAGGCCGGCAGCGCGGTCGAGGCGGCGGCCAGCAGCACCTCCGGGTCGGCGTGCGGGTAGCTCACCGCCAGGTCGATGCCGAACGGGCTCGCCTCGGTGGCCACCCAGTCGCCGGTGCCGGGCTGGTCGAGCGGGAACTTCCCGCCCAGGTACGCCCGGAAGGCCGCCTCGCCCTGCGCGGCGGCCGTCTCGCCGTAGACCCGGGGGCTTGGTGACTCGGGGTGGGCGGACCAGTAGGACCGTTCGGTGATCGCGGTCAGCGCCCGTTCCAGGGTGTCGGTGTGCCGGGCGTACAGCGGGTGCGGGGTCTCCGTCATCCCGCCATCATGCCGCACCCGCCCGACCCGGCCCAGCCTGCGCACCCGGGGCGGAGGTGGCCGCGACGCCTGCCGCCCTCCGGCGACACCCGGCGGCTGCCTGCGCTGGTCAGCGCCCTGCCGACCGGGTGCGTCAGAGCGTCGCCTGCCAGGAGTTGAGCCCGGCGACGGCGCGGAAGCCGAGCGCCTCGTTGATCGAGATCATGTAGTCGTTCACCGCCGCGTTGTAGGTGTCGACGCACCGCAGCGCCGGCTCGTACTCCCGGATGTGCCGCAGGTTGTCGACCTTGATCAGGGTGCCGAGGCGGTGGCCCCGGTGTGCCGGCTCGACCAGGGTGATCTGCTGGAAGGCGTGCCAGTCGCACCCGGCGTTCATGCCGATGCCGGTCCAGGCCACCAGCCGGCCGGTGGCGTCGTGCCGGGCACCGCTGTTGTACCAGCGCTGGCCGCGCTCGTGGTGCGCCTGCTCCATCTCCCGCAGCCGGCCCACCTCCGGCCGGGCCGCCTCCCAGGTCAGGTCGCCGATCGGCGCGTCGCTGACCAGGCGGCTGTCCAGGTAGGCGACGTCCTCGGCGTACTCCTCGGGGGTGGCGCCCCGCCAGCGCACGATCGAGTAGCCCCCGGCGCGGGCCTGGCTCGCCGCGAACAGCCGGTCGAGTTCCGGCTCGTCGAGCGCGGTCAGGTCGAGCCGGCGGCGGATGTCGGCCAGCGCCGGCTTGGCGCCCATCGCGGCGGCGAAGGCGTCGCCCGGCGTCGTCGGGGCGGACTCCGGGCTCATGTTCGCCACCTCGCCGATGATCCGTTTGCGGCCCTCCTGGCGGGCCAGCCGGGTCGCGTACTCGTAGAGGGCCCGGCCGACGCCCTGGCGGCGGTGTTCCGGATGGACGGCGAGGGTCAGGCCGGCGTTCTCCAGGTTCTCCCGCTGCGGCAGCGAGACCGCGAGGTAGCCCACGGCCACCCCGTCGAGGTAACCCAGCGCGTGCCGGTCGTCGTCACCCGGCCACGGGCGCCGGACTCCGGCGAGGAAGCGTTGCCGGGGCAGCGGCGGCACGTCGGGCTGGGCCGCCGCGCGGGCGGCTGCCTCGATCTCGTACGCCCGCTCGACGGCGGCGGCGTCGGCGATGTCCAGTGGGGTCACCACGATGTCCATGTGGTCGAGCGTGCCGGTTGCACGAACCAGGCGCGACCGAATATCCCCGAGCCGTCACCGGGGCGCGGAAGACCCGTTGAGCACACCGGCCAGGCGACGAGTGTCGGCCCGGCCGGTGCGGAAGTTTGGTCGAGAGGACGCCCGCACAACGCCTCCGGCGCTGGGTCGTAAGAGCTTTGAAAGTCTACGGCGGTGCGTCCTCCCGCACGGAGCATCTTGCGTCGTGCAGATGCAGGCGTCAAGCCCCCTTCCGCGTGTTTTCGTCACGGGTGGCAAAACTCCAGCTACGCAGCGCATCCGTACCACCGGAACGGGCGCACCCCGGGCGGAGCCGAACGTTTCACCTGCAAGTTGCACGTGCATCTGCCCGGGCATGTGCGCGGCCACGCGGAAAAATCTTGGGAAGTTTTTCAGCCGAGCAGGCCGGCGTCCCGGGCCGCCCGCAACGACGGCTTCACCCGGTATGTCGGACCGACCTGTGCCGCCACCGCGTCCAGGGTCTTCAGCCCCTCGCCGGTGTTGTAGACCACCGTCTCGGCGTCCGGGTTCAGCCGGCCGCTCGCCACCAGCTTGCCCAGCACCGCCACGGTCACCCCGCCGGCGGTCTCGGCGAAGATCCCGGTGGTCCGGGCCAACTGCCGGATCGCGGCACGGATCTCGTCGTCGTCGGCGTAGTCCATCCAGCCACCGGTGCGGCGGACCGCCTCCAGGGCGTAGAGCCCGGCGGCCGGGTCGCCGATGTTCAGCGACTTGGCGATCCCGGTCGGCCGGACCGGGGTGATCACGTCGGTGTCGCCGTGCAGCGCCACGGCGATCGGGTTGCAACCCGCCGACTGGGCGCCGAAGACCTTCCAGCCGTTGGCCGGGGCCTCGACCAGTCCGATCTCGACCAGCTCGCTGAACGCCTTGTCGATCTTGGTGAGCAGCTCACCGCTGGCCATCGGGATGACCACCTGCTCGGGAATCCGCCAGCCCAACTGCTCGGCGACCTCGTAGCCGAGCGTCTTGGAGCCCTCCGCGTAGTACGGCCGGACGTTCACGTTCACGAACGCCGTGTCCTCGAACTCGTCGGTCTCGACCAGCTCACCGCAGAGCCGGTTGACGTCGTCGTACGAGCCGTCGATCGCGACCACGTCGCCGCCGTAGACGGCGGTGGTGATCACCTTGCCCTGCTCCAGGTCACCGGGGATGAAGACGATCGACGGCACCCCGGCCCGGGCCGCGTGCGCGGCGACCGAGCTCGCCAGGTTGCCGGTGGAGGCGCAGCCGAACCGGGTGAAGCCGAGCCCGCGGGCGGCGGTCAGCGCCACCGAGACGACCCGGTCCTTGAACGAGTGGGTGGGATTGGCGCTGTCGTCCTTGACCCAGAGCGGCGCCCGGATGCCCAACTCGGCGGCGAGACCGGCGGCCGGGACCAGCGGAGTCAGCCCGGGATCCAGGGTCACCCGGGCGGCCGGGTCCTGCCCGGTCGGCAGCAGGGCGGCGTACCGCCAGAGGTTGTCCGGACCGGCCTCGATGTCGGCCCGGGTCACCCCGGCCAGGGTCGCCGGGTCGTAGCCGACCTCCAGCGGGCCGAAACACTCGTAACAGGCGTGCTGGGCGATCAGCGGATATTCGGTGCCGCAGCCGCGACAGACGAGTGCCCGAGCCGGGTTGGGGGCCACCGGGCTGGTCTGGCTGGGGGTCGCGTCGATGATCGACGTCATGGCGATTGCCGTCCTCTCATCTTTCCCTGGCGCCGCACGGCGCGGCGGGGACGGATTTGGCACCTGCTCCGCCGTGGAGTGGTTGCCGGGGCGTCAACGGGCCGTATCCCTCAGCCCCTCTGGATGAGGTATGAAGTTGTGCCGCCAGTCTACGGGTACCCGGTCCGGCTGTCCCGGGTCTCTTCCCGGTGTGAGGAACATCCCGCGCCGGGACGGGGGGTGCCGGCCGGGTCCCGCCTCAGAGCGCCCGGGACTCCCGGACCAGGCGCCGGCCCGCTCCCGCCGCCGCGACGACCGCGACCGCACCGAGCAGCACGAGGTGCGGCCAGGCACCGGCGAAGCCGTCCAGCAGCGCCGCCCGCAGCGCGGCGACCCCGTGGCTGACCGGGTTCGCGTCGGCCAGGACCCGCTGCGCCGGACCGAGGTGCTCGACCGGATAGAACGCCGGACTGCCGAAGAGCAGCACCGGGACCAGCACGTTCACCAGTACGCCGTACCGCCGCCGCTCCCGCACCACGGTGCCGAGCAGCAGGCCGAGCGCGGTGAAGGCCAGCGCGGCGAGCAGCAGCCCGCAGAGCAGCGCCGCCCAGCGCTCCGCCGGCCACCGGCTGCCGAACAGGGCCGCCGAGACCGCCAGCGCGGCCACCGCCTGCCCGAACACCAGGGCGGAGCCGGCGAGCAGCTTGCCGGCGACGTACTGCCAGCGGGTGAGCGGGTACGACCAGAGTTCCAGCGCCATCCCGGCGGCCCGTTCCCGGCACAGCGCCGTACCGGAGGCGGTGGCGGCACCGAGCAGCGCCGCGAACACCAGCCCCGGGATCACGAAGTCCGGATAGCCGACGGTCCGGCCCCGGTAGGTCACCGTGCCGGCCAGGTCGGCGAGCGAGGTCGCCAGGAGTGCGATGTAGACGGCGGCCGGTACCGCCGCCAGCAGCAGGCCGACGCGGTCCCGGGTGAGCAGCAGCCACTCCCGCCGCAGCGTCGCGGTGAACCCGGAACCGTGCCAGGGCGGCGCGGCGGTGTCGTCGTCGGCCAGGCCGGACAGGCTCATCGGCTCGTCACCTCCGATCCACGTCCGGCACCTTCGCCCGGACCACGGGCGCCCGGACCACGGGTCAGGAAGACGGACGCCTCCTCCAGGGCGGCCGTCACCAACTCCACGCTGTCGACCCGGATCTCCTGGTCGGCCAGTTCGGCCAGCAGCCGGGCCAGCTGCCGCCGCAGGTCCGGACCGGTCAGCACGATCTCGTCGCCGCCGCGGGCCGCGGCCAGCCCCCGGCGCAGCGCACCGGCGGCGATCGCCGGCCAGCCGTCCACCGATCCGCTGCGCAGTACCGCCCGCACCTCGCCGCGCTCGTCGCGCAGCTGCGCCGGGGCGCCGTCCCGGACCAGCCGGCCGTGCCGCAGCACCAGCACCCGTTCGGTGTTCCGCTCCACCTCGTCGAGGTGGTGGCTGGTCAGCACGATCGTCGGCTCGTGCTGCCGGCGCAACTCGTCGAGGCAGGCCCAGACCCGGCGCCGGCCCTCGGCGTCCAGCCCGGCCGACGGGTCGTCGAGCAGCAGGACCCTCGGCACCCGGAGCAGGGCCCGGACCAGCTGGAGCCGGCGCCGCTGCCCGGCCGCCAGGGTGTGCACCGGCCGGTCCTCGCTGCCGGCCAGTTCGAAGGCGCCGAGCAGTTCGTCGGCCCGGGGGCGGGCGCGGCGCCAGGGCAGGCCCCGGAAGCCGGCGGCGATCCGCAGGTTGTCCCGGACGGTCAGGGTCAGGTCGAACGGTACGGACTGGTGCACCACCGCCACGTCCCGCCGGGTCGCCGCGTCGGGCTGGCGGCCGTACACCAGGATCCGGCCGGAGCTGGCCCGGGAGGCCCCGCCGACCAGCTTGAGCAGGGTGGTCTTGCCGGCTCCGGCCGGGCCGAGCAGCCCGACCGCCTGGCCGGGCGGAACGCTGAAGGTCAGCCCGTCGAGCGCCGGGGCGGTGCCGCCGGGATATCGCTTGACCAGGTCGATCGCGGCGATCGCCGGGGTCATGGCGCACCGTCCGGCGCGGGCCGCGGAAATCCCGGCAACGGGGGTACGCCGAGCGCGGCGAGGATGCTCCGGATCGCGGCCACCGGACCGGTCTCCCGCAGCGGCGGGCCGGGCCGCAGATGGTGGTCGACGTCGTCCGGGGCGATCACCGGCAGGCCGTCGTCGTTACCGGTCACCGGCAGCCCGTCGGCGTCACCGGTCAGCGGCGAGGCACGGTCGGCGGCGGTCACCGGCAGGACGGCTCCGGTGCCGGTCGACGGCCGGGCGGTCGACCGGTCGGCGGTGCCGGGCCGGCCCGGTGGGCCGAACCGACAGCCGAGCACGATGTCGAGCCGGTGCGCCGGCCGCACCGCGCGGTCGTACCCCGGCAGGCCGGTACGCAGGTCGTCGACCGGGCGTACCGCTGCCGGGGAGATGCCGACGGTCACCCCGCCCAGCGCGTCGAGCGCGTCCAGCGCCCGGCGTACCCGGTCCGGCAGGGCGGAACCGGCGGCGAGGTGGCGTACCCGGACCAGGGCC
This sequence comes from Micromonospora sp. WMMD1102, assembly GCF_029626265.1. Classification (NCBI taxonomy): domain Bacteria; kingdom Bacillati; phylum Actinomycetota; class Actinomycetes; order Micromonosporales; family Micromonosporaceae; genus Micromonospora; species Micromonospora sp. WMMD1102. Next base: position 8,194,395 of record NZ_JARUBN010000001.1, on the reverse strand, counting down.
GCCGGTCGGTGCCGGCCCGGCGCCGGAAGCTGGTGGTCGGCCTCCGGTACGGCCCTGGCCGCCGCGCCGACCAGCCAGACCGTGACCCCGGCCGGCAGCGGGAGCGGCGGCCCGCCGACCGCCGGGGCGCGCCGCGGCCGGGCGGCGACCTGCGGCACCCGGCCGAGCAGTGCCGCCCGGGGCACCGGCGGGTCGTACAGCGGCATGTCGTCGCCGACCGTCAGCAGGTGCTCGGGCAGCCGGCTGACCACCCGGTGCACCACGATCCGCTCGCCGTGCTGGTAGGCCACCACCTCGCCGGGACAGACCTGCTCGAAGTCGACCGGCTCGACCAGCACGGTGCCGTCGGGGCTCACCGGCAGCATGCCGACGCCGGTGACGGGTACCCGGGCCAGGCCCCCGGCGGCGAGCGTCGCGCGTACCCGATCGGCGAAGCCGTTCCCGCTCATCCCTGGCCATCCTCTCCGCCGCCGCTCTCTCCGCCGCTGTCCTCGCCGCCGCTGTCCTCAGCGGCCGGCGCCGCCGGCCCGGCCGGCCGGAGCAGGTCCCGGGAGCGCAGCAGGCCGACGAACTCGCGGACGTCCCGGGCCACCACCTCGCGCTCCCGCCCGTCGGTCCCGCCGAACGCGTCGGCCAGCTCGCGGACGACGGTCGGCAGGTCGGTGCCGGCGACGAGCCGGCGCCAGATCCGGGCGCCGCTCGCGTTGAACGTCTGGAACTGGCCGTCGTCCGGGTTGTAGAGCCGGACCTCCGCGTCGTCGTCGACCCAGACGATTCCGGTGTTGATCCCGAGCGTCACGTGGCACCTCCCGAGGTTGTCGGCGGTGGAAGCGGTCGGCGGGCGCCGCCGGACCGGGTCCGGACGTGCCGGGTTCCCGTCCGGCCCGACGTCGGCGTGGGTCGGCACGTCGTCGGGCTCACCGCCGTCCGGCATCCCGTCGGCGACCGCGGGCGGGGCGAACATCTCGCGCAGGGACTGGCTCCGCAGGTTGCCGACCCGGTGCGCCGGGCCGGCGGCCGACTCGCGCGGGTAGACGTCGCCGCGCGGGTCCACGTGCAGGTCGATCCCGCCGGGTTCGCGGTCGACCCGGACCGGGTACGGCCGGACCGGGCCCTGGGTGAGGATCTTCCGGGCCACCGGCCTGGTCCAGCCGGACCGCCGTACCCCGGGCGGCGGCTCGCCGCCGGGGTGGTGGTCCCAGCCGAGGGGCGGACCGTGCGGGCTGCCCCCGCCGACGGCGGTGCGGCTCATCATCCGGACCTTGCTGAACTCGATGCCGTCGAGGAATGCCATCAGGTCGTCCAACGCGGCGATGTTCTCCGGCGACACCACATGGTCGATCGCCGGCTTGACCCCGGCCGCGTTCAGCAGGGTCAGCCCGCGCACCGTCCGGGCCAGCACGTCCTCGCCGGCCACCGGCCCGGCCACCTGGTGGCGGTCGCCGTCCAGACTGACGGTGACCCCGGCGAAGGTGTCGGCGATCCGCCGGGCGGTGCCGGCGTCCCGGATCCGGCTGCCGGTGGTGACCAGGTCGACCCGGAGTCCGCGGTCGCGAGCACGGTCGGCCAGCTCGAAGAGGTCGGGCCGGAGCATCGGCTCGGCACCGGTCAGGATCAGCAGCCCGGCACCGAGCTCGGCGATCTGGTCCACCAGGTCGAGGGACTCGGCCGGCTCAAGCTCGCCGGGGAGCGGGTGGGCACAGGCGGCGGTACGGCCGTCGTGGCAGGACGGTCCGCAGCCAGCGGTGACGGCGTACCGGACCGTCCGGAGCACGGGTTCGGCCGCCCGGACCCGGGGTACCTGGTCCGGCAGGTAGACCAGCCAGTTCAGGACCAGCGCGGCGAGGACCCGTTCGATACGCCGGTCCGGCCCGGTGCCGCCGTACGGCGGCGCGGCGCCGTCGGCGAGGGCGCGCAGCAGCCGGAGTTCGTCCTCGGTGAGTACGGTCCAGGCGGCGAGTCGCCGGTTCTCCACCAGATAGCGGTCCCGGCACCGGAAGTAGCCGAGGTCGTCCGGGACGACCAGGGAACCCCACATCTTCGACAGTCGCATCTCCGGTTTCCCCCCGTCCCCACTGGAGAAAAGGATCACCGACAGTCATCGTCCGATACCAGAAAGCAAAAGTGGCGTCTTGACATCGGGTCGGACGGGATTTAATGTCCGGTTCCCCTGCCGCCCTCCGTTCCGGGCTGCGGGGTCACCTCCCAGTGGAAGGCGAGGTGTTGTCTGTCGTGCCCGCGATCTCGGTCTCCGTGGTCGACGACGACCGGATGCTGCTGGACGGCATGGCCGCCTGGCTCGGCTCGGTTCCCGACCTCCGGCTGCACTGCACGGCCGCCACCGTCGACCAGCTCCTCGACACCGAACCGGGCCCGGCCGACGTCGTCGTACTCGACCTGCTGCTCGCCGACGGGTCGGCGCCGGTGGAGAACGTACGCCGGCTGGTCGGCACCGGCCGGCCGGTGCTGGTGGTCAGCGTGGTGCCGCACGTGGTGCACGGCGTGGACGTGATCCGGGCCGGCGCCTCCGGCTACCTCACCAAGGACCACGACCTGCCGAGCCTGGCCGAGGCGATCCGGACGGTGGCCCGGGGCGAGCTGGCGCACTCCCCCGAGCTGGCCTTCGCCTGGTCCTGTGACGAGCGGCCGGACCGGCCCCGGCTGGCTCCCCGGGAACGGGCCGTACTTGTCGCCTACGCCTCCGGGATGACGCTGAGGGCGGTGGCCCGCAAGGTCGGCATCCAGCCGACGACCGCCCGGCAGTACCTGGACCGGGTCAAGGCGAAGTACTGCGACGCGGGCCGGCCGACGTACACCAAGCTCGACCTCGCCGACCGGGTACGCGAGGACGGGCTGCACCGCTATCCGGCCGGACCCGCCCCGTCGGCCGCCGCCGGCTCCCCCGGCGCGTCCGATCCCTCCGGCGCGTCCGACGCGTCCGGCTCCTCGGGCGGCGACGCCGGCCAGAGCAGTTCCACGCTGGTGCCGTGACCGGGCTCGGAGAAGAGCCGCAACTCGCCGCCGACCTCGGTCATCCGTTCGCCGATCGAGCGGCGTAACCCGAAGCCTCCGTCGACGTTCCCGGTGTCGAACCCGGCCCCCCGGTCCACCACCCGCACCCCGAGCACGCCGTCGTACCAGTCGACGGTGACCCACGCCTCGCCGGTACCGGCATGCCGGGCCACGTTGTTCAGCGCCTCCCGCGCCGCGTCGCAGACCGCCCGCACCACGTGCCGGGGCGGCTGGGTCGGCACGGTGCCCGAGCGCAGGTGCACCCGCAGGCCCAACCCGGTCGCGTCGGCCACCACCTCGGCCAGACTGGCGCCCAGGGTGATCTCCGCCTCGACCCGGTCCTCGGTGACCAGGCCGCGGATGTAGTCCGCCTCCCGGCCGCAGCGCCGCCGGACCTCCTCGCCGTGGTGGTCCAGCCCGCCCCGGGCGATCGCGGTGAGCGTGGCCAGCGCGGTGTCGTGCAGTCTGCGGTAGTGGTGCAGGCGTTCGGCGTACCGGGCCGCACCGGCCGCCGTCGCCGTCTCGGCGGCCAGCCGGCGCTGGGTCGCCTCGTCGACCGCACTGGCCTGGGCGCAGAGGAAGCGGCGGGTGAAGTGCAGCACCAGCGCGAACCACAGGCTGGAGTTGACGTGGTTGACGAAGCCCGACTCCCAGGGCGGCAGGCCGCCGATCTGCACCGAGGCGGCGGCCACCGCGGTCGCCACCAGCAGCCCGAGCCCGACGAGCAACGCCCGCAGGCTCAGCACCGCACCGACGAGCGCCGCCGAGCCGAGGGCGAACTTGCCGGCCCAGTTCGCCGCCGACAGCTCGTAGCCGGACCGGATGTTGCCGTTGACCACGACCAGCAGCGCGCAGGTGACCGTCACGTCCAGCACCACGTTCCCGTAGCTGAACCAGCCCCGCCGCCAGACCATCGCGCCGAGCAGCACGTTCCAGCCGACGACGCCGAGCAGCAGCGTGGTGTTCAGGGCCGGGCTGTGGTAGCGGCCGTCGCCGCTGGTCATCCCGAGCAGGGCCGGTGCGATGTAACTGGCCCGCTGGCAGAACAGCACCACCGCGACGAACCGCAGCGCGCGTTCCCGGCCGGGCATCGCGACCATCAGCCGGGCGTCGATCCAGCCCACCCGCGCATCGGCGAGGAACCGGCTGATCCGCCGGGGCGGTCGCCCGACCCGGGTGGCAAGGTCCAGCATGCGGGCACCCCCTGTCGCAGGGCCACCGGCCGCTGCCCGCGACCCGTGGCCGACTATAGGGCAGTACTGCCAAGGGTCGGGAGCGGTCAGCCGGGTCGAAGGCGCGCGCAGACAACCGGACAACGATCGCGCAGGACATCGCGCTGCTCGCCCGCGCCTGGGGAACCTCGGACGGGGAGGTCGTCACCCGGCTGTTGGAGGAGTTCCGCCGGCCCCGGCGAACCCACGAACCGACATCGGACGAGGTTCTGGTGCACGTCGTCTACCAGGGTCGTCGTGTCGAGGGGCAGTTCAGTCCCGCTTCCGAGCGGCTGACCATCACGACGGGTCCGTTGGCAGGCCAGACCTTTCGCAGTCCAAGCGGCGCCGCCATAGCCGTGGTCAGCGCACACAACTCAGAAATCAATCCAAACCGGAACGGCTGGACCTTCTGGCTGGTGACCGGGACCGGCAAACCCCTGAGGACCCTACGCTCGACTCCAAACCGGTAGGGCCGGCCAGGCCGGCACACTTCGGTGCGGCTGCCCTACGACACCACGTCCTTACGGGTGAAGCGCCAGAAGGCGAGCGCCCAGAAGGCGGTGGCGTAGCAGATCGCCGAGATCGTCCCCTTGACGATGTCGTCGGTCTGCACCGGTGTGGAGAGCAGGCTGAGCCAGGCACTGCTGTAGTGCGTCGGCAGGAAGTCGCGGAGCACCCCGAGCGCGGTGATCTGGTCCAGGATGCTGGAGAGGATCCAGAGCAGCACGGCGCCGCCGACCGCGCCGAGCGCGGCGTCCGTGGTCACCGAGAGCAGGAACGCCAGGCCGGCCACGACCAGGAGTACGACCGCGAGGTAGCCGAGGATGCCGAGCAGCCGGAGCAGCCCCTCATCCGCCGGGATCTGCGCGGCCACCGTGCTGGACAGCGGCGCCCAGCCGTACCGGAGGGTGCCGGCGAGCAGGGCGGTGCCGGCCAGCAGCAGCAGGGCCAGCAGCGAGTACCCGAGCGCGACCACCAGCTTGACCGCCAGCAGGCGGGCCCGGGGCACCGGTACGGCCAGCAGGTAGCGCAGGCTGCCCCAGCTCGCCTCGCTGGCCACCGTGTCGCCACAGAACAGCGCCACCACGACGACCAGCAGGAACGACGACGAGACAAGCAGCGCGAAGAGGGTGAAGTTGAGTCCGCCGGTGGTGGCCAGCTCGATCAGGCTGCCGAACTCGCCCCCGCCGTTGTCGTCGTCACCGGAGCCCTCGAACTGGAACGCGACCAGGATGACAAGCGGCAGCAGCACCATGAAGCCGAGCGCGAGCTGGGTACGCCGCCGGGACGCCTGGCGACGCCACTCGGCGGCGATCGAGAGGGTGGCCCGGGGCCGGTACCCGGCGGCACCGCCGGCCGCGTCCGGCGCCGTCGGTGCCTGCGTGCTGGTGCCCATCAGCGGTCCCCGCTTCCCCGAGAGTTCTCGCCGACCAGGGCGAGGAAGGCGTCCTCCAGACGGCGGCGCGGCACCACCCGGTCCACCCCGACACCGGCCCGGACCAGCTCGGCCACCACCTCGCTCCGGGCGGTGCCGTTGGTGTCGACCACCAGCGCGCCGTTGGACTCCGGCAGCACCCGCACCCCGTCGAGCCGCTCCAACACCACCCGGGCGGCGTCGACGTCGGAGACGTCGAACTGGGTACTCGGCGACTCGCCGACGATCTCCTCCACCCGGCCGGACGCCACGATCTGCCCCTTGTGCACGACGACCGCGTGCGTGCAGGTCTGCTCCACCTCGGCCAGCAGGTGACTGGAGACCAGCACCGCCCGCCCGTCGGTGGCGTACCGGCGCAGCACCCGGCGCATCTCGGCGATCTGCGGCGGGTCGAGCCCGTCGGTCGGCTCGTCCAGCACCAGCAGCTCCGGCAGCCCGAGCATCGCCTGGGCGATCGCCAGCCGCTGCCGCATGCCGTGGCTGTACTTCCGGGTCCTCCGGTGGATCGAGTCGCCGAGCCCGGCGATCTCCAGCGCCTCCTCGAAGTGCGCGTCCGCCTCCGGCCGACCGGTCGCCCGCCAGTACGCCCGCAGGTTCTCCAGTCCACTCAGGTGCGGCAGGAAGCCCGGACCCTCGACGAGTGCGCCGATCCGGGACAGCACCGGCGAGCCGGGGACCAGCCGGTGCCCGAAGACGTGGATCTCGCCGGTCGTCGGCTGGGTCAGCCCCATCAGCACCCGCAGCGTGGTGGTCTTGCCGGCGCCGTTCGGCCCGAGCAGGCCGACCACCTGCCCCCGGTGCACCTCGAAGTCGATCCGGGAGACCGCGACGAAGCCGTCGGCGTACTCCTTGCGCAGGTCGCGGACGACGAGCGGGATGTCGGCGTACTCGGGATGCACCGAGGTGTCGTGCCGGCGGTGCCGGCGGCGCAGCACGGCGACCACCACGACGAGCCCGAGCACGATCGCCGCGACCAGGCCGGCGAGCGCCCATCGCCAGATCACCGCCGGGGTGGCGATCGGCTCGCCGGGTACGGTCGGCAGCCGCACCTCGGCGCCGGTCAGGGCGGCCCCGGCCGGCGCCCCGGGTACGGCCCCGGCCGGCTGGCCGGCCAGCGCCACGGTGTAGGTGACCGGCTCGACCGGGGTGGCGTACCCCTGGTCGGAGGTGGCGACCACGATCCGCAGCCGGTGCCCGGCCTCGATCCGGCGCACGATCGCCGGCAGGGTGACCGTCACCGGGGTGGCGGCGGCGACGTCGGCGGGCAGCCCGGTCAGCCGGACCGGCGCCACCAGACCGTTGGAGAGCGCGGCCGGGCCGTTCGGGTCGACGTCGTAGAGCTTGACGAAGAGCACCGCCTCGCCGGTCGGCGACGCGGCCCGGATGGTCACCGTGGGCGAACCGACCACGTCGACGGCCCGGGGCAGCGGCTCCGACTCGAACCGGGCGTGCTGGCCGGGCAGGTCCCCGGCGATCCCGTCGAGCAGTGCCGAGAAGCCGCCGCCGCCCGGCAGCGCGGAGATCGCCGCCGGGTTGCCGGCCGGCGGGTTCGCGATCCGCTGTGCCGGGCCGGCGACCGGGACCGGGTCGCCGGTCGTGCCGCCGACGCCCGGGTAGTCGGCGACGGAGAAGCCGGAGGCGACCAGGCCCCGGTCGAGGGCGTCGAAGCCGGCAATCCGCGACCAGGTGAAACTTGTCGACGGCGGCTCGCCGGAGCCCTTGACGTAGTGCCCCAGCCACTGCGCCATCAGGAAGCGCAGGCGGTCCCGGTCGGTCTGCGGGCCCTCGCCGCCGTCGTGTCCGCCGGTGAACCAGGCGACCCGGACCGGGGTGCCGCCGGCCGCGATCCCCCGGGCGTTGGCGTCCGCCTCGGCGAGCGGGAAGAGCGTGTCGGCGGCGCCCTGGACCAGCAGGGTGGGCGCCTTGACCCGGTCCAGCGCCCCGGCCGGGCTGGATCGGCGGAGCAGTTCCACCGCCGCCGGGTCGGCCCGGCCGGTGGTGGCGATCCGCAGGTACGCGGCGCAGACGTCGGCGGCGAAGCGCCCGCAGGCCGGGTCGGCCGGGGTACCGCCCGGTGCGGCACCACCCGGGACCGTGCCGGGTGCCGGCTCCCCGCCGCCGGCCGGTCCACCCTGCTCGCCCGGCCCGCCGGAGTCTTCGCCCGGCCCGCCTGCGTCACCCGAGTCACCCGAGTCACCCGAGTCGGAGCCGCCCGGGGCGCCGCCGGGCACGGTCAGGCCGCCGAGACCGCCGCTGCCGAGGCCGCCGCTGCCGCCGCTGCCGAAGAAGATCCCGGCCCAGCCCTTCTTGAAGACCCCGTCGACCGGTTCCCGGCCGGTCGCCTCGGGCAGGAACGAGCGGGCCAGGTCGTTCCAGGTGATCATCGGCACGATGGCGTCCACCCGCTGGTCCTGGGCGGCGAGCAGCAGGGCCAGGGCACCGCCGTACGAGCCGCCGACGACGCCCACCCGGGGGTCGCCGGCCGAGTCCTTGCGGATCTCCGGCCGGGCGGCGAGCCAGTCCAGCAGCCGGGCGGCGTCCCGTACCTCGTAGTCGGGGTGGTCCAGGTGGATCTGCCCACCGCTGCGCCCGAACCCCCGGGCGGTGTACGTCAACACGGCATAGCCCAGCTCGGCCAGGTCCTCGGCGTCGGACTCCACGGACAGTTTCGTACCGCCGAAGCCGTGCGCCAGCAACACCGCGGGTACCGGCCGCTCCCCGCTGGCCCCGTCCGGCAGGTAGAGCCGGGTGTCCAGGTCGACCGGCTGGTCGCCGTTGGGTCCGGAACGGACGGTGAGCATCGCGTCGGTCGTGGCGTAGGACGGGCGCTCGGGCCACACCGCCCAGCCGACCAGCGCGGCCACCACCACCAGCACGGTCGCACCGGCCAGCATCCGGCGCCGGGTGGGCCGGGCACGGCGCAGCCGCGCCAGCAGTCGGGAAGGCATGGGTCACACCGTACGGCGCGACAGCTGAGCGTTGGCTGAGATCCGCCGTACGTCTGTCCGGCTGGTCCGTTCGGTGCCGGGAAGTCGTCGTCCGCATCGCACCACCGGGTATCCGGCGTGGCAACTTCGGACTGTGTGAATTCCGATTTTTAGGTGCACTCGCCACCAATCGATACATGCGCCTAGACAACTATGCACCAGGAGTCACAATTTTGCTCACCGCGTGTTACCTGTACCCAAGTGACGCATAACTGACTGCTCGACCCGGATCGAGCGGGTCCGACGTCTACTAGTTTTCCGGTCCGGTGGACGGGACCGGGCGGCCTCCCCACGCCCGCCACGCTGTTCGACCCCTCGCGCCGATGGAGATGGACGATGACACTTCCCGCGCAACGGTCCCGGCGCGCCTCGAACCGGACCGGTACGGCGCTGCGTGTGCTGCTGGCGGTCGCCCTGCTGGTGCCGGTGGGCGTGCTCTTCGGCTCGGCCTGGAGCGACGTCGACGACCGGCTCACGTCCACCGAGCGGGAGCGGCACGGCGTGGAGTACCTGCGCTCCCTCGGGCAGGTGACGCTGGCCCTGGTCGACGCGCAGTCCGGTGCCGTGGCGGGCCGGTCGGCGGCAGCCGCCGCACTGCGTACCGCCGTCGAGGAGACCAGCGCGATCGACGTCCGGTACGGCGCCGAGCTGCGTACCAGCGAACGCTGGGCCGGGCTGCACGCCAAGATCGAGGCGCTGCCCGACCGCCCGCCGGCCAACCCGCAGGACGCCTGGACGGTCTACACCGAGACGACCGACCTGCTGCTGGCGCTCTACGCGAAGGTGCGGGAGAGTTCCGGGCTGCTGCGGGACCCGGACCCGGACTCCTACCACCTCCAGGACGCGGTGGCCGAGGAACTGCCCGAGGCCCTGGTCGCGGCCGGCCGCCTCGCCGACCGCTCGGTACTGGCGATCGGCCGCCCGTCGAGCGAGCGGGTGCGTATCGCCAGCGAGCTCGCCCTGGCCCGGGCCGAGGTGCTCGGCCCGGCGGCCGACCTGGTCGAGAACCTGCGCTCGGCGGTCGAGGACACCGCCAGCCGTACCCTCGGCGGCAACCTGCTCAGCAAGCTCGACGGCTACCAGCGGGCGGTGGAGGATCTGGCCGCGCTGACCCGGAACACCGCCGCACCCAACCCGATCCAGGTCGGCGCGGCCCGGGCCTCCGCCCAGCTCGCCGGCTCCGGCCTCGCCGGGATCATCCTGACCGAACTCGACGTCCTGCTCCGGGACCGGGCCGACGCGCTGTCCGGCGAGCGGCAGATCGCGGTCGGCGCGCTGGTCCTGGCCGTACTGCTGGTGCTCGCCCTCGCCGCCCTGCCCCTGCTGGCCGCCCGTTCCGCCGCGCGGAACCGCCGTACCCCGGCCGGTGTCGGCCTGAGCACCGACGGGCTGCGCCCGGCCGCCGGCCCCGAAGGGCCGCCGACCGGCCCGCCGCCGGTCGAGTCGCCGCTGCCGGTCGGCGCGACCCTGGCCGGCCCGCCGCCCGGCGGGATGCCGCCGCTGCCCGAACGCCGGCCGCTGCGGTCCGAGGGCGACCCGGGTCGGCGGTCGCCGCTGTCGGACTGGCAGGATCCGGTACCCGCCGGCCAGCCGGCGGCGGTGGACAGCCAGGCCCCGTGGGGACGTCCCGATGCTCGGTAGGCTCCGGATCCGGGGCCGGCTGGCCCTGCTCGTCATCCTGCCGCTGCTCAGCACCCTCGGCCTCGCCGTCCCGGTGCTCGCCGACCGGATCGACTCGGCCCGCCGGGCCGCCGACACCGCCGACACGGTGCGCCGGGCCGGCCAGGTCGGCACCCTGGTGCAGGACCTCCAGCGGGAGCGGCTGCTCTCCGTCGGCTACCTGCTGAACATGGTCGACCGTTCCCAGCTGGTCCAGCAGACCGCGCAGGTGGGCGACCGGATCGCCGACCTGCGGGCCGACCTCGGCGGCCAGTCGACCCCGGAGATCGAGAACGCGATCGCCGGTGTCCGGCGGCTCTCCGACGTACGGGCCGGTGTGCTGGCCCGGCGGGCCAGGGCGGATCAGGTGATCAATGCCTTCGGGCAGGTCGACGAGGCCCTGATCGAGTCGTTGGGGCTGACCCGGGCCGCCGAGGCGAGCACTCCCGAGGGGCGGCAGATGATCGCCCTCGACGCGGTGCTCCGCACCGACGACGGGATCAGCGCCGCCGCCTGCCTGATCATGATCGTCGCCGCCACCAAGAACCCCGCCGTCGGGATGGCGTACGTCGGCACCATGGCCCGGCTCGAATCGCACCTGGCCCGGTTCCGCAGCTTCGCCACCCCGGCACAGAACGAGGTCTACCGGCTCATCGAGCGGGCCACGACGGCCCGAACCGGGCCGGACTTCTTCCGCACCGGCGCGACCGACCCGACCGGGGCGATCGCCACCCTGGATTTGGCGAACCTCTTCCCGGCCGCCACCTCGCTGATCACTCTCGGCCAGTTCATCGAGAAGAAGATCGTCACCGACGTGATCGCCGAGGTGACCGACCAGCGGCAGCGGGCCATCGCCGGGGCATACCTGGTCAGCCTGCTGGTACTCCTGATCATCGCGCTGATGATGCTGCTCAGCCTGGCGGTGGCGCGTACCGTCGCCCGGCCGCTGACCCGGCTGACCGTCTCGGCCGAACGGATGGCCAGAGCCGCCGAGGAGGAGCTGACCCGGATCGTCGACGAGGAGTCGGAGTCGTACCAGCCGATCCGGCTGGACCCGGTCGACGTGGACGGCCGCGACGAGGTCGGCGACCTGGCCCGCGCCTTCGAGCGGGTGCAGGGCACCGCCGCCCGGCTGGTGGAGCGGCAGGCCGCCAGCCGGCGGAACGTGGCGCAGATGTTCGGGCACGTCGGGCGGCGTACCCAGAACCTGGTCGGCCGGCAGATCGCCCTGATCGACCGGCTGGAACACCAGGAGACGGACCCGGGCCGGCTCCAGCACCTCTACCGGCTCGACCACGTCTCCAGCCGGCTGCGCCGCAACGCCAGCAGCCTGGTGGTGCTCTCCGGCGGGGCCGGCGGGGACGGGCACGTCGCCCCGCTGCCCCTGGGTGACGTGGTCCGGCTGGCGCTCGGTGAGATCGAGGACTTCACCCGGGTCGACGTGCAGGTGCGGCTCGACGTCGCGGTGGCGCCCGGGGTGATCGGCGACCTGGTGCTGACCCTGGCCGAGCTGATGGAGAACGCCACCGCCTTCTCCCCGCCGCACACCCGGGTCACGGTGCTCGCCGAGGTGGTCCCGGGCGGGGTACGCCTGAACCTGGTCGACCACGGCATCGGGATGACCCCGGAACGGCTGGCCGAGGAGAACGCCCGGCTGACCCGGCGGGAGCGGCTCGACCTGGTCCCGACCGAGGTGCTCGGGTTGTTCGTGGTGGGCCGGCTGGCCCGCCGGCACGGCTGGCGGGTCACCCTCTCGGCGACCACGCCGGGCGGCGGGGTCACCGTCGGGGTGGAGATCGACGACCGGCTGCTGGTCAACGGGCGCCCGGACGCCGAACTGCCGACCCCCCGGGCGAGCGCGTCGGCGCCACTGCCGGTCCGTCCCGTCCGGCCCTCGGACGCCGGCACCCCGCTCGGCCGGGCCACGGTCCCGACCGCCGAGCCGGCCCCGGCCAGGCCGCTCGAACCGGTCTCCGCCGGGCCCGCCGGGCCGACCCCGACCAGGTCCGCCGGGCCGACCCCGACCAGGTTCGCCGAGGAGCTGACGCCGGGGAGATTCGCCGACGAATCGGCCCCGACGAGGTTCACCGAACCGGCTCCACCCAGGTTCGCCGAACCGACCCCGGCGAGGTTCACCGAACCGGTCCGGACCGGGCCGGCCCAGGCGGCCCCGGTTGCCGAGGAGCCGTTGCCGGTCGAGCCGACGCCGGTGTTCCGGCTGCCCGAGCTGATGCCGGTGGCGGTGCCCGCCGGGCCGGTCTTCGACGAGGAACTGATCCGCCGGGCCACCCGGTCGCTGACGTCCGGCCAGCCGTGGAACGCCTTCCTGACCCGCCCGGGGGCCAGCGCCACCGAAGTGGAGCCGGCGGGAACACCGGCCGGCGGTACCCCGGTCGGCCGGCCCAACGGGGATGTGGGCGGCGGCCCGGCGAGTTCCGGTGCGCCGGCGACGCCGTCCGCCGACAGCGGCCCGGGATCCGCCACGTCCGGCCCCGGCACCGGGCTGCGCCAGCGGGTCCCGGGCGCCCAACTGCCCGACACCACCAGCCGGAGCCGGCCCGAACCGACCCCGGCCGACCCCTCGGTCGTCCGGGCGCTGATCGAGGAGTTCGAAGCCGGGGTACGCCGGGCGCAGCGCGAGCAGCAGGTCCGGCCGGCCCGGCCGGACGTGCCGCCCGCCGGCTCGCAGCCCCGGCCCGAGCCGGCCGGCACAGGCCCCGCGCAGCCGCGCCACGGTGGGACGGAACCGGCGCCCACCGGCCCGGATCCGTCCGACCCACCGCCCGGCGGCACCCCGGCGGAGCGGCACGGCCCCCACCAGGAGGGCGGTACCCTCGGGCCGGCGGGTTCCACGTCCCGACCCAACGGCAGCGGTACGCCCCCCGCCGCGACCGGTGCCCCACCGCGCCTCAACCGGCGGGTCCCCGGGGCAAACCTGAGCGTCCCGCCGCCGACCACTCCGCTCGGCCAGGCGCCGGCCGCCGCCACCGCCGGACCGGACGACCCGGACAAGGTACGCGAGCTGATGACGCAGTTCGAGTCCGGCGTCGCCCGCGCGCTGAGCGAAGTCCGAACTGAACACCGCCACGAAGAGGGAACCCCACGATGAGCACTCCCTTCATCCGTACCGAGCAGGACCAGCAGGCAGCGGGCACCGGCGAGCTGAGCCAGGAGGCGCGTACCTTCAACTGGTTGCTGGACTCGTTCACGTCCGGCACGGCCGGCGTAAAGGAGGCGATCGCGGTCTCCTCCGACGGCCTGCTGATGGCCATGTCGTCGATCAAGGACAGGTCGAACGCGGAGCGGCTGGCGGCGGTCGTCTCCGGGATGACCAGCCTGGCCAGCGGCGCCGCGAACTGGTACACGCTGGGCGCGCTCAACCGGGTGGTGGTGGACATGACCGACGGCTACCTGCTGGTCAGCGCGATCAGCAGCGGCTCGGTCCTCGGGGTGGTCGCCGACCGGTCGGCGAACCTCGGCACCGTCGCCTACGAGATGACCCTGTTCGCCGGTCGGGCCGGAGGCGCACTCACCCCTCGGCTGATCGTCGAACTTAAGAACTCCGTCCAGTCGTGACCGCGGGTGCTGCGGTGGGCGGCCCGCTGCGCCGTGCACCGTACGGCGTCCCCGAACGGACCGGGGGACCGGCATGACCGAACGCGGAGAGGGCTTCGAGCCGCCCGGCCACCGGCTCGGCGACCCGGAGCGGAGCGACCTGCCGGAACCGGAGCTGGAACCGAACTCCGACGTGCTGCCGACGGTCCGGATCCGGCCGTACCTGAAGGCCGTACTTCCGGAGGAGTCCGAGCCGGCCGGTGACACCGGCGAGCTGCCGACGGTGCAGCCGGTGCCGACCGGTCTGCGCCCGTTCGTGCTGACCTCCGGCCGGGTCACCGGAGCGGACCCGGCGATCGGGTTGGAAACCCAGGTGACCGCCCGGATCGACGGCACGTCCTGGATCAGCCCGCCGGTCAACCGGCTCTCCTCGGAACTGCGGGACATCGTCGCGCTCTGCGCCGAGCCGATGTCCGTGGCGGAGATCTCCGCCCGGCTGCGGATGCACCTCGGCGTCACCAAGATCCTGGTCGGTGACCTGCGAGCCGCCGGCCACCTCGACGTGCACGTGTGCGCCGTCGAGGATGCCCACGACCCCGACCTCATCATGCGAGTGATCGATGGACTTCGTGCGATCTCCTGACTGGCCGGCGTCGTCGCCGGTCGGCCCCCTGGCGAACAGCGCACCCGGTCGGTACGGCAGCCCGGCCGGACACGGCGTGGGGACCGGTCGGGGGCTGCCCGCCGGGTACGCCCCGCCGACCCGGCAGACACCCGGCCGGCATGCCCGGGAGACCGGGGCCGGCCCGGCCGGCGCGACCCGGCCCGAGCAGCGACGTGGCACCGCCCCGCCGATCCCGGTGAAGATCCTGATCGCCGGTGGCTTCGGGGTCGGCAAGACCACCACGGTGGGTGCCATCTCGGAGATCGCGCCGCTGACCACCGAGGCGGAGATGACCACCGCCGGAATCGGGGTCGACGATCCGGGGATCCGCTCCGAGAAGACCACCACGACGGTGGCGATGGACTTCGGCTGCGTCACGATCGACCGCAGCCTGAAGCTCTATCTCTTCGGCACCCCTGGACAGTCGCGGTTCGGATTCATGTGGGACGACCTGGCCCGGGGCGCCCTCGGCGCGCTGGTGGTGGTGGACTCCTCCCGGCTCGACGACTGCTATCCCGCCATCGACTACTTCGAGCGGGCCCGTCTACCCTTCGTCGTCGCGGTCAACGCGTTCGACGGCCACATCGCGCACGACCTGACGGCGATACGTTGGGCCTTGGCGATCGGGGAACACGTCCCGTTGGTCCAGTTCGACGCACGAGATCGACTTTCGGTACGCGACGCCTTACTGATCGTGCTGGATCGGGCTCTGGATCGAGCGATCCAGGAGCGGGAGACTTAGCCCGCGACGGTCCGGCCGCGACGGGTCGGCGGTTGGCCGGGGAAGGTGACACGATGAGGGGCGAACTGGACGACGCACTGGCACGGATGGAGCGCCGGGAGGCGCTGCAACGACGGCGGGCCCAGGAGGCGGCGGCCCGGGCCGGGTCACCTGTCGACGAGGTGACCGAGGCGGTCCAGCGGGTCGTCGCGCAATATCCGAACGTGGCGGTCACGATGTGGGTCGCCGACGGGCCGAACATCTCGGCGATGCACGTGGCCTGGTCGGACGGGACGGTCACGGTACGCCCCGCCGCCGAGCCGGCGCTGCCGACCGCCGGGCAGCCGCCGCACTCCTGGCCGCTGTCGGTGAAGACGGTGCCGAGCTGGGCTGCCCCGGAGGATCCGCCCAGCCCGGACGCCGCCGCCCGGCTCGCCGACCTGATCCGCCGGGACCCGTCCCTGCTCGGCCCCGAGGACCAGCCCTGACACACCGGCAGGACCAGCCCTGAGGCACAGGCGGCAGTTCGAAGGGTCGTCGCGTCCCGGCGGCTGCTCGACGGTCGGTACTCTCGGCCGGTGACGGGTCGGGATCTCACGCTCACCGCCAGCCTACGGCCGGCCGCGCTGGACGCCCGCCGGGGCATCGTCCGGCTGCATCCGGAGGTACTCACCGCGCTGGGTCTGCACCCGGGCGCTCCGGTACGGCTCACCGGGCGGCGTACCACCGCCGGGATCGTGGCCCGGGCGGAGCCGTCGGCGAGTCGCGCCCTGCTCTACGCCGACGATCTGGTGCTGGGCAACCTCGGGGTACGCGACGGCAGCCAGGTCACCGTCGCGCCGGCTCCGGTGGTGGCCGCCCGCCGGGTGGTGCTGACCGGGCCGCCGGAGATCGTCGCCGTGGTCTCGCCGGAGATGCTCCGGCTGGCGCTGCTCGGCAAGGTGGTGACCGCCGGTGACGATGTCTCCCTGCTCCCCCAGGACGTACTCCCGGACGCGGCGGTGCGGACCCTGGTCGAGGCGGCCCGGCGCAGCCTGGCCAACACCGTCGGCTACGCCTGGACCAGCACCCTGCTGACGGTCATCTCGGCGGAGTCGGCGACCGGTGCGCCGGCCCACCTGGCAGGCCCGGCGGCGGGGACGGCGGCCGGTGCGGCGGGGACGGCGGCCGGTGCGGCGGGGACGGCGGCCGGTGCGGCGGGGACGGCGGCCGGTGCGGCGGGGACGGCGGCCGGTGCGGCGGGGACGTCCGGAACGTCCGGTGCCGGCGGTGGGGTCGACTCGGTGCTGGTGACCATGGACAGCGTGGTCGGCTGGCAGGACGGGCACGCCACACACGGCAGCACCAGCGCCGAGGTGCGGGCGGTGACCGGCGGGACCCGTCCGGGGACGCCGGGTGGCCCGGCGCCGGCGCCGGCACCGGGCCTGGACGAGCTGCCCGGACTGCGTGCCCAGGCCGAGGAGCTGACCGAGCTGCTGGACCTCGGCTTCCACCACCGTGAGGTGCTGGGCCGGCTCGGCACCACCGTCTCGCTCGGCGTACTCCTGACCGGCCCGGCCGGGTCCGGCAAGTCGGCGCTGGTCCAGGCGGTCTCCGGGGCGGTGGGTGCGCGGTTCGCCGCGATCTGGGCCCCGGAGGTGGCCGCGCTCACCAACGACGCCGCCGCCCGCCGGCTGCGCGAGGCCGCCGCCTCGGTCCGGGACGCGCCACCAGCGGTGCTGCTGGTCTCCGACGTCGAGGCGCTGGCCCCGCGCGACACACCCGGACCGGTGGGTACGGTCTTCCGCCAACTGCTCGCCGAGACGGTACGTTCCGGTGCCGCCGTGGTCTGCACCACCGGCCGTCCCGAGTCGGTGGACCCGGCGCTGCGCTCCCCCGACCTGCTCTCGCTGGAGATCGCGATCCCGCTGCCGGACACCGCGCTGCGGCGCGAGCAGTTGACGGTGCTGACCCGGGGGATGCCGCTGCACGAGGACGTCCGGCTGGACGAGGTGGCCGCCCGTACGCCCGGATTCGTCGCCGCCGACCTGGCCGCGCTGACCCGGGAGGCCGGGGTACGCGCGGCGCTGCGACAGAAGGAGGCGACGGCCCCGACGGTGGCGATGGCGGACTTCTCGGCGGCGCTGGAGGTGGTCCGGCCGACCTCGATGGCCGAGTCCTCGGTGCTGGAGCTGGCGGACATCACCCTGGACGACGTCGGCGACATGGCGGAGGTCAAGGAGGTGTTGACCGAGTCGGTGCTCTGGCCGCTGAACTATCCGGACACCTTCGCCCGGCTCGGTGTGCGGCCGCCGCGTGGCGTCCTCCTCTACGGCCCGCCGGGCTGCGGCAAGACCTTCCTGGTCACCGCGCTGGCCGGTACGGGGCGGGCGAACGTGCTGTCGGTGAAGGGTGCCGAGCTGCTCTCCAAGTGGGTGGGCGAGAGCGAGCGGGCGGTCCGGGAGCTGTTCCGGCGGGCCCGGGAGGCGGCTCCCACGCTGGTCTTCCTGGACGAGGTCGACGCGCTCGCCCCGCTGCGTGGTCAGGCCACCGACGGCGGTACCACCGACCGGGTGGTCGCGGCGCTGCTCACCGAGCTGGACGGGGTGGAGCAGTTGCGCAACGTGGTGGTGGTCGGCGCGACGAACCGGCCGGACCTGGTGGATCCGGCGCTGCTGCGGCCGGGCCGGCTGGAACGGCTGGTCTACGTGCCGCCGCCGGACGGTGCCGCCCGGGCCGAGATCCTGAGGGCGGCGGCCCGGTCCGTGCCGCTGGCCGAGGAGGTGGAGCTGGCGGCGCTGGCCGAGGAGCTGGACGGGTTCTCGGCCGCGGACTGTGCGGCGCTGGTCCGGGAGGCGGCGCTCGCGGCGATGCGGGAGTCGCTGGAGGCGAGCACCGTGCACGCCGGGCACGTGGCGGCGGCCCGGGAGCGGGTCCGGCCGTCGCTGGACCCGGCCCAGGTCGCCTGGCTGGCCGCCTACGCCGCCCAGCGGTGACTGGCTCGGCTCGGCTCAGTTCGGCTCGGCCCGGCTCGGCCCGGCTCAGTTCGGCTCAGTCCGGCCCGGCCGCCAGGGCCAGCGCGGCCGGGTTCTGGTACTCCCGCCAGTGTGCGATCCGGCCGTCGTCCCGGACCCGGAGTACCGCGATGAACTGGGCGGAGCCGGAACGGCCGGTGGTGGTCACGGTGGCGACCAGCTCGTACTCGACGACGATCACTTCGGGGTCGGTGGTCTCGTGGATGACCACGTTGCGGCAGTCGTCGAACCGGAGCGGCAGTTCGGCGCGGCCGGCGGCGGCGAAGTCGAGGAACTCCCGCCGGCCCTCGATCCGGTTGGGCCGGCCGGGTGCGGCGAACGGCATCTCCACCACCACGTCCTCGGCGAGCTGGTCGGGCTCGAAGACGGGCGTGTTGGCCAGGAAGTGTTCCCGGATCCGGGCGAAGACCTCGGTGGGCGTGCTCATCGCAGCGCCTCCTCCCAAATATGATGAGTGGCTACTCAACTTAGGACGATAATGAGTCAGGACTCACTTTGCAACGGAGGCTGGACCGGATGACGACCGCCGACCCCGGCCGGCCGCTCCGGGCCGACGCGCAGCGCAACCGGATCCGGATCCTGGCCGCCGCCGAGGAGGTCTTCGCCGAGCACGGCGTCGGGGCGTCGACCGAGGAGGTGGCGGCCCGGGCCGGCGTCGCCATCGGTACCGTCTTCCGGCACTTCCCGACCAAGAACGACCTGCTCGCCGCGATCATGAAAGGCGTACTGGCCGGGCTGGTCGAGCAGGCCGCGACGCTGAGCGCGGAGGACCGGGACGGCACCGGGCTGTTCACCTTCTTCGCCCGGACCGTCGAACAGGCCGCCACCAAGAAGGCCGTGGTCGACCTGCTCGCCCGGACCGGCGTCGACATCCCGCTGCCCGAGGTACTCGACGTGCTGGTCGAGGCGGTGCACGACCTGCTGCTCCGGGCCAGGGCGGCCGGCACCGTCGACCGGCGGGTGGGCCTGCCCGAGGTGATGGCGCTGCTGGCAAGTACCTGCCAGGGCGCGCTGCACGGGAACTGGGACGCGGAGTTGCGGGACCGTACCCTGGCGATCATCTTCGCCGGGCTGCGCCCCGGCGCCGTCGCCGACTGAGGCGGGACCACCCGGCCCTCACCAGGCGCCGGCCACGTCCTCGTTGACGCCGAGCCGGATCTCCGCCCGGACCACCGTACCGTCGCCGTCCAGCACCGCGCCGCAGCGGCTCAGCAGGTTCAGCGCCGGCAGGTTGTCCGGTTTGGTTTCGGCGATCACCCGCTGGGCACCAGCCTCGATCGCCTCGGCGAGGAGCAGCCGCAGGGCGATCAGGCCGATCCCCTGCCCCCGGGTGGACTTGCCGAGCCACATCCCGGTCTCCAGGGTGCCCGGCTCGGCGTGCCGGGCCAGCCGGGCCATCCCCACCACGTCGCCGTCCTGGACGATCGCGTACATCAGGTTGCCGGTCGGGCCGGACAGGCCGCCGAAGTTCGCCCGGTGGAACTCCCGGAACGCGTCGCGGCGCGCCTGTGACCAGCCGGCCGGCGCCTCGACCGGTGGCATCACCTCGTCCGGCTCGGTCTCGGCGGCCGCCACCGACAGCAGCGGTTCGAGATTCTGCTCGTCTACCGGCGTCAGCCGTACCTCACGGGTCATGATCTCGATGCTTCTCGCCGCCCCGCCGCCGCGTCCACCGGTTTGCCGGCACCCGCTCCGTTCGGCCCACCCGACCCGACCGGCCGACCCCCTCGGCGCCTGGCTGGTCGTGCCGCCCGCGGCGCCGGCCGGCCGACCACCGCGATCCGATCATCAAGGGCGGCACCGAGAGCTGGCGGGCGGGCCGGTGCTCAATCGTCGTCGAACTCGCAGAGTACGGCCGTCGCGTCGTCGTGCCGCTTGAAGCCGGCCCGCCGCTGGCCGTCGCCGGCCTCGACCAGCCGGACCCGGCGGATCAGCTCGCCCGGCCCGGCGTCGCCGAGCAGGTCGAGCAGGCCACGCCAGTCGAAGAGGCCGAACTGCTCGACCGCGACCGAGGCACCGTCGGTGAGCAGCGCGGCCCGGCGCAGCCGCTCCGGCCCGCGCAGCGACAGGCTGCCGGTGACCGCGTGGTACGCCGCGTCCGGATTGGCGGCGGCCACCCAGTAGCCGTGGGTACGGTTCATCCGCTCCCGCTGCAACGCCACCGCCCGGCGGAACCGGGTGGCCGGGTCCGCGTCGCCGCCGACCAGGGCCACGGTGTCCGCCTGCTGCCGCAGCTCCGCCATTGCCGCGCCCAGCCGCTCGTCGGAGACCACCTGGATCCGCTCGCCCCGGTCGAGCACCAGCGGGCTGTCACAGAGCACCAGGTACTCGACGTGGTCGCCACCGTCCCGCAGCAGGCACACCGTGGCGGACGGGGTGCCGGGATGGTCGAGGTCACAGTTGCCGCCGTGGTCGGCGCGTACCGCCAGGATCGCCGCGGCGAGGTTGCCGGTCAGCGCGGCGGCGGGCCGGTCGGCGGCGGCCAGGCAGAGCCGCGCCGCGAGCCGCCGGACGTACCAGGCCGGTCCGTGTACGCAGCCGGTGTCGAAGCCGTCCGGCACGGTCGCCCCGTCGAGTACGCCGACCAGCTCCCCGTACCGGAAGACGTGGTCCTCGTTCTCCAGCCTGCCCGGCACGGGCGCCGAGGCCGACCGGACCCGCATCATCGGCGCGGCTCCGGCCGCTTCCGGCCTGGCGGTGTCATCGGCGGCTCCCGGCGCTCCGGCGACTGGTCTCCCCTCCTGTCTACCGTGCGGCCGGGCCCGACCCTGCCGAAATTGACGCCCCGACCAGCCCGACCGGCCCGACCGGCTACCCATCCTGGAAACCTGCCGACCAGCGGCGATTACTGGCGGTAGCGTCGAGGATCGGGGGACGCGACCGCGAGGGGGGAGCGCAGATGTTGGAGCACCTGCACCGGATGGGCCTGCGGGCCGAGCACATGTACATGGCGGGCATGGCAAGCATCGGGCTGTCGTTCGTGAGCTGGGTGATGTCGAAGCAGATGGAGAACGCCGGGATCGACCGGGCCGATCGCTGGGGCATCTTCATCGGCGAGTGGGCGCCGACCTTCATCGCGCTCGGCAACGGACTGCGCACCTACGAGAAATAGCCGGCCTCGTCCGCGCCTGCCGTGGACCGGCCGTCGCCTCAGCGGCGGCGGTTGCGGCTGCGGGCGGCGCGCAGCCGGCGGAGCCGGGCGACAAGCACCGGCTCGGCCGCCAGCGCGGCCGGATTGTCCAGCAGTCCGTTGAGGAGCTGGTAGTAGCGGGTCGCCGAGAGGTCGAAGGCGTCCCGGATCGCCTGCTCCTTGGCACCGGCATGCTTCCACCAGCGCCGTTCGAAGGCCAGGATCTCGCGCTCCCGCTCGGACAGCGCCGGGTCGGCCGGCGGTGCCGGTGCGGGGATCTCGGGTACGTCCGCAGTCTCCGCGCCGGATGCCGGCCGTGGCTGCGGTACGTGCGGCGCCCCGGCGGGCCCGGGATCGGTGCCGCCCTCGGCGGGGTCGCCGGCCGGAGCGGAGGCGTTCCTCATGGCGCTCCTCGCGGAGGTGGACAGGGCTCGACCTGGGGCTCACCAGCCTACCGACGCCAGCTCAGGACCGCACCGGTCGCCACCGGCGACAACCGTCACCCCGTCACCCCGGCGACCCGGCGACCCGGCGACCCGGCGACCCGGCGACCCGGCGACCCGGCGACGATCGTCACCCGGCCGCCGGGGACGGCGCCCCCCGGCCGCCGCCCCCGACTTCCGACCCCCGATCCCCGTGCCGCGGCGTCAGGTGATGTCCCGCCGCCGGATCGACCAGATCGCCCCGCCGAGCACCACCACCAGGCCGACGGCGAGCAGCACCGACGAGTCCTGCCAGGTGATGTCCTTGGTCAGCGCCTGGCAGTCCCCGGTGTATGACGCCTGGCAGGCATCCCAGTTCTGCAAGGTGACCTTCTTGTCCATCCAGGCCAGCAGGTACGTCGGCAACAGCCAGCTCTCGATGAACTTGACCTGGGCCATCGCCATCACGATGCCGAGCCCGAACTGCCCGACCACCATCACCCCGAGTACGCCGCCGAGGGCCAGTGCGGTGTGCCGGCCGAGCGAGGCCAGGCCGAAGCCGAGCGTCCCGGCCACCAGCACCAGGACCAGCCCGCGCAG
This sequence comes from Micromonospora sp. WMMD1102, assembly GCF_029626265.1. Taxonomy (NCBI): domain Bacteria; kingdom Bacillati; phylum Actinomycetota; class Actinomycetes; order Micromonosporales; family Micromonosporaceae; genus Micromonospora; species Micromonospora sp. WMMD1102. Next base: position 8,171,982 of record NZ_JARUBN010000001.1, on the reverse strand, counting down.
TCCGGTCAGGCCGAAGGACTGCCACGCTCCGGAGGTCATGCCGGCGGTGTTGCCCCGGAGGCTGCCGGTGGCCCAGAACGCCGCCGTCCACGCCGCGGCGGTCAGCACCGTCACGCCGAACAGCGCGGAGAGCAGCGCGGCCAGTTTGGTGAGGAGTACCCGGATCCGCTGCGGTCGCCAGAGCAGCAGGTTCATCATCCCGCCGGTACTCCACTCGGCGCCCACGAACGACGCACCGCCGACGAACGCCACCAGGGCGAGTACGGCGGTCAGCGTGGTGACGGTGGCGGCGAACTCCTCGCGGAACTCGAAGGTGGCCGGCATGTGCCACTCGGCCCGGAACACGTCCCGGGGCGGCGGCTGGATGACGCTACAGTCGTCCGGGAAGCCCTCCGGCGAGGTGCCGCCGGCCGCCTTCGCCCGTTCGCAGTCCTGCCGGTGCCGCTCGGTCATCGCGACGTTCTGCTGGTACTCCCGCTCCGCCGCGCGGTTCGCCGCGGCGACCTGCTCCGGCCCGACCTTCTGGTTGGTGAAGAACATCCCGACCGCGACGGCGACCAGCACGAGCAGGCCGGCCAGGGTCAGATAGCGGATGAACCGCCGCTTGCCGAGCCGGCGCAGTTCCGTGGTGTAGAGGTTCACACTCCCCACCCCCCGTGGGTGCCGGAGTCGGCCGCCGGGCTGCCGTCCACCACCACGGACTGGTCCACCTGGCGGTGCTGGCCGGGCACCGGCGCGGTGGCGGTCAGCTCCAGGAAGACGCTCTCCAGGTCGACGGTGACCGGGGCCAGCTCGCTGACGTAGAGGTCGGCGGCGGCGAGGGTGCGGGTGACGGTGGCCGGCTTGTCCACCTCGTGCACCAGCAGGTGGTCGTCGTGCCGGGTGACCCGGGCGCCGGACCGGGCGAGCAGGTCGGCGGCGACCGGCAGGTCGGTGACCGCCTCCAGCCGCACCCGCAGCCCGCCGCCGGAGTGTTCGGCCAGCACCTCGCCGACCGGGCCGGCGGCGACCCGGCGACCGAGCGAGATGATGGTGACCGAGTCGCAGATCAGCTGCACCTCGCCGAGGATGTGGCTGGAGACCACCACCGTCATGCCGGAGGCGGCGAGGTCGCGCATCAGGGTGCGCATCTCCCGGATGCCGCCCGGGTCGAGACCGTTGGCCGGCTCGTCCAGGATCAGCAGCTTCGGGTTCTTCAGCAGCGCGGAGGCGACGGCCAGCCGCTGCTTCATGCCCAGCGAGTAGGTCTTCACCCGGTCCTTGGCCCGCTCCCGCAGCCCGACCAGTTCCAGCACCTCCATCACCCGGGTCTGCGGCACGCCACCGGCGCCGGCCAGCAGCGAGAGGGTGTCCCGGGCGGAGAAGTGCGGGAAGAACTGCGGGGACTCGACGATCGCGCCGACCTGGCCGGCGACCGTGGGCAGGGCCGCCGGCACCTCCTGGCCGAGGATCGCCATCCGGCCGCCGTTGGGCCGGATCAGCCCGAGCAGCGTACGCAGGGTGGTGGTCTTGCCCGAGCCGTTCGGGCCGAGGAAGCCGTGCACCTGGCCCGCCTCGACCCGCATGTCGAATCCGTCCAGGGCGCGTCGAGTGCCCCGACGTCTGCTCCGATAGGTCTTCCGTAAACCCTCGATTTCCAGTACGGCAGCCATCTCGGCCTTTCTGTCACGTCACGTCCGGTACCGGATCACGTCCGGGTATCGGCGACACCGTACCATCGCTTTGCGTGCTACTACGCTATGCACGCTACCGGCTTGCCGAGCGACGGCCATGCGGTGACGTCGAGGACCGGCCCCAAGGGCGCCACCAGGAGACGACGGGGCGCAGGGGCCGAATGAGCTACGCCGGAGCGGTGGCGACCGGATGCCAGCCGCCGGTCAGCGCGGCCGGCAGAAGCAACCCGTCGGCGACGGGCGTCACGCTGGCCAGCGGCGGCAGGTCCAGCCGGTAGTCACGAGCCAGCACGGCGGTAACCGCGGCGAGTTGGACCGTGGCAAGCCGCGACCCGGGGCAGATCCGGGGACCCGCGCCGAACGGAAGGTAGGCGTGCCGCGCGTGTGGCCGTTCCCGCCCCAGCCACCGCTCCGGATCGAACCGCTCCGGATCCGACCACCACCGCGGATCCCGGTGGATCAGGTACGGGCAGATCAGCACCTCGGTACCGGCCGCCAGGCGGTGACCGGCCAGCTCGACCGGACGACGGGCGGTTCGGGTGATCATCCACTGCGGCGGATACAGCCGTACCGCTTCCTGGATGACCGCCGAGGTGTACGGCAGTGGGGTCGTCGCGGTCAGCGGGGCCTGCCGCGCCTCGGCGGCCACCCGCTCGGCGACGTCCGGGTGCTCCGCGAGCAGCAGGGCGATCCAGGACATGGCCGCGCCCGGGACCCCGTGCGAGGCGAACATGATCGTACGCAGCACGCTCACCACCCGGTCCAGGTCGACCTCGGACCGGGCACCCACGAGCAGCCCGTCGAGCAGGTCGCGCGGCTGCGGCGGGCCGGACCCGGCGTGCCGGCGCCGTACGATGCCGCCCAGTAGCGCCAGGAGCCGTTCGTTGGCCGCGACGGCCGCCCGCGCCGCCGGACGTGGCCACCAGCCGACCCGGCCCTCGCCGCCGACCAGCGACCGGACCGCGGCCAGGAAGAGGTCGTCCGCTGCCGCGCAGAGGGTCGTCAGCCCTTGCCGCTCAGTTTCGTCGCCACCGAGACAGAAGTCGACGATCGCGCGGCCGAGCATGGCCCGGCTGGCCTCCACCACGTCGACCGGACCGTTGGACCGGGTGGCGAGATCCTCGGTCAGCATGCCCACGAAACGGTGCATGTGTGTCTCTGTTATCCGGTCCGCGATCGCCTTCCAGACGTCGCGCCGTACGCTCATCCACCCGCCGATGCGGGCGTCCTGAGCTGCCAGGTGCCGCTTGCTGGCACGGAAGCCATTGTCCACTGTGTACGAGTCGTTCGTGGCGACCAGCACCTCGTGTCCGAGTTCCGCGTCATGCACCACCACCACCTGGGGCGACAACCGCACCAGGTCGCCATACTCCGCCCGGCTTCGGGTCAGCCATCCGATGCGGTCCCGCTGGTACGCGGTGACATCGCCGACGAGCCACCGTCCCCGCGGCCCCGGCACGGTGCTACGTGCCATCTCGTACCTCCGGAGAGGCGAGGGCGGCCAGCCGTGCCTGCCGCCCTCGCCGATCGACGCTACCGTCCAGCGAAATAAACGCCTACCGGCCCCTACAGGTCGTCCGTCTTCGAGCCGGGCCAGCCAGGCCTCTCGCAGATTGTAGGTATGTACAGGTAGGCCCCGCTGACCCGGGACCGCCGTACCCGCCGACTTACGGCACGTAGATATGCCACCATCGCACTCACCTCCCTCAGGACAGTGGGCACATTACTCTCGATGAATGTTGTGGATCAAGAAGGCGTGCCAACCGTTGGCGGTCGGTTCAGGCGCGGACCACGGTGACGCCAGCGTCCCGGAACGCCTGGATCGTCGCCGGGTCCGCGCCCGAGTCGGTGACCAGGGTTTCGATCCGCTCCACCGGGCAGATCCGCGCGAAGGCGTGTCCGCCCAGTTTGGATGAATCGGCGATGATCACCACCCGCTTCGCCCGGGCCACCATCAGATTGTTCATCGACGCCTCGCCCTCGTGGTGCGCCGCCGCCCCGAGCTGTACGTCGATGGCGTCCACCCCGAGCAGCGCCACGTCGAGGGTGACCTCGCGGAGCAGGGCGCCGCCGAGCGGACCGACCAGCTCGTACGACTGCGGCCGGACCACTCCGCCGGCCACCACGATCTTCATCCGGGACCGGACCAGCAGCTCGTTGGCGATGTTCAGCGCGTTCGTCACCACTGTCAGCTGGGCGCCGTCGGCGCTGCTGTTCAGGTCGGGTCGGACCGCCAGCGCCCGGGCCACCTCGGTGGTGGTGGTCCCACCGTTGAGCCCGACCACCATGCCCGGGGCGACCAGGGCCGCCGCGGCGGCGCCGATCCGCTGCTTCTCGGCCGAGTGCTTGGCGGTCTTGTAGCGCAGCGGCAGGTCGTACGAGACGCCGTTGGCGACGGCTCCACCCCGGGTACGCGTGATCATCTGCTGCTGGGCGAGCTGGTCGAAGTCGCGCCGGATGGTCGCCTGCGAGACGTCCAGCCGGGCGGCCGCGTCCTCCACACTGACCCGACCGGAATCGGTGAGCAGTTCGAGCAGTGCGTTCCAGCGCGCGTAGCGGTCCACCCCGGGCCTCCCGCCTCCAGCTCCGTTGCGGATCCAGCTCCGTTGCGGAGATTCCGTGCACGATAGTGCGCGAAACGCCCGGCCGCAAAACTTTGTGCTGCGCAAAGCTGCGCGCGGTTGCCACCACCGTCATGTTTCGCGCAGAATAACGCGCGAAAGATCGTCTAACCGAGCCGTATTGCGCAGGCCGGTCCGCCGTCACATGGCGCCGTCCGCCGGTGCGGCTTCCCGCCCCGCGAGGAGCTGCGATGGGCCACGTCGACGCGGAGATCAGCAGTCAGCCCGAGTGCTGGCGACAGGCCGCCGCGCTGGCCGCCGACTCCACCGCCGCGCTACCCCGGCCCGGCGAGCGGGTCGCCGTCGTCGGCTGCGGCACCTCCTGGTTCATGGCCATGGCGTACGCGGTGCTGCGCGAGCGCGCCGGGCATGGCGAGACCGACGCCTTCCAGGCCTCCGAGTTCCCGCTCGACCGCCGCTACGACCGGGTGCTGGCGATCACCCGCTCCGGCACCACCACCGAGGTGCTGGACATCCTCGCCGCGCTGCGCGACCGTCGGCCGAGCACCGTACTGGTCGGCGACCCCGCCTCGCCGGCCGTGGACCTCGCCGGACAGGCCGTGCCGATGCCCTTCGCCGACGAGCGCTCGGTGGTGCAGACCCGGTTCGCCACCAGCGCCCTGGCCCTGCTCCGCGCCCACCTCGGCACCGAGGTCTCGGCACTGGCCGCCGACGCCGAGGTGGCGGTACGCGCCCCGCTGCCGTTCGACCCCGCCCGGGTCGAGCAGATCACCTTCCTCGGCCGGGGCTGGACGGTCGGGATCGCCCACGAGGCGGCGCTGAAGTGCCGCGAGGCGGCGACCGCCTGGGCCGAGGCGTACCCGGCGATGGACTACCGGCACGGCCCCATCTCGATCGCCGGCCCGGGGCGGGTGGTCTGGGCGTTCGGCGAGATCCCGGACGGGCTGGCCGAGGACATCGCCGCCACCGGGGCCGCCTTCGTGCACAGCCGGACCCACGGCGTGCACGCGGTGATCGGCGGCTGGGCGGCCGGGCGTACCCCGGTGGACCCGATGGCCGACCTGATCCTGGCGCAGCGCTTCGCGGTCGCCCTGGCCAAGGGGCGCGGCCTCGACCCGGATGCACCCCGGCACCTCAGCCGTTCCGTGGTACTCACGTGACCTACCCCGCCGGGCCACCGCAGCCGACCGCCGGAGGCGGCCCGCGCGACGGCAGCGGTCGGGGCGACGGCAGCGGTCGGGGCGGGCAGGTCGTGGTCGCCCTCGACGTCGGCGGTACCGGGATGAAGTGCGCCCTCGTCCGCCCCGACGGGTGCGTCGCGCACACCGAACGGCACCCCACCGGTGCCGAGCGCGGGCCGGCGGCGGTGGTCGGCAGCATCCTCGACGTGGCCGAGGGACTCGCCGGCAAGGCGCGGGCCGACGGACTGACCCCGGTCGCGGTCGGGCTCGCCGTGCCGGGGGTGGTCGACGAGACCACCGGCCGGGCGGTCTGGTCGGCCAACCTGGGCTTCCGGGACGTACCTCTGCGGGAGCTGGTCGGAGCGCGGCTCGGGCTGCCGGCGGCGCTCGGCCACGACGTGCGGGCCGGCGGCCTCGCCGAGGCGCGGCTCGGCGCCGGACGTGGCATCCGGCACGTGCTCTTCCTCGCCATCGGCACCGGGATCGCCGCCGCACACGTGGTCGACGGCGCGGCCTTCCCGGGGGCGCACGGTGCCGCCGGCGAGCTGGGCCACGTCGTCGTCCGCCCCGACGGGCCGCGCTGCGGCTGCGGACGGCTCGGCTGCCTGGAGGCGGTCGCCTCGGCCGCCGCCGTCGGCCGGCGCTACACGGCACTGGCCGGTGTCCCGGTCACCGCCGCCGAGGTGGTCAGCCGGGCGACCGGCGGTGAGGAGGCCGCCGCGCGGGTGTGGCGGGAGACGGTCGACGCCCTGGCCGACGGGCTGGCCGTCGCGCAGGCGCTCTACGACACCGAGGCCGTCGTGCTCGGCGGCGGGCTGGCCGAGGCCGGCGCCGCGCTGCTCGACCCGCTCGGGGTGGCGCTGCGGCAGCGGCTGACCTTCCAGACCGAGCCCCGGCTGCTGCGCGCGGCCCTCGGCGACAAGGCCGGCTCGCTCGGCGCCGCCCTGCTCGCCCTTGACGCAATCGACCGGTCGGAAGACAGCGACGCAATCGCCCGGTCGGAAGACAGCGAGGAGACGACATGACCGCCCGGATCAGTGGCAAGGTGGTAACCCCGACCGGCGTGATCCGCCAGGGATGCGTGGAGCTGGAAGGCGACCGGATCTCGGCGGTCGCCGAGTACCCGTCGATCCGGGACGGGCACTGGATCGTGCCCGGCTTCGTCGACATACACAGCCACGGCGGCGGCGGACACACCTTCACCACCGGGGGCGCCGACGAGGCGCGGGCCGCTGCCGCCTTCCACCTCGGACACGGCACCACGAGCATGCTGGCCAGCCTGGTCAGCTCACCCCACGAGCTGATGCGGGAGGCCACCGAGGCGTACGCGCCGCTGGTCAAGGAGGGCGTGCTGGCCGGCGTGCACTACGAGGGGCCGTACCTGTCCGGGGTGCGCTGCGGGGCACAGAACCCGAAGTTCCTCCGCGACCCGTCGCTGGACGAGCTGACCGAACTGCTCGCCCTCGGCGACGGTACGGTCCGGATGGTCACCCTCGCCCCCGAACTGCCCGGTGCGCTGGCCGCGATCGAGCTGCTCGTCTCCCGGCGGGTCGTCGCCGCGATCGGGCACACCGACGCCAGCTACGAACAGGTCGGCGCCGGGGTGATCGCCGGGGCGACCGTCGCGACCCACCTCTTCAACGGCATGCCCAGCCCGCACCACCGGGAGCCGGGGCCGGTCTTCGCGCTGCTCGGCTCGCCCAACGTGGTCTGCGAACTGGTCGCCGACGGCGTACACCTGCACGAGGGCACCCTGGCGTTCGCCGCCGGGGTCGCCGGGCCGGACCGGGCGGCCCTGATCACCGACGCGATGGCGGCGGCCGGGATGCCGGACGGCGAGTACGAGCTGGGCGGCCAGCCGGTCGTGGTGGCCGACGGTACGGTCCGGCTGGCCACCCCGGACTCCTCGCCGGCCTCCTCCCCTGGCGCGATCGCCGGCAGCGTGCTGACCATGGACGTGGCACTGCGCGCGGCGGTGGCGGCCGGCATCCCGATGGTGGACGCCTGCCGGATGGCCGCCACCACCCCGGCCCGGGCGATCGGGCTCGGCGAACGGCGGATCGGTGCCCTGCTGCCCGGCTGGCGGGCCGACGTGGTGGTGCTGGACGACGACCTGAACGTCGTCCAGGTGATGCGCGGCGGCGAGTGGACGGACTGACGTCCACTCCGGACGACTCGGTCAGGGAGCGGACAACTCGATCCGCCTACAGCCCGGGCAGGTGCGAGGATCGGCAGCGCACCTGCCCACAGGGGATCGTGACCGTCACTCGTCGTCGTAGTCCAGATCCTCCTCGTCGAGGTCGTGGTCGGTCATCACCCGGGCGGCCTCGTCCTGCCTGTCCTGCGCCCGAAGAGCCTTGACCAGCAGGATCGGCCCGGCCCACGAGTCGGGATCGGCGCCGATCGCCGCCCTTGCCTCGTCCTCCGCCTCGGCCGGCCGACCGGCGTGCAGCAGCAGCCGGGCCCGGCTGCCGCGGATCTCCGCCGCCTGCTCCGGATCCGAAAGGTCACCGAGCAGGGCCACCGCCTGGTCCAGCCGCGACATCGCCTCGTCGAACCGGTCAGCTCCGGCCAGCACCTTTGCCGCCGCCTGGTGGAGGATGACAAGGTCTTCCGCCGACGTACCGGGGGCCGCCGGGAGCAGCCCGTTGGTCTGGCCCGCCGGAAGCAGCCCGTCGATCCGGGCCAGCACGGCCAGGCCGAGTTCGCCTGCCGGCTGGCCCGACAGCCGGACGAGCGCCTTGCGCAACGTACGGAACTCACCCGCGATCGGATCTTCGTCCCCGGCCTGACTTCCGTCCACGGCCCGGATCCGGTGCCGGTCGGCCGCCTCGATCAACCAGTCGACGGCCTCGGAAGCCGGGGTCCGGTCAGCCGCCCCCTCCAGCAGCACCTCGACCGCCGGCACCTCCGCCGGCAGCCGCTCGGCGGCCACCAGTGCGGCGAGCTGCTCGGCTACCTCGGCGCAGTGCTGGTAGATCCGGCCGGAATAGAGCTGCCAGAGCAGGTATCGACAGCTCAACGTCAGATCCGTCAGCCCGGCCCCGGCAAGTGACCGCAGCGCCTCCTCGGCCGCCTCCACCGCGTCCTGCCAGTCGCCGCTCCCCTCGTGCAGCGTCCGGGCGACCTCGAACCGGGTCCGGGCCGCTCCGGTCTCGTCACCTGCGGCGAGTTCTCCGGCGAGCCGCTCCAGCAGCCGGTCGAGGGTTTTCCGCAGCGGATTGCCCTGGTCGGCCGCTGCCCGGCCGGCGAGCACGGTCAGCGGTAGCCGGTCGACCACCGGCTCAGCCGCCATCCGTGCCTCGACCCGGGCACTCTGGTGGGTGTTGCCGTTGCGGGCGTCGAACCGGGCGGCCAGTTCCCGCGCGTGCGCGACAAGCTCGTCGTGCAGCCGGGCCACGCTCGTCTCCTCGCGCCGGCCGTCGTCGAGCCGGCGCCGCACGACCAGGTCGCCGTGTCCGGCCGCCCGCAGCCGACCGAGTATCTGTGCCGCGGCCGAGGCGAACTCCATCGCCGCGTACGGCGACGACGGCCGCTCCAGCCACCCGAGATGCCGCTCGACGAGCTCCAGCCCGTGCGTCTCGTTACCGGTGAGCCCGCAGAAGTGCAGGTAGCGGCCGATGTTGTCGAGATGGTGGCGGTCGTTGCGGACCAGCGCGTAGCCGCGCCGGAACGCGTCGACCGCGTCGTCGAGCCGGCCGGTGTGCAGCATCGCCGGCAGCAGCTCGGCGAGCATCCACTGTGGCTGCTCGGTGCATCCGCCCCGCTTGTACGGCTCGCCGACCGTGTTCGCCTCCTCGTACCGGCCGAGGGAGACCAGGTGGCGGACCTGACCGGAGGGTACGCAGGCCCCGCAGTCGGAGAGGCTGTCCCGGGGCGCCGTGAGCAGCCGGTCGTACCACTCCTGGGCGGCGGCGAAGTCCCCGACGTGGTGTGCCACCAGCCATCGGTGCTGGTAGACGGCGTGCAGGCTGTGCCCGCCCAGCAGATAGCGGCGTTCCATGTCGTCGAGCACCGCCGCGGTGCGCTCCAGCGGGATCTCCGGAAACTGTGGCAGGGACCAGACGACCCACTTGAAGTTCCAGAGCAGCGAGCGGGCATCGTGCTGGTGGGCCACCTCCGGCTGCTTGTCGAAGGTGGCCAGGCACCAGGAGAAGGCGAGGAAGAGCCGGGTCGGGTCGCCGCCGTGGTGGAACCCGCTCATGGAGTTCATCCGGGCCCGGAAGGCGAACTCGACGTTTCCGGCGGCGTCGGCGTGCCGGAACACCGTGTCCAGCGCGGCGAACCGGGCCGGGCCGTCCGGCAGGCTCCACGCCTGATGGAGCATCTCCTGCAGGTCGTGCTCCGAGGCGGTCACCGGTCCTCCTCCGACCCCGACGGCTCCGACTCCGACTCCGACTTCAACGGCGGCTCGGACTTCGACGGCGGCTCGGACTTCGACGGCGGCTCGGACTTCGACGGCGGCTCGGACTTCGACGGCGGCTCGGACTTCGACGGCTCGGTGCCGGCGGCCATCGCCCTGCCGAGCAGCCCGAGGAAGGACTGGTTGAGCGCGGCGGTGTCGACCGGGCGCAGCGGCTGATGGCCGAGGAGCAGGGCCTGGACGTACAGACCTTCGACAGCCAGCACGGTCAGCTGTTCGTCACCGACGCCGATCGCCTGCCGGACCAGCGGGTTGCGGTGGTTGAGGACGAGCCGGGGCCGGTCGTCGTGCCCGGCGGTGAGCGATCCGAGGATCGCCGTCCACGTCTCGTCGGCCTCCTGCTGCCGCTGCCGCAGGTCCATCTGCAGGGCGGTGTCGCCGTCCAGCAGATAGAGCGCGGGCAGGCTGATCGGGTCGAAGGCGTTGACCTGCACCTCGACGCCGAACCGGTCCAGGGTGCGCTGCGCGGTGGCCAGGAACGGGCGTACGGTCAGCGCGGTCGCCGGGTCGAGGGGCTCCAGCTCGGCGGCGAGGTCGGTCGAGCTGAGCGCCTCGACCTGGATCGCCGGGTCGAGGTCCGGCAGCCGGGCCACCAGCTCGGCCTCGTAGACGTAGCCGGCGTTCACCACCGGAATCGACTGGGCGGCGGCGACCGAGGCGATCTGCCGGAACTCGTCGACCGAGGGGGTGTAGCGGACGGCTCCGAACCGGTCCCGGAACTCGGCGAGGGTGAGCCGGCCCTGGTTGGTGTCGAACGGCCACCACTGGTCGACCAGGCGCAGCATCTCGTCGTCGTGCACCGCAAGCGCCTTGACCCCGAGATGGTGGATCCGGAGGAACTCGGCGAGCTGCTGCGACCCGCTCCGGCCGAGCTGGGTCAGCCAGCCGCGCAACCGGTCGCCGAGGGCCTCGCGCACCTGCTCCAGCAACGAGTCCTCGTAGAGCGCCTCCCGGCTGGCGGTCGGCCGCAGTTCGCTGGTGTCGACCACGCAGCGGACGAAGAACGCCCACTCCGGCAGCAGCCCCTCGATGCTCTCCGACAGCAGCATCCGCTTGAGGTAGACCCGGTGCGCGACCCGGGTCGCCGGGTTCGCCGGGGCCGGCAGCACGAAGGCGACACCCCGCAGCCCCGCCTCCGGCACCGCCAGGTCGACTGTGGCGAACGGCGTGAACCCGAAAACCTCCTGGGCGTACGTCGCCAGCCGGCTCCGCCGGGCGAGGCCGCTCTCCGCCGGATCCGTCTCCCAGGGTGCCGGCCCGGCGGTGACCGGCAGGTCGTCGACGCGTACCGGGATCGGCAGCATCGAGCCGTAGAGCGCGGCGAGCCGGTGCACGGTCTCGGCGTCCAGCCAGTGCTCCATGTCCCGCCGGGGCGCCAGGGTGACGGTGGTGCCCGGTTCGGGGCGCTGCCGGTCGGCGGGTGCCAGCTCGACCTCGTAGCGGCCGTCGGCATAGCCGGTCCACTCCACTGTGGGGGCGTCGCCCTGCCGGGTCCAGACCCGGATCTCGTCGGCGACCAGGAAGCAGGAGAGCAGGCCGATGCCGAACTGGCCGAGGAACTCCTGCCGGGCGAAGCCGAAGTCGTCCCGCTTGGAGCTGCGGCCGATGGTGGCGAGCAGTTCGTGCACCTGCTCCTCGGTCAGCCCGATGCCGGAATCGTGGATCCGCAGCGTCCCGTCGCCGGTCGAGGTGGGTGACTCGAACCGGACGTCGCCCCGGACGCCGGGCTCGCCGATCCGCCGGGCGGCGATCGCGTCAACCGCGTTCTGCATCAGCTCCCGGACGTAGACTTGCGGACTGGCATAGAGATGATGGCTGAGCAGATCGACAATGCCCCGCAGATCGACATGGAACGTGTATCCCACCCGAGCAGCCCTCCCCGTTCGCGCGCCAAGGCGAGTGCACAGTACCGTCCCGCTCCGACTGACGACACCCGGTTGTCGGGGCAGGCATCCGGGGCCACCGCGCAACCCCACTGGCATGGCGTGCCGAGACATTTGTCGTCCCACCTGAGCGCGAGCGGGTATAGATCGGGCTATAGTTTGCTGGTGCCGCCCGAGCCGACCCACCGTTGGACGATCAAGGTGACAACCGACGTCCGCGAGTGGCTCCGTACCCTGCGCTAGTCGGACGCGGACGCGTACCGGTCTGTCAACGTCGTCATCGACATGCTTGCCGAAGTCGGGCCCGGGCTCGGTCGCCCACTTGTCGACACGCTGCGGGACTCGAACATCGGCAACCTGAAGGAGTTGCGGCCGAGGTCGGGCCGCGACGTCGCAATCCGGGTCATCTTCGTCGTCGACCCCTGGTCCCAGGCGGTGCTGCTGGTTGGTGGCAACAAGGCCGGCAACTGGTCGCGATGGTACGAAGCGATGATCCCGATAGCGGAAATCGCGTACGAGAACTGGTTGGCTTCCGAGAGAAAACGGAGGGAGGAGGAATCGTGAGCGAGTTCCACGATTGGGAGGAAGTCCGCGCGGAGCTGCACGATGGTGACGACGACGCGCTCGCCGTGGAACGTGCCCGCACCGAGGCGTGGGGCAACGCTTTCCACCTGGCTGAGGAACGCAAGCGGCTGGGCCTCACCCAACGTCAGGTTGCTGAACTGATGGGCGTGACGCCCGGTCGTGTCAGCCAGATCGAGAACGGCGACCTGGACGTCAACGAGGTTGCCACGCTGAGTCGTTACGCTCGTGCGCTCGGTGCACGGATGCGGATCATCTTCGACTACGGCAACGACCTACGCCAGATCGCATGAGGTGTCAGTCCCACCAGAAGCTCCAGATCGGGGCGTTCATCAGCCGCTCGGCGTAGGCGGTGAGCGTGTGCGCGCCCTGCTTGCCAGACGTTGTCCGGGCAGAACGCGAAGTGCTCCGCCGCCACCCGGGTGGCCTCCGCACGATCTGATGGTAGGGCGGCCACGCTCAGATACAGCTCGGCGAATCCGACCCCTATCAGCCGAGCACCGAACCGGTCCTCCCAGGATCGCAACACAGCCGACAGCTCTGCGGTGTCGTTGACGTAGTTGACCGCGCCCTGCCAGTGGTCCGCGTGTTCGTCCGGATCTACCCGGCACCGCATCGCACCGGCTTGGCGCAAGGCACTCCAGCGCTCTGGGTAAGGGTTGCGCGGGTTCGGTACTGCTAGTCCGCTGCCCACCGGGTCGCGAGCACGTCGACCTCGGCCAGGAAACCGGACAGCTCGTCGTCGGAGAGTGGCCGGAGGAGTTTCCAGAGCAGCAGCATCTCGGCCTCGATGACGGCGTCGGGGTCGAGGTCGTCCAGGTCGTCGGCGTCGCTGATGGTGGCAGCCCCGATGAGCCGTTCGGCGGTTCTCGGGTCGACGTCGAAGCTTGTGTCGGCCATTTCGGCACGGGCGTCGGCGACGTACCAGATGATTTCCACCCGGTCCGGGAACGCACGCGGACGCAGCCGGACGGCGAGGAAGAACGCGGCGCCGACCACCAGCCCCAGGTCCGCCCAGCCGGTCTCGTCCAGTTGCGCGCACCGCTTGCGGTATGCCTCCGCGTCGCCTCTGACCAGTTCCCGGATCAGTTCGAGATAGCCGGTCCAGCGGCTGGCCGGGGCGGGCGCGTCGAGGTCGGCTCCGTTCACCAGTGCCCCCGGTTCGGCGTGTGTCGGTGCGGGTCGACGATCCAGCAGCGGGCGTGCCGGGTCTGCCACTGCCGCAGCGCCTGCCGGAAGCGCTCCACCTCGGTGCGGGCCATGTTCTCGGCCTGCCGCAGGTACTCCAGTTCGTCGGCGAGGCGGCCGAGGTAGGCGTACACCTCTTCGGGGTCTAGGCCGCGCCACCGCGCACCGAAGGTGGCGGCACGGACCTGGGGCGGCTCGATGCGCCGCCGGGCTCGATAGATCATCGTGGCCTCCGGCCCGCTGCCGGCGCGCTGGGCTGTCGTCGCATGTCGGTCCTCCGGGAGGGGTGGCGGGCGGGCGGCGCCGAGGCGGACGGGGTCGGTCGCCGGCTGTCCGGACAGCCGGCGACCGGAGCCCGGCATCCGCCCCGGGCCCTTTTCCCGCTTCCGGCCGCCATGCCCTCACGGCGCCCGGAAGAGGCTCTAGCTGGTCGCGCCGGTCAACCGATCGGTGTACGAGGCAAGCGCGCCGGCCGCCTCGGTCAGGCTGGCCGTCATCAGGCCGAGCTGGTCGGCGGCCTGCGACCACTGCTCGGTCACGGTGTCGGTGGAACAGTCGGGGTCGCCCGCGTCCCGGAGCCGCTGCCCGGCCCCGCGCAGCCGGTCGGGCAGCCCGGCGATCCGCTCGGCCGCCTCGGCGAACTGGGTCTGCGAGATATTGAGGGTGCCGGCGACCTGCCCGATGCTCGTCACGTCGTCGCGACCGAAGCGCTCGTGCACCCGGCGGATGCCGCTGCCGACCAACCGCTCCGCGTGGTGCGCCAGGTCGAGCGCGTCCTCGGTGCAGCGGCGGGCCTGCCGCAGCTCCGGGTGCGCCGAGCCGGCACCGGTCCGTTCGAGCAGCGCGCCGGCCGCCGCGACGGTCAGGCAGGCGTCCCGCAGTTCGCCCGCGACCTGCTCCGCCGCCCACGCCGCACTCGCCTCCGGCGTGTCCACGGGCACGTCCTGGGCCGGCACGGCGACCGGTGTCGTGGCTGGTGTTTCGGCTGGTGCGTCCTCGGTGGTGGCCGCCTCCGGGGGCGGTGTGGTGGTGGTCGACTCCAGGTCAGCGCTGAACATGGCAACCCTTCCGTTGGCCGCTCATTCGATGTTTCCTACGTTGACTGGTGACTACAGTACTAGTCAAGAGTGTTCAGCATGTTGCTGTCTGACAAGTTGACTTGCGCCTCTTGACGGGCGCCTACGGTCACGGTCATGCGACTGATGGGCGCACACGAGATCCGGATGCGGCTGGGTGGGATCAGCCGGCAACGGGTCTACGCCATCACGTCCCACCGGGCGTTTCCGGCACCGATCGCCGAACTGCAACAGGGCAAGGTGTGGCGCGCGTCCGACGTCGAGAAGTGGATCGCGAAACACCGCCCGGAGCTGGTCGGCGAGGGCGACGACGAGCAGTAACCCGAATACCAGCGCGGAGCTTGCGGGAGGCGTGACCATCGCCGCCGGCGGACGGGCCAGAATCTCCTTCCGCTAGAGATCCGCGTGTCGGGCCGGGGCAGCCCGAACCACAAAGCAGGTTCGGGTCACTACTCGGTGGCCGACAGCCACCCCGGCACGTTCCCGGGCAGGGCCACCCGGGGGGAGCGGAACGCCTGGCTTGCCGAGCGAGGAGTGCCGCACGCCGAGTCACGCTACTCGGGCATATCAACGAAGTCAATGAGGGCAATGAGGTCAATGAGGTTGTCGGCCTTGTTGTGCATGGCTTGCGTGCCGTGGTCAACTAGTGGTGCCGAGCGAGGAGTACCACCATGACCATCAGGACGCCCGACTACCTGCGGATCGTGAACGGCATAACCGAACAGATCCGCAGCGGTGAGCTGACACCTGGCGACAAGCTGCCGACCTACAGTCAGCTCGCCGAGCACTACAAGGTCGGCCTCTCGACTGCGCAGGCGGCGTTGCGCGTCCTCCGCGAACGCGGCTTCATCGAGAGCCACCCGGGCAAGGGCACCTACGTGGCAGAGAATCCGCCACAGGCGTAGATCAAACCGCTACTCGATCCCACGCACGCCTAACGGCGCCGACAAACGAGCCCGTTGAAGCTACTCCCCTTCAGCCCACTGCGCCGAGAGCGAGTCGACCTCAGCCAGGAACCGCGACAGCTCATCTGCCGACAGTGGCCTGAGCAGCTTCCACAGCAGCAACATCTCGGACTCGATGATGAGGTTGGGATCAACGTTGTCCAGCTCGTCAGTATCACCCGTTGTCGTCGCCGCGAAAAGCTTCTCAGCCACCGCAGGATCAAGGTCGAAGCTGGTGTCCGCCATCTCGGCACGGGTCTCTGCAACGTACCGGATGATGGCTGCTTCGTCTTGGAAGGTCACCCGGCGCTGGCGTGCGGCGAGGAAGAAGGCAGCACCCACGACGATTCCAAGCTCGTCCCAGCCCTTCTCGTCCAGTTCCGCACAGCGCTCGCGGTATGCCTCCGCGTCGCCGTTGACCAGCTCTCGTATGAGTTCAAGGTAGGCCGTCCGGTCAGTCACGCTTTGGTTCCTTCCTCTTCCTTCGCGAGCTTGCAGCCTTCAGGGCGACCGCCACCACCGCAGCAGCCGTCACGACCAGAGCTTCAGCCGCGTCACCCGGCGTCCCTGCCGTTGTCGGATTCCTCGGCGTCGGAGGCAACGGTTGGGTGGTCGAGGCGGTGCCCGACGGTTTCGACTCCGCCAGGAAGTCAACCAGCTTCTTGCCCGTCTCCCCAGCCGACTCCGCCTTTTGCGCGATCCTCCTGCTGAACCCACGGAGGCCGCGTTCAACCTTCTCAGCCTCACTGACAAGCTGCTCGCCTGAGGGACCCGCATCGGTGGCCTGATCCTTTGAGATGGCCGAGCCGGGAGCGATCACGTTGGCGTAGGCGGCTAGGTGACCGGCGGCCTCTGCCAGGAGACGGGCCGCCTTTTCGGACTTGGCTGCCGCCTCACTGCTCGCCGTCACTGCCGTCCGGATCAGCCGATGATCGCTGCCCTGCCCCACCTCGGCGAACAGGTCGCGGGCCTGTCCCGTCTCGGCCTGGCCGCGTCCAGTAGCGACAACCGCGCGGTCCAGGCGCTCAACCACTGCCTTCAGTTGAGCGACGACCTCACCGACGCTGGTCATCCAAGCGTCTCCCGGTACTCGTTGGCGGCCTCGACACTGATGTCGATGCGCCGGACGACCAGATCCAACTCATCGGTAGCCGACTTCAGACACGCCAACGCTCTCGTAGCCTCGGGGTGCTCGCTGTCGTACAGAGTGGTTTGAGCGAGCCGAGCGGCGTCCCCGGTATCGGTTGCGATGGCCTCGATGATCGTTCTAGCTACACCGGCCGACTCGACGCCCTGCTGAAGCCTTGCCTTCGCCTCTCCGACACTCACAGCGCCTCGATCACGATCGCCCGACCTCGATCGGTCCACGTTGGCGGGCAGGGGGCACGCGACTGCTACAGAGGTTGAAAGGCTGAGGTTCGGGCTGTCACGGTGGTTCGGGGTCGAGGGTCATGCCGGTGTTGGCGAAGAAGCCGGCGAGGAGATCGGTCTGTTGCTGGCAGGCGCGTAGGCGGTGTTTGACCAGGTCGGCGAGGTGGTCGGCGCCGTGGGCGGCGATGTTGGTCAGGCCGCGTTTTATCCATCGCCAGACTCCTTCGGTCGGGTTGAGATCGGGTGCGTACGACGGCAGCCGGATCACGGTCAGCCACGGCCGGGCCGCGATCAGGGCGTGCATGCGGCGGCTGACGTGGGTGTTGAGGTTGTCCCAGATCAGCACGATCGGTGTACGTAACCGCTGGTGAGCCTGGCCGAGGAAGGCGATGTAGTCGTCCTCGCTGAAGCTGCCGCGTTCGCCTTTGCGGCCGCGGTGCAGCCGCGTGCGCCACATCAGCCGGCCGCGTTCGCCGGGCTTGAGGCAGACCAGGCCGGCGATCGACACCCGTCCGGAGCCCTTGCCGGAGATCTCCACGACGGGTGTGCGGCCGCGGCGTGCCCAGGTCTTGGCTACCGGCGGGCGCAGCACCTGGCCGGCCTCGTCCTGGAAGCAGATCCAGGCGCCGCGGGCCGCGGCTAACCTCTTACCGACGGCCACCGCCTGCGGTGCCAGGTCGCGATCGCCTCGGGGTCGCGTTCGATCGCCCGTCGGGTCGGGACCTGCTGGCGGTAGCCGATGCGGTGCAGCAGGTAGGACACCCCGCGCAGCGTGTAGGAGACGCCGAAACGACGTTCGATCACCTCGACGACCCGCGCCAGAGTCCACCGGGCGTCGGGCCAGCCCTGCTCCACCGGCCCCCGGTCGAGCAGGTCGGCAAGCTCACCGAGCTGCTCTTCGGAGAGCTTGCAGTCCGAACCACCCGGCCCCGACGATGCCAGAGCCGCAGTCCCGCCGGCAGCCCAGCGACGTCTCCACTCACGGACCGACTTTGGGGAAACTCGCAGCTCAGCAGCGATCTGCGTGGACGGTTTGGACTCCTCGAACATGGCCGCGGCCTGCATCCGGACCTTCTCACGCCGGACCCGGGCTGCCGCGTTCATGCCACCACCAGCCGGATACCTCATGCCTCCGGCCTACCGAAACCATCGACGCAGATCACGCAGACACGCCGACGACCGTCAGCCTTTCAACCTCTGTATCGGACGGCCCGCGCTCCGGGTCGGTCGGCCGCGCATACCAGTGGTGCGCTACACGGCTGAAGCCCACTGGAACGACGACAAGGGGCATTGGGGTCCTTCCCGACGTCACGGATGCCGCCGACCCTACCGAAACAGCCACGCCGCGTCAGCCCTCTAGCAACGGGCGGTGACCGGGCAGCTTTCCTCAATCGGCTCCCGGTGCCGGGCGTCCGGCCTGACGCCTGACCTCACCCATCGACGGATCGGCGTACCCTACGTCCTCGAACGTCCTTCATGTACTGAAGACCTGGGGAAGTAGCTACGTGATCACTGGTGAGCTGAAGAGTCGGATAGACCGGATCTGGGATGCCTTCTGGTCCGGTGGCATCTCCAACCCGCTTGAGGTGATCGAGCAGATCACTTACCTACTCTTCATCCGTAGGCTGGATGAGCTGCACGAACTCGCGGAGAACAAGGCCACCCGGACGGGCAGGCCGATCGAGCGCCCGATCTACCCCGACGGGACCGACCCGCTCGGCAGATCGTACAAGGACCTACGCTGGTCGCGCTTTAAGAACGCCGAGCCGGGCGAGATGTTCGAGATCGTCGGGCAACACGTCTTCCCGTTCCTGCGCACGCTCGGTGGTGACAGCTCCACCTACTCCACCCACATGAAGGACGCCCGGTTCACCGTCCCCAACGCCGCCCTGCTGTCGCGCGTGGTCGACATGCTCGACGACGTGTCGATGGACGACCGCGACACCAAGGGCGACCTATACGAGTACATGCTCGGCAAGATCGCCAGCGCCGGCCACAACGGACAGTTTCGGACTCCTCGGCACATCATCCGCCTCATGGTCGAGATGATCGGCCCCGGACCGGACGACACCATCTGCGACCCGGCGTGTGGCACCGCCGGGTTCCTAATGGAGGCCAGCGAGTACGTCCGGCGCGAACACCCGCACGCCTTCCACGACCCCAAGCGCAACCATCACTTCCACCACGACATGTTCCACGGCTTCGACTTCGACAGCACGATGCTCCGAGTCGGCAGCATGAACATGCTGCTGCACGGTGTCGAACATCCGGTCATCGAGTACCGCGACTCGCTCGCGCAGAGTGTCAGTGACGAGGCCGAGAAGTACTCGGTCATCCTCGCCAACCCGCCTTTTGCCGGGAGCCTTGACTACGAGAGCACGGCGAGGGACTGCTCCAGATCGTCAAGACCAAGAAGACCGAACTGCTGTTCCTGGTGCTTCTCCTGCGTTTACTCAAGCCCGGCGGCCAAGCAGCGGTGATCGTACCCGATGGAGTCCTTTTTGGATCGACCAAGACCCACAAAGAACTTCGTCGGATGCTCGTGGACGACCATAAGCTCGACGCGATCGTCAAGCTTCCCGGTGGCGTCTTCAAGCCGTATGCTGGGGTGTCGACTGCCATCCTCTTCTTCACGAAGACTAACAGCGGTGGCACCGACAACGTCTGGTTTTACGAGGTGACCGCCGATGGGTGGAGTCTCGACGACAAGAGGGCTCCATTACTCACAGGCGAGAAGCTTGGCCCGACGCCGTCACTTGACTTCACAGAGGCGGACCATCCGAAGAACAACCTGCCGGATGTCCTAGCGCGATGGGCGGAACGGAACGGCACCGAACTGAAGCGGGCACGGAACGAGCAGAGCTTCTGTGTTCCGAAGGACGACATCGTCGCCCAGGACTACGACCTCAGCCTCAGCCGCTACAAAGAGGTAATTCACGAGAAGATAAGATACCGCACACCTCTGGAGATCTTGGCAGACCTCGAACGGATTGAAGCCGAGATCCAGCAGGGAACGTCGAATCTGAAGGCGCTGCTCGGATGAGCGGCTGGCAGACTAGTAGACTCGACGACTGCTGCGAGATCGTGTCAGGCGCCACGCCCAAGACGAACGTCAAGAAATACTGGGACGGAGAGATCCGATGGGCGACACCAAAAGACGTTAGCGGTCTTTCTGGAGCATTCATTGACGACACGCCACGGAAGATCACTCGAGCTGGCCTAAATAGCTGTGCAACCTCCGTGCTTCCCGCAGGTTCTGTGCTGCTCAGTTCCCGTGCACCTATTGGTCATGTTGCCATTAATAGTGTTCCGATGGCAACGAATCAGGGATTCAAAAGTCTTGCACCAATCCCCGATCGACTGAATGCAAAATATCTCTTCCACTGGCTCCAAATGAAGCGATCCTACCTTGATAGCCTCGGGAACGGTGCTACATTCAAGGAAATCTCCAAGGCAGTCGTTTCATCTGTCGAGATTCCCCTGCCGCCAATGGAAGAGCAGCGGAGGATTGTCGAGGTGTTGGATCGGGCGGACAAGCTACGCGCTATGCGCCGCCAAGCACTCGCCCACCTCGATAGCCTCGGCCAGGCGCTCTTCTTGTCGATGTTCGGTGAGCCGCGTTCCAATCCGAAAAGCTGGCCGATGACACCGCTCAGAAACCTAGTCTCGGAGTTCCGCTACGGAACATCGAACAAGTCAGGCGCCCAAGGCAGGCCCGCGCTACGCATCCCGAATGTAGTTAGAGGTGCACTGGATCTATCTGAGATCAAACTTGTGGAGGTGTCTTCCTCCGACTTCAATCGTCTAAGATTAGCCGAGGGCGACCTGCTGTTTGTGCGAACAAATGGCAACCCTGATTTCGTGGGCCGATGTGCAGTCTTCGATCCGCATATCGTGGAACATGCCGGCTTTCCGACAGGCCAATATATATATGCGTCGTACTTGATCCGGACGCGGCTAACCACCGAGTTCGTTCTTCCTATTTTCGTAAGGGAATTCATGGGTAGCACTGCGGGGCGAGCGGCCCTGCGCGAGCGCTGCAAGACTTCTGCGGGCCAGTACAACCTTAATATCCAGGGTCTCGGCTCAGTGTTGATCCCAGTTCCTCCCCTCGATCTACAGCGGAATTTCGTAGACCGGGTTGCAGAGGTAGAGACATTAAGGGAGGCCCATCAGTCGCAGCTGTCCAAGCTGGACGAGCTGTTCGCCTCGTTGCAGGATCGGGCTTTCCGCGGGGAGCTGTGATGTGTCACTATCGAGGGCTGCCCACCTCCCGGGGAGATCATCTTCGATGAGCAACTTCGCGTTCCTCCACACCGAGTGGCCCGAGCTGTTCACCGAGGCGAGGCGAGCCGAACGATACGTCTATGCCGACACCCGGATGACCTGCCTCTATGCCCGCCGGTGCCTGGAACACGCTCTGCAGTGGCTCTACCGTGCCGACAGCACTCTCCGCTTGCCGCGCAGGGCCACGCTCGACACGATGATCACCGAGCCGACCATGCAGAATCTGGCCGGTCCCCCGATCACCACCAAGATGCACCTCATCCGGCGGTTGGGCAACAAGGGCGTACACGATGCCCGTGTCGTACCCGAGCGGGAGGCCGTCGCCGCCGTCCGCGAGCTGTTCCACGTGACGTACTGGATCGCCCGCCGCTACACCCGCGACCCGGCGGCGATGCCACCCAGCGCGCTCGCCTTCCACGCCTCGCTCATCCCTCGCCCGACGGACATCCGCGCCCAGACCCGGGCCGAGTTGAAGGCGCTCAACGACCGGCTCACCGCCCAGGACGAGGTGCTGGCCAAGGCCGAGACGGCAAAGGTCGACCTAGACGCCGAGATCGCCAAGCTACGCAAGGAGGTCGCGGCGGCCAAGGCCACCAACGAGCGTCGGCCGGACACCCACGACTACGACGAGAAGCAGACCCGCGACCTCTACATCGACCTGCTGCTCGCCGAGGCCGGCTGGCGGCTCGACCAGCGGCGCGACCGGGAGTTCCCGCTCACCGGCCTGCCCGGCGGCTCCGGCAACGGCCGGGCTGACTACGTGCTCTGGGGCAACGACGACAAGCCGCTCGCCGTGATCGAGGCGAAGCGGACCCGGCGCGACCCGATCAGCGGCCAGCAGCAGGCCCGGCACTACGCCGACGCGTTGGAGGCGAAGTACGGCCAGCGGCCCGTCATCTTCTACACGAACGGCTACGAGATCTGGCTCTGGGACGACACCGCCTATCCGCCCCGCCAGGTGCAGGGCTTCTACACGAAGGACGAGCTGCAACTGCTGGTCCAGCGCCGCTCCACCCGGCGACGGCTCGCCAATCAGCCGATCGACTCCGGGATCGTCGAGCGCCCCTACCAGCACCGGGCGATCCGGCGGATCGTGGAGACCTTCGAGGTTGACCGGCAGCGCAAGGCGCTGGTGGTGATGGCGACCGGGGCCGGCAAGACCCGCACCGTCATCGCCCTGGTCGAGTTGCTGATGCGGGCCAACTGGGCCAAGCGGGTGCTCTTCCTCGCCGACCGGCGGGCCCTGGTCAAGCAGGCCACCAACGCGTTCAAGGCGCACCTGTCCGACGTCACCACGGTCAACCTGGTCGAGGACAAGGTGGCCGAGGGCCGGGTCTACGTCTCGACGTACCCGACGATGCTGGGCCTGATCAACCAGACCGACGGCGACCTGCGCCGGTTCGGGCCGGGCTACTTCGACCTGGTGGTGATCGACGAGGCGCACCGGTCGGTCTACCAGAAATACCGGACCATCTTCAGCTATTTCGACTCGCTGCTGGTCGGGCTGACCGCCACCCCGAAGGACGAGGTCGACCGCAACACCTACGGCCTCTTCGACCTGGAGGACGGCGTCCCGACCGACGCCTACGACCTGGAGGAGGCGGTCGGCGAAGGCTATCTCGTCCCACCGAACGTCGTCGCCGTCGACCTGCGCATCCAGCGCAAAGGGCTGCGCTACGACGACCTCAGCCCGGCCGAGAAGGACCGCTGGGACGAGTTGGAGTGGGGCGACGAGGACGGCGAGATCCCCGACGGGGTCGACCCGGAGGCGGTCAACAAGTGGTTCTTCAACGCCGACACCGTCGACCGGGTGCTCGAATATCTGATGACCCGGGGGCACAAGGCAGGGTCATTGCGTTCTGGGGTAGCTGCTGGTCATTGCAGTGATGAGGTCGTGCGGGCGACGGTCGGCGCGTCTGGTGGCGCGGGCGATGTTGGTATCGCCGTTGGTGCGGTGGTAACTGGCCGCGGTGTTACGTAGCGTCGCCATGATTGCGGGGCCGGTGCCGGTTCTGGCTTGGTGGAGGTCTTCACGGAACGTGACGTCGCGGACATGATGGACCTGATTCTCGATCAGCCACTCGTTTCGGGCCCAGGACTGCAGGTCCGCGGGTTGGGCGTGCTCGGCGGGGAGGGAGATGGTGTAGTAGGCGGTTTCCCTGGTGGTCTTGCCCTTGAGGGTGCGGGTGCGGGTGATCCGGACGGCCTGCTCGGCGTGAGGGAACAGCAGACCGCCGGGGGTGGCTACGGTGAGCGCCTTGACCGTGCGGGTCTCCCGCCGGCCGTGACCGGTTTCGCGGCGTCGGTCACCCACCGGGACCTGGGCCCAGGGCAAGGCCTTGAGCTGGGCAAACACGGTCGGCTGGTTACCTTTGACCGGGATGAGCAGGTCGGCGCCGCGAGCGGCGACCTCGGTCGCGTGGCTGGTCTGTGTATGGAGGGCGTCGGCCACGAAGATGAGGCCGTCCAGGCTACCCAGAACCTGTTCGACCGCGTCCAGCAGTGGGGTGAACGCGGGGATTTCGTTGCTTTTCGCGGCCACGGTGACCTGAGCGAGCACGATGCCGGTGCTGGTGTCCAGCGCGGACAGCAGGTGGACCCGGCTGCCATCGGCGCGGCGGGCGCCGCGCATGGTCTTGCCGTCGATGGCGATGACGATCCGGTACCGCCGAGGTCGGGGCGTGACCGGAGGCGGGACGCGGGTACGCAGCCAGTCGGCGAGCACGGTGGCCAGCAGGTCAGCGTCCAACCTGGTCAGCAGCCGCCAGATCGTGGTCGCGGCCGGGACGGCGCGGATGAACCCGAGCCGGGCCCTGGCGAGGTCATCGAGGTCGTGCAGCCAGTCCGCGATGGCCGCGAACGATGATGCGCCGGCGGTCACGGCGCACACCGCGACGGTCAGTAGCCCGACGAGCGGGTAACGCGCCCCACGCGGGGACCGGGGGTCCGCGATGGTGGCCAACGAGTGCTGGAGCCCAGCTTCTTCACCCTCGGTGACAAGGCGCGGTGGCGAGTCGGTGGGGGTGCGAACTGCGGACAGTACCTGAATCGGGCATGCTGACATCGCGGGTGAGGTCCTCAAGGTGTCCGGGAGCGTCGAGAACTCCATGATCACCTACAGGCCTCACCCGCCTTCCTCAACCCCGCAAGGGTCCGCCCACCCCGGGAATCCCCAGTTCAACGGCCACTCGACCAAACACGCAATAGCCCTGGGGCACAAGGTCGCCGGCGGTGACCGGATCGGCAAGACGATCATCTTCGCCAAGAACAACAACCACGCGAAGTTCATCGCCGAACGCTTCGACGCCAGCTTCTCGCGCTACAAGGGTGACTTCGCCCGGCTCATCACCCACCAGATCGAGGGCAACCAGAGCCTCATCGACACCTTCTCCATCCCGGAGCGTGCCCCGCACATCGCGATCTCGGTCGACATGCTGGACACCGGGATCGACGTACCCGAGGTGGTGAACCTCGTCTTCTTCAAGATCGTGCGGTCGAAGACGAAGTTCTGGCAGATGATCGGCCGGGGCACCCGGCTCCGGCCGGACCTGTTCGCCCCCGGCGTCGCCAAGAAGGACTTCTTCGTCTTCGACTTCTGCGGCAACTTCGAGTTCTTCGGTCAGAACCCGACGACCAGCGAGGGCTCGGTGAGCCCGTCACTTACCGAGCGGATCTTCAAGGCCAGGGTGGAGCTGGTCAGCCAGCTCGACCAGCGGCTCGGCGGCACAGCCGGCAACGACCGGGCCGCCACCGACACCGCCGAGGACGACGCGACCGACGGCACGCACAGCGAAGCCGGCCTACGCCGGGATCTGGCCCGTGACCTGCACGCCCGGGTCCGTGGCATGCGCCTGGACAACATCGTCGTACGCCCACACCGCCGCGCCGTCGAGTATTTCGTCGACCCCGCCAACTGGCAGACGCTCACCCCCGAGGCAGCCGACCAGCTCGCCCACGAACTGGCCGGACTGCCCAGCGAGGTCGCCGACGACGGCGAGGAGGCCAAACGGTTCGACCTGATGATCCTGCGGCTCCAGCACGACGTGGTCACCAGCTCCGCTCGACACTTCGCCAGGGTGCGCGCCGACGTGCAGGAGATCGCGTCGGCGCTGCTGGAGCAGACCACCATCCCGGCCATCCGCGCCGAGCTGACGCTGCTCGACGAGGTCGCCGCCGACGAGTGGTGGCAGGACGTCACGCTGCCCATGCTGGAGCGGGCGCGTCGGCGGATCCGCAACCTCGTCCGGCTGGTCCCGAAGGCGAGGCGGACCATCATCTACACCGACTTCGCCGACCAGGTCGACAGCGTCACCGAGCTGGAGTTCGTCGGGGTGAGCGTCGGCACCGACCGGGAACGGTTCCGCGAAAAGGTACGCGCCTACCTCCGCGCGCACGAGGATCACGTGGCCCTGCAGAAGCTGCGGCGCAACCGGCAGCTCACCAGCGCCGACCTCGGCGACCTGGAACGGATGCTCGCCGAGAGCGGAGTCGGCGACAAGCAGGACATCGACCAGGCGCGGCGGGCCGCCGAGGGCCTCGGACTCTTCATCCGGTCCCTGGTCGGGCTCGATCGGAACGCGGCCCGGGAGGCATTCGGCGAGTTCCTCGACAGCCGTACGCTGAACGCCGCCCAACTCGACTTCGTCAACCTGATCATCGGCGACCTGACCGCGAACGGCGTGATGAAGCCGGAGCGCCTCTACGAGTCCCCGTTCACCGGAGTCGCACCCCGGGGCCCGGAAACTCTCTTCGGCTCCGAGGACGTCGACCGGATCATCACGATCCTCGACTCCGTACGGGCGAGGGCGACGCCGAAGACCGATGCTGCCTGACCTGCCGCTCGGCGGGCTGGACGGACGGGCTCGACCGGCCACCGCCGGCTGCCGAGCCACACGCGGTCCGGCGCGCGCACAACCCCGATAGGATCGGCCTTCCGCACCCCCTCGGAGGCGAGGCACGATGAGCAATCCCGAGCAGCCGTCAGCCGAGCAGCCGCCGGCTTCCCCGCCCGGCCCGCTGCCTCCGACGTACGCCCCGCCGACCGCGCCGCTGCCGGCGCCCGGACCGGCTCCGGCGACACCGGGCTATCCACCGGCCGGAGCGCCGCCGGGTTACGGCACCCCGCCGGTACCGCAACAGGGCTACGGCCAGCCCCAGCCCGGTTACGCCCAGCCCCAACCTGAATACGGTCAGCCCCAGCCCGGATACGCCCAGCCACCCGGCCAGCCGCCAGCGCCGCCGCCCGGATACGGGCGGCAGCAGCCGGGGTACCCGTACCAGCAGGGTCAGCCGGTGCCGCCCGCGCCGAAGTCGGGGCCGCGTACCGGGCTGATCGTCGGGATCGTGGCCGGCGGGGTGGCGCTGCTGCTGCTCCTGGTCTGCGGCGTCGCCGGGTTCTTCTGGTACCAGCAGCGGGACAGCGGCGGCGACCTCTCCGCCGTGATCAACTATCGGCAGACGAATCCGGGGGCGCTCTCCACGGACCACGTCCAGGAGCCGGTCAGCTATCCGATGACCCCGCCGGCCGGCGGACCGCACTTCCCGCGCTGGCAGAACTGCAACGGCGACGTCTACACCGAACCCATCGCGGACGGCAACGCCGTGCACAGCCTGGAGCACGGCGCGGTGTGGATCACCTTCCGGCCGGGCCTGCCGCCGTCCGAGGTGGGCAAGCTGAGCACCCGGGTACGCGGGCTGTCGCACATGATGATGAGCCCGTACCCGGGGCAGTCGTCGCCCATCTCGCTCCAGGCCTGGGGCTACCAGCTCACCGTCGAGGACGCCGACGACGACGCGATCGGCGCGTTCATCTCGGCCTACCGGGTGACCGCCGCGATCGAGCCGGGAGCGCCCTGCGGCGGCGGGATCACCACCACCCGCTAGCCGACGGCCGCGACACCGGCGGCGTGATCTCCCTGGTCGTCGCCAGTACGCCCGGAACACTTAGCCCTTGCGCTAAGTGTTCCGGGCGGTAATACTTAGCCGCATGGCACAGTATTCGCCGCAGCTCGACGGAGTGTTCGTCGCCCTGGCCGACCCGACCCGGCGCGACGTCGTCCGGCGCCTCGGACGTGGCCCGACGAGCGTCGGCGACCTCGCCCGCGAGTTCCCGATGACCCTTCCCTCGTTCATGAAGCACGTACGGACGCTCGAGGCGAACGGCCTGATCCGCACGGTCAAGTCCGGCCGGGTACGCACCTGCGTGCTCAACCGGGAGCGCCTCGGCCTGCTCGACGACTGGCTCGCCGAGCAGCGCCGGATCTGGGAGGAGCGCACCGACCGCCTGGAACGGCTCGTCACCGACCCACAGGAGAACCACGATGAACCCTGACCGCACGATGAACCCCGACCTCGACCTGGCCCTGACCCGGATCATCCGCGCTCCCCGCCCCGTCGTCTGGCGGGCCTGGACGGACCCGTCCCGTTTCGCGAAGTGGTGGGTGCCGGCGCCCAGCCTCTGCCGCGTCGACCGCCTCGACGTCCGCCCCGGCGGCGGGCTGGTGACCCGGCTCAGCGACGACGGGGTGGAGTTCGTCCCGCACATGGACGCGAGCTTCCTGGTCGTCGACGAACTGGAGCGGATCGTCTTCACCAACGCCATCGACAGCGGATGGCGGCCTACGCTCCCCGACCCGATCGCGATGACCGCCGAGATCACCCTGGGCGACCACCCGGACGGCACCGACTACCGGATCCTGCTCCGGCACGGCGACCCCGCCGCCCGCGCCCGGCACGAGGAACTCGGCTTCGTCGACGGCTGGGGGTCGGTCGCCAAACAACTCGCCGAGGTCGCCGAGAGCGAGGCGGCCCGATGAAGGTCACTCTCACCCAGTTCGTCACCCTGGACGGGGTCAGCCAGGGCCCCGGCTCACCGGCCGAGGACCCGTCCGACGGTTTCACCCGGGGCGGCTGGCTCGTACCCCACCTGGACGAGCTGTTCGTCCGGCGTACCTCGCAGTGGATGGACCTCGCCGACGGCCTGCTGCTCGCCGGCCTGGTCGACACGCTCCGGCTGGTCGTCGCGCCCACCGCGACCGGTGCCGGGCGGCGGCTGCTCGACCAACCGGGCACCGCCGTCGGCTTCCGGCTCGTCCGGTCCGAGGCGACGGCGACCGGCCTGCTGCTGCTCGAATACGAGCCGGGCACCGCGGCGGTGGCCGAATACCAGGGCGTCGGCGCCTTCGTCTAGTCGCGGCCGGCTCCTGGCCCGTCCGCCGCACCGCCATGCCCGGCTGCCGCCCGCCGCCGTCGCCACCACGAACGCGCGGCCAGTCCGATCAACCCCGCCGAGACGACCCCGGGACCACAGTGGACCAGGAGCACTCCGGCCAGGCTCGGTCCGCCCCAGTCCTGCTGGTAGGTGGCGGGATCGGACATGTCGATCACGAACGGCTCGGCGACGGCCCGGACGACCAGGTAGAGCCCGAACAGGATTCCGACGGCGCCAAGGGCCTTCTTCATGCCGCAGAGGTTAGGAGAAGAGGTGCGGTGTCCGCGTCACCCGGCGGTAGCACCGCCGGCCTCGTACCAGAAGGGTATGGCCGGCCGCCGGCCAGTCATGGGCCGGTTGTCGAGTCCCGGCCCGGTCGGGCGAACCGGCGGGCGGCGTAGCCGAGCACGCCGACGGCGAGCACGGCGAACCCGGCCAGCACACTGCCGACCGGCAGGGTGACCGCAAGCAGCAGGCAGCCGACCAGCCCGACGGCGGCCACCGCCCGGACCGGCAGCCGGCGGCCCGGATCCCGGCCCAGGGTCAGCGCGGCGGCGTTGGTGATCGCGTAGTAGACCAGCACCGTGCAACTGGAGAAGCCGATCGCGCCCCGGACGTCGCCGAGCGCCACCACCAGCACCACCACCGCGGCAACGGCGAGTTCGGCGCGGTGCGGCACCCGGTACGTCGGATGCACGGCGGCCAGCCCGCCCGGCAGGTCGCGGCGGCGGGCCATCGCCAGCGTGGTCCGGCCGACCCCGGCGACCAGCGCCAGCAGCACCCCGAGCACCGCCACCGTCGCACCGGCCCGGACCAGCCAGGCCAACCCGGGCAGCCCGGAGGCGTCCACCAGCTCGGCGAGCGGCGCGGCGGAGGCCGCCAGCCGGGCCGGACCGAGCACCGAGAGCGCGACCACGGCCAGCCCCAGATAGATCACCAGCACCAGACCGAGCGCGGTCGGCACCGCCCGGGGGATGGTGTGCGCGGGGTCGCGTACCTCCTCGCCGAGGGTGGCGATCCGGGCGTATCCGGCGAAGGCGAAGAAGAGCAGCCCGGCGGCGGTGAGCACACCGGCACCGGCCGGCCCGCCGACGGCGTCACCTAGGCGTGCCGGCCGGAACTCGCCGCCGAATAATCCCACCAGGGCCACCAGGGCGAGCACCACCAGGGTGACCGTCACCAGCCAACGGGTGACCCGGGCCGTCTTCCGCACGCCGCGCAGGTTCACCCCGGTCACCGCCAGCACGGCCGCCACCGCCACCGGGCGGGCGTAGCCGGGCCACAGGTACGCCCCGATGGTCAGCGCCATCGCGGCACAGCTCGCGGTCTTGCCGACCACGAAGCCCCAGCCGGCGAGAAAACCGGCGAACGGGCCGAGGCGCTCCCGGCCGTACACGTAGGTGCCGCCGGACTCCGGATAGCGGGCGGCGAGCCGGGCCGAACTGGTGGCGTTGCAGTAGGCGACCAGTCCGGCGACGGCCAGCGCGCCCAACAGGCCGAACCCGCTGCCGGCGGCGGCCGCCGCCGGGGCGAAGACCACGAACACCCCGGCCCCGAGCATCGACCCCAGGCCGATGACCACCGCATCCCGTACGCCCAGCCGGCGCTCCAGCTCTGACACGGCGCTCTCCATGACGGCGAAGCCTAGAGGTCGTCGGTGAACACTCCGCGACGGTGCAGTCCACCGGGCAGGGCGGGCAGCGGCAGGTCGTCCCAGGGCACCCGGTCGAGCAGCCGGCCGAGGAAGAGCCCGAGCAGCAACCCGGCGACCGAGTCGGTG
Organism: Micromonospora sp. WMMD1102; assembly: GCF_029626265.1. Taxonomy (NCBI): domain Bacteria; kingdom Bacillati; phylum Actinomycetota; class Actinomycetes; order Micromonosporales; family Micromonosporaceae; genus Micromonospora; species Micromonospora sp. WMMD1102. The sequence continues at coordinate 8,141,802 of NZ_JARUBN010000001.1, read as the reverse complement.
ATCCAGTGCCAGCCGAGGTAGGTGGTGGTGCAGAAGACGATCACCGGCGGCACCAGCCGGATCGCGGCGTAGAGCGCGGGCGGGGCGTCGGGGCGGTCCAGCGTACGCAGCAGCGCGGCGAACAGGAGCGCGATCGCGGCGTACCAGACGACGGCGTTCGCCACGTGCCCGGACGGGTACGCCGTGCCGTCCACCGGGTCGCTGAACAGCTCCTCCGGATGCGGCAGCTCGAAGTTGTGCGGATAGCCGCGGTCCAACCACAGCTTCATCGGGCCGATCGTGAACGAGGTCAGCACGAACGCGCCGACCGGCACCAGCAGTGGCCGGACCGACCGGGTACGCCAGCCGACCAGCGCCGCCAGCCCGAACGCGATAGGCATCAGGAACCAGCCGCCCTGGCCCAGCGAGTTGAACACCCGGGCCACCCAGTACGCCGGCCCCGGCCGGTGCGCGTCGACCCAGTCCCGTACTGCCAGATCCAGGCCGAGCAGCTGGCCGGCGGCGAGCGCGGCGGTCAACCCGACCACCGCCGCGACGAGTACGCCGTCGAGCCACCAGCCGGCCGGACGGACCGGGCGCAGCCGCAACGGTCGGCGTACCGTGGTGGTTTCCCGCATTCGCACCACGCTACCGGGCCGGTCGGGCGGAGTCGGCGGTGTGTGCCCGCCCACGCGGAGCGGCGCGACGCGCTCCAGAGCGGCATGCTTGGTACCCGTGCGGATCACCTCGGCCCTCGTCGACCCGGCGCTGCTCGACCTTCCCTGGTCGACCCCGCTGGAGCAGTGGCCCGCCGACCAGTTGGTGGCGCTGCCCCAGGGAATCTCCCGGCACATCGTCCGGTTCGTCCGGCTCGCCGGCACCGTCTACGCGGTCAAGGAGACCGGCGAGCGGGTGGCCGAGCGCGAGTACGACCTGCTCCGTTCGCTGGAACGGATCGACTTCCCGTCGGTGGAGGCGGTGGCGATCGTCGCCGACCGACACGACGAGCGCGGCGAACCGCTCGACCCGGTGTTGATCACCCGGCACCTCCAGTTCAGCCTGCCGTACCGGGCGCTCTTCTCGCACACGCTGCGCCCCGAGACGCTGAGCCGGCTGCTCGACGCGCTCGCCGCGCTTATCGTCCGGATGCACCTGACCGGCTTCTTCTGGGGCGACTGCTCGCTGTCCAACACCCTGTTCCGGCGGGACGCCGGTGCCTTCGCCGCCTACCTGGTCGACGCCGAGACCGGTGCGCTGCACTCCCGGCTCTCCAACGGGCAGCGGGACGAGGACCTGGAGATCGCCCGGGTCAACATCTTCGGCGAGGCGCTGGACCTGGAGGCCGCCGGCCTGCTGCACCCCTCGATCGACCCGGAGGTGGTCTGCGAGGAGGTGGTACTCCGCTACCAGCGACTGTGGCACGAGATCACCTACGAGCAGCAGGTCGAGCGGGAGGCCCGGCACGACATCGAGGGCCGGATCCGCCGGCTCAACGAACTCGGCTTCGACGTCGCCGAGGTGGCGATGTCGGTGGTGGACGGTGGGCGCTACCTGGTGCGGCCCAAGGTGGTCGACGCCGGCTACCACACCCGTCGGCTGCTCCGGCTGACCGGGCTGGACGCCGAGGAGAACCAGGCCCGCCGGCTCCTCAACGACCTGGACACCTACCGGGCGGAGAGCGACCTCACCGACGAGCAGCAGGCGGCGCACCGCTGGCTGACCGAGGTCTTCGAGCCGGTGGTCCGGGCGGTGCCGGCGCACCTGCGCAACAAACTCGAGGCGGCGGAACTCTTCGCACAGGTCATCGAGCACCGCTGGCGGCTGTCCGAACGGGCCGGCCGGGACGTCGGGCTGGCGCCGGCCGTGCAGTCGTTCCTCGCCGACGAACTGGTGCACCGCCCGGACGAACAGGCCGTACTCGGCGTCGACGTCGGCTGATTCGCTACCTGCCTACTGGCTACTGCGGATCGGGGCCGCGGGACGGCGACGGGTTCGGCTGGATTCGCCGGGTCGGCCGGCCCGGCTGGCTCCGGGTGGCCGCCCGGCCCGACTGCCGGGGTACCGTCCGCCGGCTGGGCCGGCTCGGATCCGACGACCAGCCCGCCGGGTCGGCCGGTCGACCCGCCGGCACCGCACCCGAGTCCAGAGCCGGCGGCGGTGGCGTACTCGCCTCCCGGAGCAGCCGGTTCAGGCCGGCCCGCCGGACGACGACGGTCAGCACGTCCCCGGGGCGGAGCTGGTGCTCCGCTGCCGGCGACCACTCGGAACGCCGCTGACCGGCACCGGTGAGCGCGACCACCCGGACCCACTCCGCCTGGCCGACCACCCCGAGGCGCTGCCCGGCCAGGGCCGAGCCCGGCGCGATCGGCACCTCGGCGACCAGCAGCGCGTGCCGGGCGACCGGGATCGTCGCGATCACCGCCCGGTTCAGCAGGGCCGCCGAGAAGGAGGGCGCGGCCAGGTAGGAGACGCTGCGGGAGACGCCGATCCGGAAGGTCTTCTGGATCCGCTGCGCGAAGTCGCCGTCGAAGAGCCGCAGCACCACCCGCAGCTCGGGGCGGAGCGTCCGGGCGTTCAGTGCCGCCTGGAGGTTCGTCACGTCGTCGGTGGAGACCACCACCAGGGCCTGCGCGGTGCCGACCGAGGCGGCGTCCAGGGTCTCCTCCCGGGCGGCGTCGCCGATGATCAGCGGGATGTCCAGCCGGCGGGCGACCGCCGCGCCCCGGGCCTCCGGGTCCTGGTCGATCGCGACCACCTCGACGCCGAGGTCGTTGAGCTGCCACATCACCCGGGTACCGACGTTGCCCAGGCCCACCACCACGACGTGTCCGCTGCGTTCGCCGGGCAGCAGGCCGGCGTCCAGCGCCAGCCGGGCCTTGACGATCCCGTCCACCACCGCGGCGGTGATCAGCGGGATCAGCGCCAGCCCGGCCAGGTTCAGCACCACCTGGAGTATCTGGGCCGCCGCGCCTTTTTCGAGGTCCGGATCGGCGCCGACGATCGTGGTCACCAGGGTCAGGTAGATCGCGTTGCCGATGCTGGTGTGCTCGGCGAGCGAGAGCATGGCGCCGAGCACCACCATCACCGCGAGTACCGCGATGGTGGCCATCCCGATCTTGCGGGTGGCGAACGAGCGTACCGCCCGGAGCAGGGCCGCGATCCGGTGCCGCCGCCAGTGCTGGGTACGCCGCTCACCCCGCTGCCGGCGCAGCAGCCGCCGCCGGGTGGCCTGCTCGGTGCCGACCTGGCCGTCCGCCTCGGCCAGCACCAGGTCGGCGTCGGCGGGGTCGGCCGGCAGCACCACCGGATGGTGCGGGTCGCGGGTGTCGGCCAGCCCGCAGACCACCTGCTCCGGCCGGACCTCGCTCCGGTCGGCGACGAAGAGGGTACGACCGCCGTGCCGGAAGTACGTCGGCGCCACCTCGCCGAGCGCCGCCGCGACGAACGCCGGGGCGGCCATCGAGGCGTCGGAGAGTACGGCGCTGTTCGGGAAGAGTTGCCGGATGCCGTTGCCGAGGCTCATGTTGAACATCCGCAGCACCACCCGCAGGTCCGGTTCGACCTCCTGGGCGCAGAGTGCGGCGTGGATGTTGCCGACGTCGTCCTGGTGCAGCAGGGCCAGTCCGTCCGCCCCGACCAGCCCGGCGGTCTTGAAGGTCTCCTCGTCGAGCCGGTCCGACTGGACCACCCGGATGCCCCGGATCGCGCGGATGTCCGGCCCGTCGGGGCGGCGCCGGTGCGGCACGATCACTGTCACCCGTACGGCGCTGCCCTGCGGATCGTTGCCGAGCAGTTCGCTGACCAGGTGGACGGCGAGGGCGTCCTGGCCGCAGACGACGTAGTGCGGGCGGTGGTCGCCGTTGGTCCGCAGGCCGTCCCGCAGTCGGGTCTCGAACGCGCGCCGGGCCCGGGTACGCCAGAGATCCGCCATGCCCGCCGATGGTAGTCACTGTGATCAGCAGACGGGAGCCACTCGAAACCGGACGAGACCGTACAATTACCTACCGTGGTGAAGCATGGCGAACCCGGTCACGGGTAGTGCATCCGGATGCAGACCTTCCTGCCGTATCCGGACTTCGGCGAGACCGCCCGGAGTCTCGACCAGTTGCGGCTGGGCAAGCAGCGGGTCGAGACGATCCAGGTGCTCCGCGGCCTGGTCCGCCCCGGCTACGGCTGGCGGCACCATCCGGCGGTGAAGATGTGGGCCGGCTACGAGGAGGCGCTGGTCCGGTACGGCCTCGACATCTGCGCCGAGTGGGTCTCGACCGGCCGGGCCGACACCTGCGCCGCGACCCTGGTCGCCGACCTCGCCGCCACCTGCGGCCTGACCGAGGTACGCCGCCAGCCCGAGCTTTCCACCGCCGGTGAGCTGCCACCCTGGATCGGCCGGGAGGAGCTGCACCTGAGTCACCGCTCCTCGCTGCTGCGCAAGGATCCGGTGCACTATGGACCGATCTTCGGCGACGTGCCGGAGGTGCCGTACGTCTGGCCCGCCTCGGACCGCCCACCGAGCTGCCGCCCGCCGTCCCCGCCGTCCGCGCCGTCGCCACAGTCCCCGCCGTCGCCGCCGTCCGAGGAGTCGTGATGCGACGACGGCCAGCCGAGCCGGTCGGCCCGGGTCGGGTCCGGCAGCCCACCGAGGCGCTGGTCGTCGGTGGCGGAGTCGCGGGCATCTCGGCGGCGATCGTGCTCGCCGAGCGGGGTGTCCGGGTCACCGTGCTGGAGGCGCGTCCCCGGCTCGGCGGCCGGCTCGACACCCGGTCGGAGACGCTGGCCGACGGCACGGTCGCGCCGGTAGACCACGGTTTCCACGCCTTCTTCCGGCAGTACTACAACCTGCGGTCGATCCTGCGCCGGATCGATCCGGCGCTGGCGCTGCTCCGGCCGGTACCCGGTTACCCGGTGCTGCACGCCGACTGGCCGGCCGAGGACTTCGGCCGGCTGCCGGCGAAACCGCCGTGGAACCTGCTCGCCCTGCTGGCCCGCAGCCCCAGCCTGCGCCTGGCCGACCTGCGCCGGATGGACACCCAGGCCGCACTGCCACTGCTCGCCTACCATTCCCGGCACACGTACGCCGAACTCGACGACACCAGCGCCGCCGAGCTGCTCGACGCACTCCGGCTGCCGGACCGGGCCCGGGCGATGCTCTTCGAGGTCTTCTCGCACTCGTTCTTCAACCACGAGGCCGACCTCTCGGCGGCGGAACTGCTGGCCAACTTCCACTTCTATTTCCTCGGCAATCCGGAAGGGCTCGGCTTCGACGCCCCGGACCGGGACTACGAGTCGGCGATCTGGACGCCGCTCGCCGCGCACCTGCGCCGGCACGGCGCCCGGATCCTGCTCGGGCAGCCGGTGACGTCGGTGCGGCCCGACGGCGACGGCTGGCGGCTGGAGACCGCCGCCGGGGAGCGGCACCGGGCCCGGGACGTGGTGCTGGCGGTGGACCCGCCGGCCCTGGCCGCGCTGCTGGCCGGCTCGCCGGAGCTGGCCGCCCGGGCACCCGTACTCGCCGGGCAGGTGGCCCGGTCCGGCACCGGGCCGCCGTACGCGGTCGCCCGGTACTGGCTGGCCGGCGACGTCTCCCCGGACCGGGCGGTGTTCAGCGGGGTGTCCCGACAGGACACCCTGGACTCGGTCACCCTCTACCACCGGCTGGAGGCGGAGTCCCGCCGCTGGGCCGCCCGGACCGGCGGATCGGTGCTGGAACTGCACGCGTACGCCTGCCCGGCGGAGGTGCCCGCGCCGGAGCTGGCCCGGCGGATGCGGGCCGAGTTGGCCGGACTCTGGCCCGAGGTGGCCGACCTGCCGGTCCGTGACCTGCGCTGCCGGGTCGAGCGGCAGGCCCCGGCGTTCCCGCCGGGCCGCTCGGCCGACCGGCCCGGCGTGCTCACCGACGCGGACCGGCTCTACCTGGCCGGTGACGGGATCGGGACCGAGCTGCCCAGCGCGCTGCTGGAGCGGGCCGCCCTGACCGGCATCCTCGCCGCCAACCACATCCTCCGGCGGGCCGGCGCCGGCACCGAACCGGTCCGCACCATCCGCCGGTACGGCCTGCTGGCCCAGCGTTCCCGAGCCGGCCGCCCCCCAGCCGGCCGCTGACCCGGCGCCGCTGACTCCGTGCCGTCCAGGGGCTCAGCGTCCGCCGCCGACGGCGGCCCAGCCGACGGCGGCCAGGCAGATCAACAGGACGATGCCAACACGGCTGGTAGCGATCCGGGTCATCGCCCACGCGGTCCCACGAAGTCCGGGCAGGCTGGCCCGGATCTTGCGGTAGTCCGTCCAGGCCCGCCGGGCCATCGCGTACGCGACGCCCGCGAACAGGCCGAACGCGACCCCGACCAGCAGCATGGCGACGGGTACGGGGCGCTCCACCAGGCCAGTGTCACCGGCGACGGTCGACGATCACCATCACCCGATCCGGTGACGGAACGTGATGATTGATGGTGGTGATGATCGATGGTGGCGATGGTCAGCGGTCGACGGGGAGTCTGTCGACGATGTGCCGGGCGATCTCGAACGAGCTGGTCGCGGCCGGGGACGGTGCGTTGAGGACGTGCACCTGCCGGTCCGCCTCGACGATCAGGAAGTCGTCCAGCAGCGTGCCGTCCGGGCGTACCGCCTGGGCGCGCACGCCGGCGCCGGCCGGGACGATGTCGGCTTCGGTCAGCTCCGGCACCAGCCGGGCCAGGCTGGCCGCGAAGCGCCTGCGGGACAGTGACCGGGCCACCTCGGTCAGCCCGTACCGGTAGTGCCGGCGGGCCAGCGCCCACAGGCCGGAGTAGCCGACCTGCTCCCAGACGTCGCGCCTGTCGAACCGGCGCCACGAGTAGCCCTCCCGGGCGGTGGCCAGCACCGCGTTCGGGCCGGCGTGCACGGTCTGGTCGACCATGCGGGTCAGGTGTACGCCGAGGAACGGGAACTGCGGGTCGGGCACCGGATAGATCAGTCCACGGACCAGCTCTCGCCGCTGCGGGACCAACTCGTAGTACTCGCCCCGGAACGGCACTATCCGGGCCGGCGGGTAGATGCCGGCCAGCCGGGCGAGCCGGTCGGCGTGCAGCCCGGCGCAGTTCACGAGTACGTCGCCGGTGACATCGCCCGCGTCGGTGCGCACCACCAGCTCGCCGGGTCGGGCCTGGATCCCGGTGACCCGGGTGCGCAGGCGCAGCTCGGCGCCGCTGCCGGCGAGGAGTTCGGCGAGCCGCCGGCAGACCGCGCCGAAGTCGACGATCCCGGTCGAGGCGACCCGCAGCGCGGCGACGGCGGCGACGTGCGGCTCGTACTCGGCCGCCTCGATCGGGTCGACAAGGGTCACCGGCAGCCCGTTGCCGACCGCCCGCTCGTGCAGGGCGTGCAGCCGGGACAGTTCGGCCGGTTCGGTGGCGATGACCAGCTTGCCGCAGACCTCGTACGGCAGTCCCTGCTCCGCGCAGAACCGCACCATCGAGGCGCTGCCGGCCCGGCACAGGGTCGCCTTCAGGCTGCCCGGCCGGTAGTAGACCCCGGCGTGGATCACCCCGGAGTTGTGGCCGGTCTGGTGGGCGGCCCAGCCGGACTCCTTCTCCAGCACGGTCACCGTGTCCCGGGGCCGGTCGGCACGCAGCCGGTGCGCCACCGCGAGCCCGAGGATCCCGCCGCCCACGATCACGTACCTGGTCATCCGCGCTCCCCGGCCGGTGGCATCGGGCCGATGGTATGCGTCGGTGCACCATCGGCGTCCGCCGTGACCACACCCCCCGGCGCGGGTCCGGACAGGACACTGTCGGGTTGCCGACTGATCTACCCCCGATCCGGCGACTCGCCACAAATATCAGTACTAGTCTGGATCGCCCCAATTCAGAGAACTATTCACAACGGGAGGTCCGATGCTGACCTGTGAGCGGCAGCGGCCGGCGGAATCGTGGTCGACCCGGAACGGGCAGTACGGCGAGCTGGCGTGTGGATGAACTGGCACGACTCCTCCCGTCCGGCGGGCTCGGTGCCGTCGGCGTCGGAGGCCTGCTCGTCATGATCGTGTCGTACCTGCTGAACGCCAATCGGGCCGACCGCAAGGAGTACCAGGAGGCGATCGACCGGGCGGAGCGGCGCGCGGACGACGCCGCCCGCCGGACCGACGCCGCCGAGCATCGGGCGGAGGAGCTGCAACAGGCCGTCGACGAAGCCCGCCGAGCGCGCCGGGCCGCCGAGGACGCCCTCGCGATCGTCGAACGCGAACTGAACCGCTACCGCCCGGACCGCCCGGCGTAGCCCGACAAGGTGCCGGCCCGACACCCCGGCGCGGCGAGGAGACGACGCGATGTCCGAGGAGACGGAAACCTTCCGCCGCCGGATGGACCGGCGTATCCGGCGGCGACTCGTCATCGTGGTGGTGGCGACCGCGCTGATCGCGGCAGCTGCCGGCTGGGGCTGGGCCCGGCTCGGCCGGCAGGCGGCGGTGGAGCAGCGCCGCGCGGCGACCGCCGTCTCCGGCGCCGAACAGCTCTGCCAGCAGGTACGCCAACTCGGCGGGGACTGCGTGGTCGACCCCGCCAAACTGCGCGGCGCACCCGGCCCGGCCGGGCCGGCAGGGCCGCCGGGACCACCGGGGTTGCCCGGCCGGGACGGCGACCCCGGCCCACCCGGCCCGCCCGGTGCACCGGGGCCGCCCGGTGAGCCGGGCGCGCCCGGTGCACCCGGTGCGCCGGGGCCGCCCGGCCCGAACGGCGGGCCCGGTGCCGCTGGCCCGGAGGGGCCGGCCGGTCCGGAGGGGCCGACCGGTCCGGAGGGGCCGACCGGTCCGTCCGGTCCGTCCGGTGAGCCCGGCCCGCCGGGCCCGAGCTGCCCGGCCGGTACGAGTCTGGTGACCGTCACCGTGGTCACCCCAGACGGACCACGGGAGATCGCCGCCTGCGTCGTCACACCGACGCCGCAGACCCGTACCCGGTAGGACCCCCGGCTCGTCGCCCGAGCCCTGTTCCGACAACGGGAGAATCAGGCAAGAGGGGGCGAGCATCCTTCTACTGCGTCACCTCTCCGATGGTCAGATGGATGTACCCGGATCCCACGCAGCAGATCTCGCTGCACCATCGAACAGGTGACGAACGATGCGGATCGCAATCGTCGTCGGCGCCAGCTCGGCATCGGGCAGAGTGCGGCGGTGCAACTCGCCAGCCGGGGCACGGGCGTCGTAGTGACCTACCGCGACAACCCGGCGGGCGACGGGGTGCCCGTCATCCGATGTGCGGCCCTCCACCGTCCAACCAGTGTCCGATCCGCAGCCGCACCGACTCGTGCATCCGAAGGTCGGCTACGGCGGCCGGATCGAACCAGGCGACCTCGGTGGACTCGACACTTACCGCCAGATTTCCGCCAACCGGGCGAGCGGTGAACGCAATCACGAATTCCTGCCGCACCTCGCCATCGGCGTACGCGATGACGTGCCGGGGGTCGGTGTAGATCCCGAGGATGCCGGTCAGCTCGACGTCGAGCCCAGTCTCCTCCCGGACCTCCCGCACCACGGCGGCGCCGAGCGTCTCGCCGAGTTCCATCGTGCCGCCCGGCAGTGACCAGTTTCCGGAGTCCGCCCGCCGTTGCAGCAGCAACCGTCCCTGTTCATCGACAACCACGGCGGCACCCCCGGGAACCAACGAGGTAGCTGCCGGGGCCGACGGGTCATCGAAGTAGTCCATCCTTCGGCTCACCGGCTGACCTCGCGCATCTGTACCGTTTCCCAGACCTGTAGGAACTGCTCGGCGAAGGTCTCGAAGATACCGAAGGCGGACAGCCGACGCAGGTGCAGTGCGGGATGTTGATAGCCGCGGTACCGGAACAGATGCGGAGTGGCGATCGCCTGGTTGTCGAACCGGAACCACGAGTTGTAGAGATGGACCGCGTGGGTGCCGACCTGCACGCCGTCGACATCGGCGATGCGGCCGAGCATCGTGAACGCGTTCCGGATCCTGCCCGACAGGGTCCCGCCGAGCTGCTCCAGCTCGTCACGCTCCTGGACGTGGTCACAGTCCGGGTCGGCGAGCGCGATCCGGACCCGGCAGCCAGCCGCGCACTTCTCGGCGATCAGGTCATGGACCCGCGGCGTCAGTTCGAACACGAACGGGGCGGCGTACCCGAGGATGTCGATCTGATCCCGGGCCCCGGTCAGCAGTCCGACCCACAGGTCAGTGGGCACGTCGGCACGGTGTGCGTACGCCGACACCACCTCGCCGGTTGACGCGAACCCGGGCGCCTGGTCCGGCCGGGACGTTGGCCAGAGCGCGGCCTCCTCCTCGCCGAGCGCCTCGGCCACGGCCAGCCGGTTACGCCGATGCGGTACCCGGCCGCCGATCCACCGATCGATGGTCTTGCTATCTACCCCGAGCCGCTGGCCAAGCGCGGCAGAGTCGAATTCGGCCCTCAGCATGGCAGCCCGCAACCTGTCGTTTACCGTCACGACGGCACGGTATCGGGACGATTTCGAAGAGTCAAAAAGTCTCTCAAACCGTCCTACGCGCCGTTCAACCGTCCCTTCGCTCTCCGTAGCGACCGCATCACGGGCGCCGGTCGGTTGTACGGCCGGTCCGGACGTCGCCCCCGTCTACGCCCGGACCGGTCCCAGATATCCGCCCACTGAGCGGCGCTCCGTGACCTGTGCTCCGGAGCGCCGTGGCGTACCCAAAGGAGACATCGTGATCATGTGGCGTACCCGCGGTTGGATCTGGAACCGGATCAACCAGGTCAAGGATTACCGCTGGGATCCCATCCGGCAGCGGTGGGTGCGAGTGGCAGGGCCGGACCGATGACGTCGATGTTCGACGGCTGGTCGACCACACTGGAGGATCTCACCGCCCGTCGATTTCTGCACATGCACCGCAACGGCGCCCGGTGCTGGCAGTGCGACACCGACGGCCGCTGCCGCTTCCTCACCTGGGCAGTCGACTACTTCACCCAGGCCGGCAACCCGATCCCCGGACAGGCCACAGAGATCCTGGCCCGCGCCTGCCACCCCGACCAAGTGTCGGCCGCCGAACTCCGGCAGGTGGCGCAGGATCTGCGGGGACGGGTCTGCAATGACTGACACGACCATGTGCATGCCAAGCCGTTGCTCGGTTCGCCTCTCGATCGGGCTCGCCGAGGTTCGTGCAGGTGAGAGAGTTTGGAGCCACGCCCGGGCCGCCACGTCAAGCGCACCCTGACAGACGGACGAGCGCTTGCGGGCCGGGCGGTGGCCTGCTCGGCTCGCCCGGGTCGCCGGCTGGCGGGATGGCCCGCGCAACCACCCTCGGACCGCAAGCCGCCGACGGGTTTCAGCCGTCTCGGAGCCTGAGCGCCCCCGCCGGAGGCGCAGTCCCCCCGGCCCACCGCCAGCTCGCCGATGCCGGCCGCCGTGCGCTTCCCTACGCCGCGCGGGATCGTGGCCGCGCGGCCCGGCCAGCTGCCGGCCCACACCTCACCGGTCAACGGCCTGTCGCTCCGCGGCGGCCCCTTGGGGTTTCCGCTCACCGCGCCAGCCGCCGGGCGTGTTGCGGGGCCGGAGTCGGAGCGCCAGCGGAGCGACGGACGCGCGCCGAGGCGGCGCGTGCGGCCCGTTCAGGGCCGCTTTGAAGACGTACAGAAAGTTTGAACCACTCTTGCCGGCAGCCGGGTCGTGTCCCCGGTAGAGGACGAGGGCGCGCTACGGGTGCAGCAGACGGCTCAGCGGATCGTCGGGCATCTCCACATCCTGGACGCCAAGACCGAGGACTCCGAAGCGGTGCTTCCGCTACCCGAGGTGATCTGGCGCGCCCCGCCGGAACGCCAGGAGCGCCAGGAGCGCCAGGAGCGCCAGGAGCGCCAGGAGCGCCAGGAGCGCCAGGAGCGCCAGCAAGTCAAGCGGGTCGCCCTGGCCGAGGTCTGGAGGGAACGCGGCTTCGTCTTCCCCTCTCAGCGGGTTACCCCGATCGAGCCGCGCAACCTGAGCCACGCATTCGCCCGGCTCCGGGAGACCATCGGGCTGTCGGCGTCGGCCTCCACGCTGGAATTGAGCGTCCCGCCGCACATCGTGCAGGCCATCGCCCGGCATGCCGACATGAAGATGACTCTCAAGGTCTACGCTCACGCCAACCTTGACGCCATGCGGCAGGTGCTCGACATGCGGCTGTCATGGCCGACCCTGGTGTCAGCGTTGCTGTCAACCCGGCCGACCGGACGGCTCCGTCACGGAACGCCCCGGTGGTGTTGGAGCCCCCGGCCGGGCTCGAACCGGCGACATCTCGCTTACAAGGCGAGTGCTCTGGCCAACTGAGCTACAGGGGCGCGATGTTCGTGGTCAGCATAGCCACAGATGCCCTCCTAGCACGTGCGGCGCGGATTCCGATAGCCGACACCGGGCGACGCCGGCAGGGCTTGCGGGGTGGACCATGCCCAGATGCCCGAAATGTTCGTCAGATGCGTCCCAGGAATGCCGCCCGACCTTGGCACATGAGAAAAACCCGTTTACCGTGGCGTGACGCGGATGACAACCGGGGCCGGCCACGGCTGCCCCGGACGCCATCCACGGCACCGGTGCGGGGCTCCGCGCCGGTCGTTCTTTCACTCGGATCGTCCGGCACGTTCCTGCCGGTGGAAGGAAGCGCTGCACCATGGCTACGGTCACCTACTCGAAGGCCACCCGGATCTACCCGGGTACCGAGCGCCCAGCGGTCGACCACCTCGACCTGGAGATCGGCGACGGCGAATTCCTCGTCCTGGTCGGCCCCTCCGGCTGCGGTAAGTCCACCAGCCTCCGGATGCTCGCCGGGCTGGAGGACGTCGACGACGGCTCGATCTACATCGACACCCGCGACGTCACCCACCTGCCGCCGAAGGCCCGCGACATCGCGATGGTCTTCCAGAACTACGCGCTCTACCCGCACATGACGGTCTACGAGAACATGGCGTTCGCGCTGAAGCTCCGCAAGACCTCGAAGTCGGAGATCGACCGGCGGGTGAAGGAAGCCGCCGCGCTGCTCCAGCTGGAGGACTACCTCAGCCGCAAGCCGAAGGCGCTCTCCGGCGGTCAGCGCCAGCGGGTCGCGATGGGCCGGGCGATCGTCCGCGAGCCGCAGGTCTTCCTGATGGACGAGCCGCTGTCCAACCTGGACGCCAAGCTCCGGGTGCAGACCCGTACCCAGATCGCGACGTTGCAGGCCAAGCTCGGCGTCACCACCGTCTACGTCACGCACGACCAGGTCGAGGCGATGACCATGGGCCACCGGGTGGCGGTCATGCTGGACGGCGTGCTCCAGCAGGTCGACACCCCGCGTGAGCTCTACGACAGCCCGTCCAACGTCTTCGTCGCCGGCTTCATGGGCTCCCCGGCTATGAACATCAAGACCGTGCCGCTGACCGAGGGCGGTGCCCTCTTCGCCGAGATGACCGTGCCGCTGACCCGCGAGCAGGTGGCGGCGGCCCAGGCCGAGGGCGGCAACGGCAAGGTCACCGTCGGCTTCCGTCCGGAGGACTGCGACCTGGTCTCGGAGACCGAGGGCGGCCTGCCGCTCGTCGTCGAGCTGGTCGAGGACCTGGGCTCGGACGCGAACGTGTACGGCCACGCCGCGATCGACGGCGCCTCGGAGCGGTTCGTGGTGCGGACCGACCGGCGGCACATGCCGAACATGGGCGACACCGTGTACGTGAAGCCGCGTACCGGCCGGAACCACGCCTTCAACGCCGTCACCGGCAACCGGATCTGATCCGGCAGCAGGACAAACCGCGTCGGGGCGGTCGCTTCTCGTCGGAAGCGACCGCCCCGATCGTTTCCACCGGACCTCCCGCCCGGCGTAGCGCTGCCGGCCGACGTCGGCGGGCACAGGTCAGGTCACGGTGGAAGCGGCCCGGTCAGAGGCCGATCCGGCCGGTACCGGCACCGCTGGTCACGATCGACTTCACGCTGCTGGCGCCGTCGAGCTGGTGCGGGTACGGAATCCCGGCCACACTTCCGCCACCGCTCTGCGGCGAGCCGGAGCCGACGAAGTGGTTGTTCCGCTGCACGATCGCCCCGGGGTCGGAGTCGGCGTACCCGACCAGGGTCGGCTCGTCGACGTTCTCGAAGTAGTTCCCCTCGACCAGAACTCCGGCACCCATCGTCGAGGCGACGCCGTACTCGTTGTCGTAGTAGTAGTTGTTGTAGACGTGCACCGGGTTGCCGAACCGCACCCGGGGGTGCCGGGTCCCGGAGCCGTCGAACCAGTTGTGGTGGTACGTCACCCGCAGGTGCCCGACGTCCTGGCTGGCGTTGTCGTCGCTGTGCCCGAGCAGCATCGACTTGTCGTGGCCGTAGACCCGGTTCCAGGAGACGGTGACGAAGTCCGAGCCGCGCTTGATGTCGACCGCGCCGTCGTACCCGTCGGTGAAGCTGTTGTGGTCCACCCAGACGTTCGTGGCCCCGGTCTCGACGTTTATCGCGTCGTCGTCCCAGACCCGGAAGTTCAGGTTGCGGACGATGACGTTGCGGTCGCCGTTGATCGTGAAGCCGCAGCCGGAGATGGTGGCGCCGGAGCCGACCCCGACGATCGTCTTGTTGGAGCGGACCCGGAGCATTCCGGAGCAGGAGATGGTGCCGGAGACCCGGATCACAGCCGCGCTGCTGGAGCCGACCGCGCTGGTCAGCGCCGACGCGCTGGTCACCGTCGTGGCCGCGGCGTTGCCGCCGCCGGAGGTGCCGCCGTTCTGGGTGGCCCAGCCGACCAGCCCGGTCTGCGGCGGCAGCGTCGGACCCGTCGTCGGCGGGGTCGTCGGCTGGCCGGTCGGTGGGGTGGTCGGCTGGCCGGTCGGCGGCCGGGTGGTCGCGGTCGGCGGGTTGGTGGGCGGCTGCGAGCCGACCGTGTCCACGCTGACGTCGTCGTAGATGGCGCTGGCGTAGACGGTCACCAGAGCGATCCGGCCGGCGCTCTGCGCCGAGTTGCTGCCCGAGCCGACCTGGCCGCCGTTGACGAAGCCCTGGATCGAGCTGCCGTCGGCCACCAGACGCAGGGTGTACCAGCTGCCGGTGGTGACGGAAACCGACGCCGAGCCGAGTACCGTGATCGAGCTGCCGTTGACCGCCTGCAACTCGGCCCGGTTCGCGTTGACCAGCGCCAGCCGGTACATCCGGGTGGCGCTGTCCACCCGCGCGGCGATCGCGACCAGGCGGTTCGAGCCGTTGAAGGACAGCGGTTTGACCCGGGCCTGGACCTGGTAGTTCGTCCAGCCGGTGTCTCCGGCGAAGCCCCGGGCCAGTTCGCTGCCCGCGTTGCCCTGCCGGTATCCGGGCGAGCCGTCGGTGACCACGGTCCAGTCGCCGCCGGACTTCGACCATCCGTCGGCGTTGCCGTCGTCGAAGTTGTCCGAGTACAGGGTGGCCGCCTGGGCCGGGCCGGGGATGATCCCGACAGTCAGCGCGACGGCCAGCAGGCCGGCGCCGGCCGCGACCAGCAGGCCGCGACAATTTCTTCTGTTCCGCACCTCGTCCTCCGATGTCCGCCGCGCACGCTCGGTCGCGCGGCACGTGATGGTGGAGTGACGGCCACCGCGACCCGGTGTCCGCCGTCTTCGCCGGTTCGGGCGGCGTCGTCAGGTCGGCAGCCGGCCGGCTCCCCGTCGTCGGACCGGCAGCCAATCGACTCCCGTCGTCAGACCGGCAGCCGGTCGGCTCCGGCCAGGGCCTGCACCACCAGCGGCACCAGCGGGGCGGGCAGTACCGGCCCGGAGCGCAGCGTCGGCGTCCAGCCGACGTCGCCGCCGAGGTCGGGCTCGTGCTCGGCGTTGTACGCCGCCAGCAGGCTCACCAGCCGGGCCGGCCCGCGCCCCTCGCGTACCCAGTTGCCCCGCTCGGTGATCGCCGTGCCGCTCCAGTCGTAGAGCAGGTCGGCGGCGGTGATCCCGGTGCCGAGGGTGAAGTGGTTGTGCTCGGCGTACACCGCGGACTGGACGCCGACGCCGATCGCGTACCCGAATTCGGCGCCGGCGAGCCGGTAGGCGTTGTTGTAGATTTCGACCCGGCCGAACCGCACCCGGGGCAGCCGCTGCATGGTGCCGTCGAAGAGGTTGTGGTGCAGCGTGACGTCGAGCCGGCCGACGTCCGGGCCGACGGTGTTCGACGAGCCGATCAGCATCACCTTGTCCCGGGCCACGAACCGGTTGTACGAGGCGGTCACCCGGCTGGCGGTGTGCGTTATGTCGAGCGACCCGTCGTGCACCGTGTACGGCCGTCCGAAGTGGACCGGCAGCCCGCTGTCCGGGTTGTCGCCGTCGGTGAAGGTGTTGTGGTCGACCCAGACGTTCTCGCTGCGGCGTACCGACATCAGGTCGAACTGGGAATTCCAGTTGCCGGCGTCGCCGTCCGTCGGCGACCAGGCCGGGAAGCAGTCCCGGGCGTCGGAGAGGGTCAGGTTGCGCACGATCACGTTGTCCGCGGTGTCCACCATCAGGGTCAGCCCGGACAGGGTGGCCCCGCGCAGCCCGACGATCGTGGTGTTCGACCCGACGTTTATCTGGGTCTGCCGGGTCTGGTTCGCAACCGACCTGACCCGGGCCTGCTCCAGCGGCCCGGCCGGTGCCACCCGTCCCCAGCTCGCCGGGTCGTACGCGGCCAGGTAGGCGTCCAGCGAGTACTCCGGGTCGGCCAGGTCGGCGCAGTCGAGCAGCCGTCCGTCGGCGGCCTCGAAGCCGTCGACCAGCCCACGGACGAAGATGATTTTCGGGGTGGTGTTCTGCCGGTTGGTGGCGTTGTCGCCACCTAGGGCGTGCACCAGCTCGGTCCGGGTGCGGACCACGTGCACCTGGTCCGGGGTGGCCGCCGCGCCGCCGGAGGTGCCGGGGCCGGCGGCGGCCCAGCCGTCACGGGCCGGCAACGCCTGCCGGCCCAGCAGCCGGGCCGGCAGGGACAACCCGTCCCGCCCGTGCGCGCCGGCCGGTTGTGCCGCCGCCACCAGGGCGCCGGAGACCACGAGAAGACTGCCGACCACGGCGGCGGTCAACCTGCTCGATCGCATGCCACTCTCCGCGTCTGTCCACTGTTCACCGGATCTCGTAACGACGACGAAATCTTTCTGTTATTGAACGGTAGGTAGCGGCAGTTAAAAGTGTCAATGCAATCTGTTTGCAGGAATGTTGCACGAAAGGAAGGCAATATCTATTGTCCCGGCGACCATTCGCCGAGAAGAGGGATATTGGGTCCGTTTTCTATCGGACGGTTGTCCCCATGATTTGCAGTCTCCAGCCCGTTCTCACGCAGGAACTCCGGTGCTCAGTCATCGCCCGCCTCCCGTTCCACCGCCGCCCGGTGCGGCTTCACCGCCCACGGCACGCCCAGCTCGGACAGCAGCGCACCCTCGGCCGCCGCCCGGCGCAGCGCCGCGTTGACCCCCCGGATGGTGAACACCCGGTCCGCTCCCCCGCCGGTCGCCAGCACCCGCTCACCGCCGACCAGCTCCGGTTCCGGCGCCGCGATGATCGCCTGCGCCAGCGCGGTGAACGCCGCCGTACGGGCCAGCGGCGCGACCAGCGGCACCCCGCCCGGGTCGGCCCGGTGCGCCAGCAGGTTCTCCAGCAGGTTCACCCGACCCGGCACCGCACGCGGCCCCGGATCGCTGGGCAGCGTCAACCGGTCAGTCGTGTACTCCAGCACCGCCCGGCCGGCGCTGCCGTGCACGACCACCTCGCCGGCGACGAACTCCTCGCCGGCGAGCGTCACCGCCGCCAGCACCGGCAGGCCGCAGCCGAGGGTCGCCCGCAGCGCGGCGGTGTCGTCCACCTCGATCGGCCGGGTCCGGTAACGCTCCAGCTCAACCTGGGCCGGCCAGTCCGGCGCGACACCATCCACTGTGGCCAGCGGCGCCACCACACCGGCGGCCACCGCCGCACCGGCCACCGCCAGACACTGCATCACCGCGTGCGCCAGCGGGTTCACGAGTACGCCGTCCAGCGCCGGCCGGCCGTCCAGGCTGCGCCGGCCCGCCCACGGTGCCCGCGCGTAGTAGCCGTCGGTGCGTCGCCAGCAGGCGACCGTGCTGATCCCGGTGACCTGGCCCAGCCGCCCGTCGGCGACCGCCGAGGTCAGCTCGCGCAGCGCCGCCGAGCCGAGCGCCTGGAAGCCGATCTGGGCCACCCGGCCCGACCCGGCCAGCGCGGCGGCCAGGGTGCGGTGCTCGGCCAGCGACAGCACCGGCGGCTTCTCCAGCAGCAGGTCCACCCCGGCCGCGATCGCGTCCAGCGCGATCGGCAGGTGGGTGTGCGGCGGGGTGCAGATCACCACCACGTCAGGACGGGTCGCCGCCAACATCTCCCGGTGGTCGACGAAGACCCCCGCACCCGGCGGGACGGGCGCGTCCGGTGCCGCCTCCACCGGACGTACGTCGACCAGGGCGACCAGCTCCAGCCGCCCGGCGTCGTGCAGCGGGGCCATCGTGCGGCGGTGCCACATCCCGTGCCCGCTCGCCCCGACCAGGGCCACCCTCGGCGGGGCACCCACCCCCGTCATGCCGCACCCGCCAGTGTCCGCTCCACCCCGTGCCGGTCCAGCGCGGTCAGCCAGCCGACCACCAGCTCGCGTACCTCGTCGTCGGCGGCGAGTTCGACCGGGAAGACCTCGGTCAGCCCGAAGAGCGCCTCCGCCGCCCCGGCCGGCGAGTCCCGGCCGGCGGCCAGGGCCGCCCGGATCCGGTCGGCGAGCGGGTCGTCCAGCGGCAGCTGCGTACCGTCGTCGGCCCGGCCCTGGACGAAACGCATCCAGGCCGCCACCACCAGGGCCGCCCACCGGGGCCGGGCCCCGGCCGCGCGCAGGTCCGCGATGGTGTGCAGCACCCGCTGCGGCAGCTTCTGCGAGCCGTCCATGGCGATCTGGATGGTCCGATGCCGGAGCACCGGGTTGGCGAAGCGCTCCAACACCTGCTCGCCGTAGTCGACCACCGAGACGCCCTCCGGCGGGGCGAAGCTCGCCGCCACGTCCTCGGCGATCAGCCGGCGCAGCACCCCGGCCAGGTGCGGGATCTCCAGCGCCTCGGCGATGGTCTCCCGGCCGGCCAGCGCACCCAGATAGGCGGTCGCCGAGTGCACGCCGTTCAGTGCCCGCAGCTTCAGCCGCTCCCACGGGCCGGCGTCGTCGGTAAGCACCACCCCGGCCCGCTCCCAGGCCGGTCGCCCACCCGGGAACCGGTCCTCGATCACCCACTGCCGGTACGGCTCGGCCGCCAGCGCCGCCAGGTCGCTCACCCCGAGCGCCGCCTGCGCGTCGGCCAGGGTCTGCGGGGTGCTCGCCGGCACGATCCGGTCCACCATGGTCCCCGGAAACGTGACGTTCTCCCGCAGCCACCCGGCGATCCGCTCGCCCCCGCCGTCGCCGACCAGGCCGAGCGCCTGGCCGACCAGGCTGTGCAGCCGCTCCCCGTTGGACGGCAGGTTGTCGCAGCTCATCAGCGCGATCGGGCCGGCATCGGCGGCGAGCCGGGCGAGCAGGCCCCGGACCAGCAGGCCCGGCACCGTCCGCGGCGGCCGGTCGCTGCCCAGGTCGGCCAGCACCGCCTCGTCCGGGCGGAGCAGGCCGGTCGCCGGGTCGAGCTGGTACGCCTTCTCGGTCACCGTCAGGGTGACCACCCGGATCGCCGGGTCGGCCAGCAGCGCGACGATCGCCGCCGGATCGCTGGCCGCGTGCCGGACCCCGGCGAGCGCACCGACCACCCGGGTCTGGTTGCCCGCCCCGGAGCTGCTGGTCACGCTGAACAGGCAGTCCTGGGCGGCGAGTTTGCTGACCACATCGGTGCTGCGCGGCGCCACCCCGACGATGCCCCAGTCGCCGCCGGCCGCCGCCACCGCCTCCTCGGTGTAGACGGCCTGGTGCGCCCGGTGGAACGCGCCCAGCCCGAGGTGCACGATCCCGGCCGGCACGGCGCCGGGCCGGACCAGCGGGCGGCTTCCCGCCGGCAGCCGGCGCAGCGTGCCGAGGCCGAGCCGGGACGCGTTGACCGTCACGCCGCCCATACCGGGCCGTCCGGGAAGGAGTACTCGGCGATCGAGGCCGGCTTCATCGTCGCGCTGTAACCGGGCTGCTCGGGCAGCAGGTAGCGGCCGTTCCGGGTGCGTACCGGGTCGACGAAGTGCTCGTGCAGGTGGTCGACGTACTCGACCATCCGGCCGTCCAGCGAGGTGCCGACCCGCAGATAGTCGAAGATCGCCAGGTGCTGGACGTACTCGCAGAGGCCGACGCCGCCGGCGTGCGGGCAGACCGGCACACCGAACTTCGCCGCCATCAGCAGCACCGAGAGCACCTCGTTGACGCCGCCGATCCGGCAGGCGTCGATCTGGCAGACCCCGATCGCCCCGGCCTGCATCAACTGCTTGAAGATGACCCGGTTAGCCGCCACCTCGCCGGTGGCCACCCGGCAGCGCCCGCCGGAGAGTCCGGTCACCGCCTCGGCGATCCGGGCGTGCCCGAGTACGTCGTCGGCGTGCGTCGGCTCCTCGATCCAGTACGGATCGAACTCGACCAGCCGCGACATGTTCCCGATCGCCTCGTCGACGTCCCAGACCTGGTTGGCGTCCATCATCAGCAGCGCGTCCGGGCCGATTTCCTGGCGGATGATCCGCGCCCGGCGTACGTCGTCGTCGACCGGGCCGCCGACCTTCATCTTCATCGCCCGCCACCCCTGGGCGTACGCCTGGCGGGTCAGTGCCCGGACCTTCTCGTCCGGATAGCCGAGCCACCCCACCGAGGTGGTGTACGACGGGAAGCCGTCCCGGTCCAGCTCGGCGAGCCGGTCGGCGAGCCCGACCTGCCCCTTGTCGAGGAGCGCGGCGGCCTCGGCCGGATTGATCGCGTCGATGACGTGGTGGAAGTCGACATTGCGGACCAGTTCCTCGGTCGGCATCTCGGCGAGCAGTCGCCACAGCGGCTTTCCCGCCAGCTTGGCCCGCAGGTCCCAGACCGCGTTCACGAGCGCGCCGGTCGCCATGTGGATGACGCCCTTCTCCGGCCCCAGCCAGCGCAGCTGCACGTCGGCGGTGAGCGACCGCCAGAACTGCACCGGCTCGGCCGCGATCTCTGCCATCGTCTTCCCGACGACGTGGTGGGCCAGGGCGCGGATCGCGCCGCAGGTCAGCTCGTTGCCCCGGCCGTTGGTAAAGGTGAACCCGGCGCCGAAGGTCCCGTCCGGCGCGTCGGTGCGCAACTCGACGTAGCTGGCCGAGTAGTCACCCCGGTTGATCGCGTCCGAGCCGTCCCCGGCCGCCGCCGTCGGAAACCGCACGTCGTGCACGTCGACGCCGGTGATGGTAACCGTCACTGAGCCTGCCTTCCGTTCGCGACTGCGGGCCTGGATCGCTGCGCTCGCTCATTCCTCGCGCTCACCGGGCCCCGCTTCCGAGCTTGAAGACCTTCTTGGGCAGGTGGTAAGCGAGGTCGACGATGGTCTCGGCGGCCTCGTCCAGCGGCAGCCGGTCTTCGGCGACCAGCCGGGCCAGGAAGCCGGCGTCGATCCGCCGGGCGACGTCGTGGCGTACCGGGATCGAGCAGAACGCCCGGGTGTCGTCGACGAAACCGGCGGTGTTGTAGAAGCCGGCGGTCTCGGTGACCGCCTCGCGGAACCGGCGCAGCACCTCGGGCGAGTCCAGGAACCACCAGGGCGCGCCGAGGTAGAGCGCCGGGTAGCCGCCGGCCAGCGGGGCCAGTTCCCGGGTGAAGGTGTACTCGTCGAGCGTGTAGACGACGACCCGCAGCCCGGGATCGTTGCCGTACGCGTCGAGCAGCGGGGTGAGCGCGTGCAGGTATTCGGTGGCCTGCGGGATGTCGCCGCCGACGTCCCGGCCGTGCCTGGCGTAGAGCCAGCGGTTGTGGTTGCGCACCGAGCCCGGGTGCAGCTGCATCACCAGCCCGTCGTCGATGGACATCCGGGCGAACTCGACCAGCATGTGCGCCCGGAACGCCTCGGCGTCCTCCGGCGTCGCCTCGCCGCGCAGCCCGCGTTCGTAGAGCGTGCCCGCCTCGGCCTCGTCGAGTCGCAGGGTCAGCGCCGTCGGATGGCCGTGGTCGGTGGAGGTCGCCCCGGCGGCGATGAACGCCTCCCGACGGCTACGCAACGCGGCGAGATACCCGGCGTACCGGCCGGTGTCCTCGCCGGCGATCTCGCCGAGGCGTACGACGTTGTCGGCCCAGCCCTCGAACTCCATGTCCACCACGTTGTCCGGCCGGAAGGTGGTGACCACCCGGCCGCCCGGCCCGCCCCAACCGTCGGCGGCGAGCTTGGCGTGCCGGCCCAGCTCGTCCAGCGGCGACTCGGTGGTGGCCAGCACCTCGATGTTGAACCGCTCGAAGAGTGCCCGGGGCCGGAACTCCGGCTGGCTGAGCTGCGCCGCGATCGAGTCGTAGATCTCGTCGGCGGTCTCCGGCGAGAACCGGGACCCGATCCCGAAGACGTTCCGGAAGGTCTCCTCCAGCCAGAGTCGGCTCGGGGTGCCCCGGAACAGGTGCCAGTGTGCCGCGAACCGCCGCCAGATGGTCCGCCCGTCGCTCTCCACCGGCTCGCCGTCCACCGCCGGTACGCCCAGCTCGGCCGGGCTGACACCCTGGCTGAGCAGCATCCGGGTCAGGTAGTGGTCCGGGACGATGATCAGCCGTGCCGGGTCCGGGAAGGCGATGTCGTCGGCGAGGATGCCCGGGTCCACGTGCCCGTGCGGCGAGATCAGCGGCCGGTCCCGGACCAGCGCGTACAGCTCGCGGGCGATCGCCCGCTGGCTGGGCTCGGACGGGAAGAGCAGGTCGGGCCGGTCGGACTGGGCAGACACCAGCGAACTCCTTGGCTGGTCGGTGGTGTAAGGAAGGGCCCCTGCTTATCGTTTTCTGTTGTATAGGGGGCCCTTCCTTGCACCCGGGTCATCAGATGGTGAGCAGCTCGGCGACGGTTACCGGGTGGCCGGTCTCGAAGGAGCGGTTCGCGGCCAGGCCGGTGAGCAGGGCGAGTGCGCCGTCCCGGGCGGTGGCGGCCCGGTTCATCGGGTCGGTGTGGCCGCCGAAGAGCACCGCGGTCATCCGGGCGTCCGCGCCGCCGTGTCCGGTACGGGTGTAGCCGGTCACCGGGATCTCCCGGGGCTGCTCCCAGAACGGCCGCAGGGTGAGCTTCGCCCAGCCCTCCTCCACGGCTGCCTGCACCCCGTGCAGTGCGGCGCCCTTCAGCTCGCCGGCCGCCTGCGGGCTGACGAAGTCGCTCTCCACCACCTCGAGTTCGAGCCGTCCCCGGCTGCCGTTGAACATCACCCGGTAGCCCTCCCAGGGTGCGTACGCGGTCAGGTGGTAACTCATGCTGGCCCCGTTGTCGTACTGCGCCAGCACCGCCATGTCGTCCTCGATGGTGACCCCGGGGGCGAAGACGTTCTGGTCGCGGTGGTAGCCGTCTTCGGCTTCCGCCTCCAGATAGAGCGCCCGCAGCCGGGGGTGGTCGGCCAGGTGCAGCGCGAACGGGTCGTCGGCGGCGTCCGGGGAACCGTGCGCCCGGTCGTACGGGCGGGCGTAGCCGTGTCGCCGGCCGGCCTCGTCGCCGTAGAAGAAGAGCCGGCCGGCGGCGTAGACGCGCACCGGGTTGGCGTCCAGCCACCAGTTGACCAGGTCGAAGTGGTGACTGGCCTTGTGCACCATCAGCCCGCCGGAGTTCGCCTTGTCCCGGTGCCAGCGCCGGAAGTAGTCGGCACCGTGGCGTACGTCGAGCAGCCACTCGAAGTGGACCGAGCCGATCTCGCCGACGGCACCCTCGGCGAGTACCTCCCGGACCTTCTCGTGCAACGGGTTGTAGCGGTAGTTGAAGGCGACCGAAACCTTCCGGCCGGTTTCCGCGACGGCCTTCAGGATCCGCTCGCACCGGGGCGCGTCGGTGGTCATCGGCTTCTCGGTGATCACGTCGCAGCCGGCCCGGAGCGCGGCGACGACGTACTCGTCGTGGGTGCGGTCCACGCTCGTCACCAGCACCACGTCGACCCGTTCCTTCTCCAGCATCGAGGAGAACTCGCCGGCCAGGTAGGTCGGCACCGGCGCGAAGTCGAGTTCGGCGAGCCAGCCGTTGTGCGCGTCCATCCGGGCCTGGTTGACGTCGGCGAAGGCGACGAGTTCGGCCGTGTTCGGGTGGTCGAGCACCAGGGCGCGGACGAACATCTCCGCCCGGGCACCCGCGCCGACCAGTGCGAAACGCTGCCTTCCCGGGGTTACCGACATCCCAGCTCGCCTCCATGGCTGCGAAGGTTCATGGCTGCAAAGGTTTGCAGGAGAAGTAACCACGCAAGCCGGGCGCCCGTCAACGACTTGGTGCGAAGCTACGTCCTTTATCCATATTTGCAACTTTGGAAGTGCTCCCACCGCTGCGCACCGCAACAGAGCCGTAACGAGGCACCGTTGACACAGGAGCAACCGTTTGCATTAATTGGCCAACCCAACCAAGTGACGGCAGACACAGGCAGCCACGGAGAGGACTCGCGTGCCAGCCACCATTCGAGACGTCGCGCGGGCCTGCGGGGTGCACATCTCCACCGTCTCGCGGACGTTCTCGGCCCCGCACCTGGTCAACCCCGAGACCCGGAACCGCGTGCTGGCCTGCGCCGAGAACCTCGGCTACCGCCCCAACCGGGCCGCCCGGGCCCTGATCACCGGCCGCACCCACAACATCGGCCTGATCATCGCCGACATCGCCAACCCGTTCTTCCCGCCGCTGATCAAGGCGGCGGAGAGCCAGGCCCGGCAGCGGGATTACCACATCTTCATCGCCGACACCAACGAGGACCCGGCGGTCGAGGAGGACCTGGTGCACGCCCTGGCCAAGCAGGTCGACGGCGTGCTGCTGTGCAGCCCCCGGATGAGCAACAGCCTGATCGAGCAGCTCAGCCGCGAGGTGCCGCTGGTCGTGATCAACCGTCAGGTGACCGGCCTGCCGGCGGTGGTGATGGACGTCGGCCAGGGCGCCCGGCTCGCCGTGGAACACCTGACCGGGCTCGGACACCGCGACCTCGCCCTGCTCGGCGGGCCGCGCGGCTCGTGGACCAACCGGGAGATCCGCCGGTCGGCCACCGCCGCCGCCCGGGCCGCCGACGCCGCCCTGACCGTGCTCGGACCCAACCCGCCCACCGAGGGCGGTGGCATCGCCATGGCCGAACAGGTACGCCGGACCGGTGCCACCGCCGTGCTCGCCTACAACGACCTGATGGCGATCGGCCTGATGGAAGGGCTGGACTCACTCGGGCTACGGGTGCCCCAGGACATCAGCGTGGTCGGCATCGACGACATCGCGCTGAGCCGGCTCACCCGGCCCAAACTGACGACGGTGGCCACGCCAGCCGCGGCCGCCGGCCGGACGGCCGTCGACATGCTCCTGCAACACGACGGTTCCTCCGCCGCACGCGCCGGGCGCGGCGGCGGACGGACCAGCACCGTCGACGACCGTCGCACCACCGCACAGGTAAGCCTGCAGACCGAGTTGGTCATCCGCGACTCGACGGGCGTGGGTCCGGCGGCACTGTCCGCCCGGCCCGCAGCGGCGGCCACCGCCGACCGCCCGGACGCGGCAGCTTCCGCCCGCCCGGGTCCGCACGGCCAACCGGCCCCGGGCGGCACGGCCGCGACCACCCCCGAAAGTGTCGCCTCCTAACGCCGAGGAGTGAACACGATGCACCCCGCCACACCCCCGACGGCCAACGCGCCCGCGCGTGGCCACCGCCTCCTTCCCCGTCGAGACGTGCTCCGCCGCATCACGGCCGCGATGGTCACCCTGCCCCTCGTACTCGGTGCCGCCGCCTGCGGCGACGACGAGGCTGAGCCGGGCGGTCCGGTCAGCATCGAGTTCTTCTGGTGGGGCGGCGAGGCTCGGGCCGAGATGACCCAGAAGGCCCTCGACCTCTACAAGCAGAAGAACCCGAACGTCACCGTCAACGCCGTCTGGCAGGCGTTCGACGGCTACTACGACAAGCTCGCGACGATCTCCGCCGGCGGCAACGCCCCCGACATCTTCCAGATCGACGACAACGGCCTGGCCGAGTACGCGGGCCGCAACGTCACCCTCGACCTGACGCCGTACGTCAAGAACAACAAGATCGATCTGAGCAAGCACGCCGAGGGGCTGACCAGGTACGGCCAGATCGACGGCAAGCAGGTCGCGGTCGCCACCGGCGAGAACACCCCCGCCATGATCTACGACAGGACCAAGCTCAAGGAGCTCGGTCTTCCCGAGCCGCAGGAGGGCTGGAGCTACGAGCAGCTCTTCGACTGGGCCGCCCAGGTGACCGCCAAGGGCGGCGGCAAGTACTGGGGCACCATGGACACCAGCTCCGACTACAAGGCGCTCTGGCTCTGGCTGCGGGCCCAGGGCAAGGAGTTCTACGACGGCAACAAGCTCGCGTTCACCGAGGCCGACCTCGCCAACTGGTTCAAGCTCTGGCAGGGTGCCCGGGCCAAGAACGCCACCCCGCCGGCCGACATCGTGCACGAGGCGGTCAACGGCAGCGTCGCCACCCAACTGGTGGTGACCGGCAAGGCCGCCACCTCGTTCATGTGGTCCAACCAGCTCGGCGAGCTACAGAAGGCCACCAAGAACGAGCTGGGCATGGTCGCGTACCCCGGCGACCCGAAGGGTCAGTGGGCGCGGGCCTCGCTCTACTGGGCGGGCTCGCGCAGCACCGAGCACCCGGAGGTGGTGGCCGACGTCATCAACTTCCTGGTCAACGACCCGGAGGTGGCCAAGCTCTTCGGTGTCGACCGCGGGCTGCCGTCCAACATGGACACCCGGGCGGCCATCGAGTCGTCCATGACCGATCCGGCGATGAAGACGACGGTGACCTTCGAGAACGCCCTGGCCCCCAAGTTCGGCCCGGCCCCGACGCCGCCGCCGAAGGGCCACAGCGGGCTGCGCAACAAGCTGCGTGACATCGCGGAGAGCGTGACCTACGGCCGCGCCACCCCCGAGGACGCCGCGAAGCAGTTCTTCGCCGAGGCCCAGACGGCGCTCGCCGGCTGACACCCGGCCGGGGGCGGAGGTCGCGAACCGGCCTCCGCCCCGGCCGCAGCGTCCCTCGAGAGGAGAACCAACCCGTGGCTGTATCCACGGCGGCCAAACCACGTCCCGGCGACGCGGCGCCGGCCGGCACCCCGACCAGGTCGACGCGGGCCAGGCGGCGACGGCACCGCGCCGAAGGCGTCGCCGGCTACGTCTTCCTGTCCCCCTGGCTGATCGGCCTGATGGCGATCACCGCCTTTCCGATGCTGTTCTCGCTCTACCTGAGCTTCACCAACTACGACGTGCTCTCCAGTTGGGAGCTTGTCGAGTGGGTCGGGCTGGACAACTACCGGCGGATGTTCGGCGAGGACCCGGCGTTCTGGCACGCGGTGACGGTCACCCTGACGTACGCCCTGGTCGCCGTGCCGCTCAAGCTCGCCGCCGCGCTCGGCGTCGCCCTGCTGCTCAACCGCGAGCGGCGCGGCGTCGGCCTGTTCCGCAGCCTGTTCTACCTGCCCTCGCTGCTCGGCGGCAGCGTGGCGCTGGCCCTGGTCTGGCGGGCCATGTTCGGCGGCGACGGCGCGTTCAACAGCTTCCTGGGGCTCTTCGGCATCCAGGGCGAGGCGTGGGTGAACGAACCGACCTGGGCCCTGGAGACACTGATGGTCCTGGCGATCTGGCAGTTCGGCGCCCCGATGGTGATCTTCCTCGCCGGGCTGAAGCAGGTCCCGACCGAACTCTACGAGGCCGCCTCGGTCGACGGCGCCGGCCGGGTACGCCAGTTCTGGAACGTCACCCTGCCGATGCTCTCCCCGGTCATCTTCTTCAACCTGGTACTGGAAACGATCAACGGATTCCAGGGTTTCACCTCGGCATACGTGATCAGCAACGGTACGGGCGGACCGGTCTACTCCACGCTGCTCTACACCCTGCACATCTACGACCAGGGCTTCGGGGAGTTCCGGATGGGCTACGCCTCCGCACTCTCATGGGTATTCCTGCTGGCGATCGCGGTCATCACCGTGCTCTTCTTCAGCACCGGCCGGTTCTGGGTGCACTACTCCGACGGAGACGACTGATGGCAGTCCAGGCAGTTCGGGCCACCCGCGCACCCCGGCGCCGCTGGCGCGGCACCGTCCGGGTCGTACTGCTCGTCGGGGTGCTCGGCTTCGTCCTCTACCCACTGCTGTGGATGGTCGGCTCGTCGCTGAAGTCGCCGAGCGAGGTCGTCAGCAACCTCTCCGTCATCCCCCAGGACATCACCTGGGCCAACTACCCGGACGGCTGGAGCTACGTCCGGAACCTCAGCTTCGGCCGGTTCTTCCTCAACAGCACAGTGATCGCCCTGGCCACCGTGGTCGCCAACGCCGTCTCCTGCCTGGTGGCCGCGTACGCCTTCGCCCGGCTGAGGTTCCGGCTGCGGCGGGCGTGGTTCGCCGTCATGATCGGGACCCTGCTGCTCCCCAGCCACGTGCTGATCGTCCCGCAGTACGTGATGTTCAACTACTTCGGCTGGATCGACACCCCGCTGCCGCTGATCGTGCCGAAGCTGCTCGCCACCGAGGCGTTCTTCGTCTTCCTGATGGTGCAGTTCATGCGCGGCATCCCGCGCGAACTCGACGACGCCGCCAAGATCGACGGCTGTTCGCCGTACGGGGTGTTCCGGCACGTGATCCTGCCGCTGAGCCGGCCGGCTCTGGTCACCACGGCGATCTTCTCGTTCATCTGGACCTGGAACGACTTCTTCACCCAACTCGTCTACCTGCCGAGCCCGACCAGCTACACGGTGCCGATCGGGCTGCGCCTCTTCATCGACTCCAGTGGTCAGACGTCGCTCGGGCCGATGTTCGCGATGTCGGTGCTCTCGCTGCTGCCGGTCTTCGTCTTCTTCCTGGCCTTCCAGCGCATGCTCGTGCAGGGCATCAACACCAGCGGGCTCAAGGGCTGAGGTGGCGGCGGTGCGGACTGGGACAGGTGGCGGCGGTGCGGACCGGGGGGAGGTGTCGGCGGTGCAGACTGGCAGTCCGTCCGAGCCACCCGCGCCGGACTGGCCCGAGCAGCCCGCCCCGGCGGCCCGGCCGGACTGGCGGGACACCCTGCGCGACGCCGCCGACCTGGCGCTGCTCGGCATCCTCACCACGGTCGCGGCGCTGCCGGTCGTCACCGCGGGCGCCGCGGTCGGCACCGCCAGCGCCGCACTGCAGCACTGGGTCGAGACCGGTTCCTGGCCCGGGGCGCACACGGCGCTGCGCGGCTTCGGCCGTACGGTGCTGCCCGGAGCCGGTGCGACGGCGGTGGCCGGGGTCGTCGCCGCCGTACTCGCGCTGAACCTGCTGGCGTTGGGCCGGGGCGCCGTACCGGGCGGGCCAGTGCTGGTCGCGGTGACCGTGGCGCTCGCCGTGGCGGCCGGCGGCTTCGCCGGGCTGACCGTCGTGCAGCTCGGCCGCCAGGCGGGGCAGGGCTGGCGGCGCGCCGTACGCGGTGCGGCCCGGACCACGGCAGCCCGTCCGGCGACCCTGCTCGCCACCGCCGGCACGATCGCACTCGCCGCGCTGCTCTGCACGCTGGTGCTGCCGGTACTCACCCCGCTGCTCGTCGGCTACACCATCTTCGGGCTGCACGCGGCGACCCGCCGGGTAGCCGGGACCGCCCTGCCGACCGGCCCGGACGGCGGTTCCCGACCGGAATAGGAGTTCCGGACCGGCGGCAAGGCTGAGCCCGCTCAGTCGACGCCGCGCCGCGGGACGGACCGGAAGCGCACCGGGATCGACTGCGGGGTACGCCCCCACGGCGAGGGGACGGCCTGCAACTCCTCGGCCGGGACGGCCAGCCGTACCCCGGGCAGCAGGTGCAGCGCGGTCTCCACCGCGGTACGCACGATCAGCCGGGCCGGAATCTGCGCCGGGCAGGCGTGCGGGCCGGCACCCCAGGACAGGTGCGCCCGGTTGCCGACCTCCCGCCACGGCTCACCGGTCGGGTGGATCCGCGGGTCGGCGTTCGCGGCGGTCATCCCGAGGATCATCGCATCGCCGCGCCGGACCGGCTGCCCGGCCAGCTCGGTGTCCCGCAGCGCGTACCGGGCCGGTGCGTTCGTCATCGGCGGGTCCCGCCACAACACCTCCTCGACGGCGTCGTCCACGCCGAGCCGGCCGCCCCGGAGCCGGCCGGCGAACCGCTCGTCGGTGAGCATCAACCGCAACGTCTGGGCGATGCAGCTCATGGTGTTCTCGTTCGCCGCGACCAGCATCAGCACCATGGTGTCGTAGACCTCGGCGTCGCCGCGCAGGTTCGGGTGCTCGACCAGATAGCTCGTCAGGTCGCCCGAGGGCACCCTGCGGCGGGCCGCCACCACGTCGGCGAGGATCCGCATCACCTTCTCCCGGGCGGCGAGCGCGTCCGCGCCCCAGGCGAACATCGCGGCCAGCCCGGCCTGTAGCTCACGGCTCTGCACCGCGTCCAGGCCGAACCGGTCCGCGATGGCCAGCACCGGGACGATCGCCGCGTAGTCGGCGACCAGGTCGGCCTCGCCCCGGCCGGCGAACGAACCGATCACGTCGGTGCAGAGCGCCGCCACCGCCCGGCGCATCGCCCGCTGGTCGATCTCGGCCATCCCACCGGCGATCGGGGCGCGCAGCCGGCGGTGCCGTTCCCCGTTGACGAAGAAGGCGTTGTCGTACGGCGACATCATCGGGCGCAGCAGCGAGTCCGCCGGCAGGCTGCCGTCGTGGTGCGCCGCCCAGTCGTCCGGGTCGCAGGAGTAGACCTGCTCCTGCCGGGTGACCGTGAGAATCTCCTGGTAGCCCATCACCAGCCAGGCCTGCACCCCGGGCTCCAGCTCGACCGGGGCGACCGGGCCGTGCTCGGCCCGCAGCCGGGCGAAGACGTGCTGCGGGTCCGGGCAGGCGGTGGTGGCGGCCAGCGGCACCAGGCCGGTCAGCTCGGCCAGCGGCTTGCGGAGGCTGGTGCCCTCGATCGCGGAATAGGTTGTCACGAGACCAGTTCCTCGGAGACGGGGATGTGCTGCGGGTCGGCGGGATTGTGCGGCGGCGTGGTGGCGACGCGGCCTCGCGGCATGGCGGCGGGGTCCTGTGGCGCGGTGCCGGAAACCTGTGGGACGGCGCCGGAGTCCTGCGGCGTGCTGGCGGGCGTGACGTCGAGGGCGTGCTGGACGAGGGCGGCCAGCGCGGCCAGCGCGGAGCCGCGGTCCCGGGCGTCGCAGTCCAGGACCGGCGTCTCCGGCAGCAGGTCCAGGGCGGTACGCAGCTCGTCCGCCGAGTGCTGCACCGTGTCCGGGAAGTGGTTGACCGCCACCACGAAGGGCAGCTCGGTGCCGATCTCCAACTGGTCGAAGACCTCGAAGCTCGCCTCCAGCCGACCGGGCCGGGTGTCGACGAGCACGAGTACCCCGGCGGCACCCTCGGCGAGCCCCTCCCACAGGTCCCAGAACCGCCGCTGCCCGGGAGTGCCGAACAGATAGAGCGCCAGGCTCTCGTTCAGGGTGATCCGGCCGAAGTCCATCGCCACGGTGGTGGTGTGCTTGTCGTGCACGCCGTGCAGGTCGTCGACCCCCTCGCTGACCTGGGTGACGATCTCCTCGGTACGCAGCGGCCGGATCTCGCTGACCGAGCCGATCAGGGTGGTCTTGCCGACCCCGAAACTGCCGACCACGAGGATCTTCACCGACTTGGTGACGGTCCCGGGCAGGTAGCCGTCAGAGCGCGCGGAGACCATTGAGCACCTCTTGCAGTAGTTCCCGGGGAAGCTGCGCGGCCTGGGGACTTCCGGCCCGCGCGGTCAGGTGACCCGAATCGACCAGGTCGCTGGCGAGCACCCGTACGACGCTGACCGGCAACTCCAGCCGGGCGGCGACCTCGACCAGCGAGAGCAGTCCCCGGCACATCGCCAGCAGGGCGCGTTCCTGGCGACCGGCCGAGACCGGCAGTGGCGGCGGCGGGTCGGTCGCGATCAGCAGCGTGTCGACGCTGACCGTGTTGCGCGACGGACGGGCCCGCCCCTTCGTGAGCACGTACGGCCGCAGTGCCGAGTCGCGGTAATCGCGGCTCCGGTCGTCAGAAGGGGTCATCGACGCTCCCCGGTCCGGTCCGTCATCTGCCGACCCCGCCGCCTGAGGTCATGCCTCGGCGCCGTGCCGGGCCGTCGTGGCGAGGTTGCCTTCACCGATCCTGTTGACCTGGGCCTGCATCTGGTGCGCGATGAGCGCCGGGTCGACGGCCGGTTCGGTCACCACCGCCAGGTGCGAACCGTCGCCGGCCCGCCGGACGAAGAGGTACCCGCCGTCGAACTCGATCAGCAGCGAACGGAGCGAGCGCCCGCCGGAGCCGAACTCGCGGCCGACGCTCCGGCCGAGGGACTGCAGTCCCGAGCAGGCCGCCGCGAGCCGGTCGGCGACGTCCTGGTCGGTGTGCTCGGACCGGACCATCGCCAGGCCGTCGGCGGAGAGCACCACGGCGTGCCGGACGTACGGCACCGAAACCACCTCGGCCAGCATCCAGCTCTGGTCCTGCTTCGCGCTCATCGTTCGTCATCCTTCGTGGTCGTCGGCGGCCAGCTGGAGCCTTCCGGATCCCGTCCGGCACCGGCCCGACCGCCGGAGATGAAGGCACCCATCCAGGAACCGGCCTGCTCCGGCGTCGGCTCCGCGGACGCCACCGGCTCGGTCGACGCCGCCCGCCCGCTGGACAGTCCTGGCTCGGTGGACGCCGCCGGACCGGTGAACGGCGCCGCGGCGGCCGTGGCCTCGCCCCGGCGGGACCGACGGCGGGGCAGGGTCGTGTCGGACGCCGGGTCGACCGATTCGGCCACCACCGGCCTCGGCCCCGCCACCACCGGCTCCGATCCGACCACCGGCGCTGACGCCGGCTGCGGTCCTGACGCCGAATGCGGTCCTGACGCCGGATGCGGTCCTGACGCCGGATGCGGCGCCGACTCCCGGTGCGGCTGCGGCGCCGGTCCCGGCTCCCGCGCCCACTCCCGGTGCGGCGCTTGCGGCTGCGGCGCGCCGGCCGGCGGATGTGCCGGCACCGTGGCCGGCGGACGCATCACCACCGCCTCCGGCGGGTCCACCGTCTCGACGACCTTCGACGGGATCAGCACCACCGCCCGCAGCCCGCCGTACGGGGACTCGCTCAGATCCGCCCGGAAGCCGTGTCGCCGTACGTAGTGGCCGACGACGGCGAGCCCGGTCTGCGGGATCTCGCCCAGCTCGCCCAGCCCGACCGGACGACGTCCGGAAACCGTCTCCCGGGCCTGCTCCAGCCGGTGGTCGTCCATCCCGACGCCACCGTCGTCGATCTCGATGACCGCGCCGCGCTGCACCCGCCGCACCGTCACCGGAACGACGGTGGCCGGCGGCGACGACTGGGTGGCGTTGGCCAGCAACTCCGCCACCAGGTGGATGACCGGCTCCACCACCTCGGCGGCTACGGCCACGTCCTGGTCGCCGGAGACCTCGACCCGCTGGTACGCCAGGATCCGGGCCGACGCGGCCCGCACCACGTCCACCATGGCCAGCGGCTCCTGCCACTGCTGCCCCGGCCACTCTCCACAGAGCACGGCCAGGCTCTGCGCGTGCCGGGCCTGCTGCGCGGCGGCGTGGTCGACCCGCATGCTCGACTCCACAACGTCCGGGTCGTGCTGGTGCCGGTCCGCCATCAGCGAGACCTGCTCCTGGATGGAGTGCGCCGCCGTCTGCACCCGCCGGGACAGCGCCACCACCGCGAGCCGCAGCGACTCCTCGCGCTCGTCCGAGCGCTTCAGCGCACTCGTCGCCTCGGCGAGGATCCCGTCGACCAGTCCGGCCGTCCGGTCGGCCAGCATCCGGTCCGGCGGGGTGGCCGGCACCGGCGCCCCGGCCAGTACCGCCGGAAGCCGGACCCGGCGCAGGTGTTCGAGCGCGTCGTCGACCGCCGCCGAGCGGGCCTCGGCCCGGTCCCGCCACTGTGCCTCGCGCTCGGTGAACTGCTGCTCGCGCTCGGTCAACTGCTGCTGGCACTCCGTCAACTGCTGGCGGTAATCGGTCAACTGCTGCTGGTAGCCGCGCGCCTGCCGCTCGAACTCCCACTCACGCCCGGCGGAAGCGACCCGGGCGGCCTGTTGGTGGCGCCGGAGCACGGCCAGCAGCACAAGCGTCGCACCGGCGGCGCCGGCCGCCAGCGCGGTGACCACCAGGCCGAGCGGGTCGGCGCCGAGCAGCGCGGCGGCCACGGCCGCCGTACCGGCCAGGGCGGTGAGGAAGAAGGTGGCCGACCATACCGGACGGTCCCCGGGCGAGGGACGACCTGACGATTCAAGCGGTGTCATGTTCACCTTCGAGCGGAAGATCCGGGCAGGACGGAGCCCCAAACCGCAGTTCAGGCACATTGATGGATCAGGATCGTACCCGATCGGGCCGGGATCACCCGCCCCCTGAGTGGACGGGTGTACCTCGAACGGCGGCGGTTCACCCCGGCCGGTCCGCCGGTGGCCGGTGCGAATTCGGCTATCCGGCGGTGAAGCCGGCGACGACGAACTCGGAGCGGGCACCGCAGACGACGACGGAGGTGTTCCAGGAACAGGAGGCGGGCACCACCTCCTTGAGCTGCCCCAATTCGGTCGGTTCGCCGGATTCGGCGACCACCCCGGCGATGCTGACGTCCTGGCTGTACGTAGCCGGCTCCTTGGCGAAGACCAGCAGGTTGCCACCGTCGACCCGGGCGGCGATCCCGTCCCGGCTCATCTTCTCGGCACCGTCGGTGGCGAAGAGCTTCGACACCGGTTCGGTCACGCCGAGCCGGACCAGGGCGCGTTCGCCGACCGGCAGCAGCTCCTGTGCCTGCGGCACCTTCTTCCGCCAGGCAGCCCGCTGGCTGTCGTCCTGGTCGGTCCGGACCGCCAGCAGTTCGGTGGTCGCGGCGTCCGACCCGGCGGTCTCCAGCAGGCAGACCTGCCGCTCGCCGCAGGGTTGCAGGGCCGTCGGCCGCCGGCTCTTGTCCGCCGCCCGATAGATGCTGGTCGGCGCGGCGAGGGTGGTCAGGTCGTACCGGGCCAGCCCGTAGCCGTCGGCCTTCGGCGCCACGAAGAGCTGCCCCTCGTACGCCAGCACCACGTCGTCGGTGTCGGCGGCGTCGGGCCGGCTCTTCAGCACCCTGCCGTTCGTCACGTCGACGACCCGGATCGAGTCGTCCGCGCCGATCTGCACCAGTCGCGGCTCGTCCCCCCGGTTCGGCAGCGCCGCGTCCCCGCTCGACCCGGCCGGCCCGCCCACCTCCCGGACGGTCCGCACCGGATAGACGGCGGAGTCGCTGTCGTACTCGCCCTTCGGGCTGGGCTGTCTCCACTCCCTGCCGGTACGGGCGTTGATCCCGACCAGCGTGTCGGCGGTCCCGTCGAGCACCACGACGTACTTGTCGAAGAAGTAGAACTCGTCGGCGCCGTGCACCTGCCGGCTCCACAGTTTCGCACCGTTCGCCGGGTCGTAGGCGATCAGGTCGCCCGAGTCGGTGCTGCCGACGACGTCCGCCTTGACCAGCAGCACGTCCGGCAGCGCCTTGATCCAATTCCACCGCTCGGCGCCGGCTTCCGTGGTGATCCACCGCTCGACCTTCGCCGACTCGGTGTCCAGCACCGCGATGTCCAGCCGCCGGTCGGTCCGCTGGTAGGCGCCGTACGCCCGGTCGCCGGCGGTGGCGGTGAAGAACACGGACGGGTCCTTCTCCTGGGTGGCGATCCGGTCGACCTCCCGGAACGGCACGAAGTCGAGGCCGGGATAGGGATCGCGGTTCAGGTAGAGCAGCGTCGCAACCACCACCCCGACCAGGCCGAGCAGCGCTCCGGCGCCGACCAGGAACGCGCGGCGGCGTACCAGAGCGGCCAGCCCCCCCCGGTACGGCGCCGCCGGCTGGCACGGGCGGGGCGGAGACCGCAGCGGCCTTCCCCTGGTACCCCCGGAACTGTCCCGGCACCCCGACGCTGCCGGCGGCGACCGGATTCGCCCCTGGGCCGCCATGCTGGGCCGGGGCGCCATGCTGGGCCGGGGCGCCGCCGCCAACGGCGGCCGGGACCGGCAGTTCGGCGAGCGCGCCCTCCGCGACCGGCAGTTCCGGCTGTTCGAGTACGGTCGGCGCGATGCCGAGTTCGGCGTGCAGCATCCGGGCTACCAGCGGAACCCGGGAGGAACCCCCGACCAGGAACAGCCCGGCGAACTGGTCGACGCCCAGCCGCGAGTTGGCGATCACCGACGCGGCCTCGTGCACCCCTCGGCGCAGCAGCGGGGTGACCACCCTCTCCAACTCGTCCCGGGTCAGGTGCAGCGCCTGCTCGACACCGGGCACCGGGACCGGCGCGGTCACGGCCCGGGACAGCATCTCCTTGGCTCCGCGTACGTCGTCCCAGAACTGCCGGCGGGCGCGCCACTGGCTCGCCGTGGCCGGCTGGCGCAGCTGCTCCCAGACCTGCGGATGCGCGGCCTGGACCAGCCCGCCCAGGTGTTCGACCAGGGCGGCGTCCAGGTCCAGCCCACCGAGGTCGGCGACGCCGCCCGAACCGACCACCACGAAGCGCGGCCGACCGGTCTCGTCGGTGGCCTCGTTGCGGACCACGGCCACGTCCAGGGTGCCGCCGCCGAGGTCGAAGACGGCCAGTGCGGACCGGACCGGCACCGGCCGGCGCAGCACGTCGACGAAGTAGCGGGCGGCGGCGACCGGCTCCGGCACCAGCAGCGTCCCGCCGGAGGAGCGGGCCGCCAGATCCGTCCGCCCTGCCGGATCCGTCCGGACAGGCGGCCAGCCGGCCCGGGCGACGGCGGCGGCCAGCGCCTCCCGGCGCCGGGCGCCCCAACCGGCCGGATAGCTGAGTACGGCTGGCGGCAGGAACCCGACCGCCTCCACCGCCGCGCCGGCCACCGCGCCGAGCACCCCGGCCAGCAGGTCCACAGTGGGGAACTCCCGGTCACCGAGGCGTACCGCCGGCTCGTCGATCCGTCGCTTCGGGTTCGGCTCGTAACGCGCCGGGTCGGCCTGGGCCAGCCGTTGGGCGTCCCGCCCGACGTGTGGCCGCCCGGTGCCGTCGAGGAAGACGCCGGACGGCAGGATCGGCTGCCCGTCGAAGAGCAGTGGCCTGGTCCGGCCGTCGGGCCAGCGCAGCACCGCCACGGTGTGCGAGGTCCCGAGGTCGACGCCGAGCCCGTAGCCGCCGTCCTGACCCGCCATGACCTGACTCCTCCGCCGGGCGAGGGGTAGCCCGGCCCTGCATGGTACGGGCACCGGAGTTGCCGCCGAGTGCACGAGCACCTCCCGACCGGGGCCGACAGGTCCGTCGCGGACCGGAGTCGGTCGACTGACGGGCCGGGGACCGGCCGCCCGCGCGCTGTCGACGCCGGCACCGACCACAGCCACGGACGACAGCATCGTCAGCGCGCCGAGCGCGGCGGCCAGGAGTCTGGGGGCTCCGCCTGCTGATTGGCATACGGATTTTTCTCCAATACATTCGAGGGTCTTTGTTTCGAGGGGTTTGCGTGAGGCACGGATCTCAGTTACCGGCCACCGGGTCCACTTGCCACCCCAGGTGTTTCGTAAATGCTCAGATTGGGCTTCACCTGATGGGCGATGACGGGCTCGGTCGCCGAGGACCCGACTGCGGTCGCCGCGACCTGCACAGCGCCACCGAGAGACAGGGCGACAGCGGCGACGACGGCAGGCCGCAGAATCTGCGACCGCAGCAGCCCTGGACCGTAATGACTCATTGAATCCTCATCCCGATCTTCATCTAAACGAATTGCCGGACGTTTCTCGTCGGACGGGACCACCACCCACAATCTGCTGCCGGTCGATTGCGGAACACGCGCGTCGGACGCCGCGGGTTCCACACGGGCGCCGAAAATCCCCTCTTTGTCGATGAGGCAAAAGGCTAGGGATTGACTGCATATTTCTGCGCATAGAGATGGACATGCTTCTCCGTCCCGTCAGGCATTTCCACAGGCCGGCGGGGGGCGGGGTAGCGGCCGGCGAGGCGCACACCCGCGTCCGACAGAATCCGGAAACCATGATTAGATGCCGCTTGGTGATCGTCACATCACCATCAGTGATCGGCGGTCACTCGCCACTGCTGCTGGGAAGACAGCGCAACCATCGCCGGACCAGAAAGCCATCGCTCCACGGCGTCCGGTGCGGGTCCGCCCTCCTGAACCGACGATTGCAGGAGCAGGGCACTGGAGCTAAATTCGCCATGTCGTCTGGGAATCGGGGGCCCAAGATGCGGCTGGAAGTACGTGTCATCGGACCGCTCACCGTGCGGCGAGCGGGTGTCGCCCTTTCGACGGGCCCGCCGAAACAACGGGCGCTGCTCGCGTTGTTGCTGCTCTATCGCAGGCAGACCCTGTCACGGGAGCAGATCGTCGACGAGCTGTGGGGCAGCGGTCCTCCGCCGTCGGCGATCGCCAATCTACGCAGCTATCTCACGAATGTCCGGCGGCTGCTGGCTCCGGAGGGGAGGATCAGCTGTCGGGCCGGGCGCTACCAGCTCCTCCTGGACCGGACGCATTTCGACATCGACATCGACCTCGACCGTCTGACGGAGCTGGCCGACCAGCGTGGCTCGGTCGGGGAGGTCGATGCCCTCGGGACAGCGTCCACACCAGCGCTCGTACTGTGCCGGGATGAACCGCTCGAGGACGTACCCGCTGGTCGGCTGCTCGGCGCCGCGCGGGACCGGCTGCTCGGCCAACAGCTGGCCGTGGTCGAGAACTTGTTCGCCGCCCGGCTCGCCGCCGGCTAGGGTCCGGCGCTGGCGGGTCCGCTCCGGGAGCATCTCGCGATCCACCCGCTGCACGAAGCGGCCTGGGCCCAGCTCGCGGAGGCCCTCCACCAGGGCGGCGACACATCCCAGGCCCTGGCGGCGCTCGCCGACGCACGCCGGGCACTCCGGGACGGTCTCGGCGTCGACCCCGGCCCCCGCCTGCGGCAGCTGCAACAGGACGTACTGCACCGCCGCCCCGCCGCCCCGGCCGTCGGTGCCCGCCGTCGGTCGCCCGTCCCCCGGCAGCTCCCACCCGACGAGCCTGCCTTCACCGGCCGCCGGCACGAACTCGACATGCTCCGCGACGTCGCCAGCCGGCCACCGGCGACCGTGGCGCTGCACGGCGCTCCCGGATTAGGCAAGTCCACACTGGTGCTTCGCGTCGCCCACCAGCTGGTCGCCCGCTTTGCCGACGGCCAGCTGTACATCAACCTACAGGGCGCGACGCCTGACACCCGCCCGCTCTCGCCGCTGGACGCGCTGGGCCGGCTGCTGCGGGCGTTCGGGAGCGGTGACGAGATCCCGGCCGCCGTCGACCAGGCCGCAGCGCTGTTCCGGTCGATCACGGCGGACCGCCAGGTGCTGGTCATCCTAGACAACGCGCTGGACAGTGCGCAGGTCCGGGCACTGCTGCCGGCCGGTGGCGGCTGCACCACCCTGGTCACCTGCCGGCGACCGCTGCTGCTGCCGGGGATGACCGCGCAACTTCCGGTGGACCGGCTCCCCGACGACGAAGCCGTGCAGTTGCTCCGGGCCTACACCGGCACGCGTCGCGACGACCTGGGCCAGGACGAGGCGGGAGGCATCAGCGAACTCTGCGAACGACTCCCGCTCGCGCTCTGCCTCGCCGGGACGCGACTGGCGCACCGGCCGGACCTGAGCACGTCGGCCCTGGCCGCCCGACTGGCCGACGAGCGGTACCGGCTCGACGAGCTGCGCCACGGCGACGTGGCCATCCGCTCCAGCCTCGCGGTCGGCTACCTCGCCCTGGCCGAGTCGGAGTCCGAGTCGGAACAACTGGCGGCGCGGGCCTTCCGGGCGATCGGCAAACTGCACCTGACGGACTTCGATCCGATGCTTGTCGCGGTCATCCTGGAGTTGCCTACCGAGCGGGCGACGCACGTCGTGGACTGCCTGGTGGGGACGCACCTGGCAGTCCACGGGGCAACGGCCGCTACCGGATGCACGACCTGGTCCGGCTCTACGCCACCGAGCTGCCCTTCGACGAGCCGGAACAGGTGCTCCACCGCGTCCTACGACACCTGTTCAGTACGGCCCGCCTCGCCGGTAACCTGTTGCGGCCGCAGCGCGATCACCTCTCCGAGACACCCTTCCTGGGCTCCACCGGTGCCGAGGCGACTTCGCTGGCCGATCCCGAGGATGCGGTCAGGTGGATCGAGTCCGAACGGGCCAATCTGCTCTCCTTGGCCGCGCAGGCCGCGGACCATGCCCGGGAGGTCGGCCGGTTCGCCAATCGGATTCACCTGGCGCTCAACGGCTACCTGACGAAACGCCACTACCGCGACGTGGATCGGCGGCTGAGCGAGTTGAGCCTCCAGGTGGCGCAGCGTCATGGTGACGAGACGGGCGAGATGCGTTCGCTGGCGAGCCTGGTCCGGATAGACGCTTACGACGGACGGTTCGACGAGGCCAAACACCGGTACGAACGCGCCTTCGCCATCAACCAACGGCTCGGTGACCACGGCGGTGAGGCGATGCTCCGGCTCAACGTCGGGCTCACGCACCACTTCGCCCGAGAGCCGGATCTGGCGATCGAGCAGTTTCACGCCGCGTTGGCGCTGGCCGACCACCTGCCCAATGGCGACGCCTTCCGCGGTGCCGTGCTGTTGAACCTCGGCGAGGTGTACACCTGCCTCGGCGACTGGAAGACCGCCTCGGTGGTACTGCGGGAGAGCCACAACTACCGGGTCGCCAGCGGTGATCCGGCCGGCCAGGCGATGACGCTGGTCGCGCTCGGCCTGACGCTCACCGCTCTCGGCCAGCCCGACGACGCGGACCAGCACTTCGAGGCGGGCCTCGAACTCTGCGAACGCACCGGCAACCCAACCGACGAGGTAAACGCCCGGATCGGGCGAGCCGGCCTGCGACTCCTACGAGTTCGCTGGCGCGCCGCGCCTCGGCCGTCGCGTCGGCAATCCGTTCCTGGGGGCGCGCTCTGGCT
Organism: Micromonospora sp. WMMD1102; assembly: GCF_029626265.1. Lineage (NCBI taxonomy): Bacteria > Bacillati > Actinomycetota > Actinomycetes > Micromonosporales > Micromonosporaceae > Micromonospora > Micromonospora sp. WMMD1102. Next base: position 8,100,924 of record NZ_JARUBN010000001.1, on the reverse strand, counting down.
ATTCCGCCGGTGAGGCAGCCGCGCTGCGGCTGCTCGGATACATCGAGCGCAGGACCGGAAGCATGGCCGCAGCCCGGGACTACGAGGAGGCCAGTGCCACCAGCTATGCCCGGCTCGGAACGGTACGTGACGGGATGGTGGAGGCATACCTGGACACCGTGATCATGTTTCGAAACCCGTGACCGTCGCCGTCAACACCCCTCGGCGGCAGGAACCCGACCGCCTCGACGACCGCACCGAGTACCCGGCCAGCAGATCCACAGTAGAGAATTCCCGGTCACCGAGGAGTACCGCCGGCTCGTCGATCCGTCGCTTCGGGTTCGGCGTGATGCGCCGGGTCGGCCTGGGCCAGCCGTTGGCGCGCCATGAACCGACCCCTCTACGCGCGAGGGGTTGCTCGGCGCATGTTAAGGGGCAGGCACACCGCCGCCGATGAGCGGACGGGGGACCGGGGACTGTCGCGGGGTGGCCGGGCGCAGGTGCAGGTGCCCGTCCCGGGGGAATGGCGGCCGGGCCGGAAGCGTTCGGTCGAACCGGTAGCCGGTCTTCTCGGCGACCCGGCAGGAGGCGGAATTGTCAACCTGGTGCAGCAACGCCAGCCGGTCCACGCCCAGGGTGTCGAACGCCCAGCCGCTGAGGACGTCGAGCGCCCGGGAGGCGACTCCCCGGCCCCGGGCGTACGCCGCCGTCCAGTAGCCGACCTCGGGCAACCCGACGACCTGGCCGGGCGTCTTCACCACCACGTTGCCGAGCAACCGGTCCGAGCCGTCCGGCTGCTCCGCCACGACCGCGAAACTGAGCCGGCTGCCGTCCGCCCAACCGTTCCGCTGCACCGCCAGCCAGCGCAACGCATCCTCCGAGCTCTCCACCGGAAGCCTCGTCCACCGCCGCAACGTCGGATCACGGTACGCCTCCACCAGCGGCTCGGCGTCCGCGCCGTTCCACGGCCGCAGCAACAGAGCCGGGACGGATGTTGTCGGTTCCGCCCGCAGTATGACGGTCACGCCGCTGCCCTCCGCTACTACGGTCCACACCTGGTCGTGGCGTCTGAAAGGCGCCGGTCAGCCGGCCAGGTAGCGCCGGGTCAGGCCGCCAGGCGGCGCCGGGAGACCTCGGCGAGCGCCACCGCCGCCGCCACGCTGGCGTTGAGCGACTCGACCTCGGAGACCATCGGAATGCCGACCCGCAGGTCACAGGTGGTGCCGACCAGCCGGGACAGGCCGCGTCCCTCGGAGCCCACCACCACCACCAGCGGGCCGACCGCCACCTCCAGGTCGTACAGGTCGGTCTCGCCGTCGGCGTCCAGCCCGACCACGACGAACCCCTCCTGCTGGGCCAGCTTGATCGCCCGGGTCAGGTTCGTCACCTGGCTGACCGGTACCCGGGCCGCCGCGCCGGCACTGGTCCGCCAGGCGGTCGCGGTGATGCCGGCGGCCCGCCGCTCGGGTACGAAGACACCCTGCGCGCCGAAGGCCGCCGCCGAACGGATCACCGCACCGAGGTTGCGCGGGTCGGTGACCCCGTCGAGCGCGACCAGCAGCGGCGACGGCTGCTCCAGCGCCATCGCCAACATGTCCTCGAACGGCTCGTAGGCGAACGGCGGCACCTGCACGCCGATGCCCTGGTGCAGCACCCCGCCGGTCATCCGGTCCAGCTCGGCCCGGCTGACCTCCATGATCGCGATGCCCCGGTCGGCGGCGGTCCGGACCGCCTCGTTCACCCGGTCGTCGATGTCGATGCCCTGCGCCACGTAGAGCGCGGTCGCCGGCACCTGCGCACGGAGCGCCTCCACCACCGGGTTGCGCCCGACCAGCAGCTCGGCCGCCTCCCGCCCGGGAGCCGACCGGCGGCCCGGCGCGACCCGGGGACCACCCGGGCGCGGCGCCGGCTTGCCACCGGTACGCCCGGCACCCCGACCGGCGCTCGCCGCACCCCTACCGGCGCTGACCGACGACTTGCGGCCGCCCTTCTTCGTACCGGCACCCCCGGCACCCCAGGTGGTGTCCTTGCTGCCGGGTACGCCGACCTTCGGCGCCCGGCCCTCCTCGGCGGCGGCCCGGCGCTCCTTGGCCTGCTTCCACGCGGTCCGCTGCGGCACCTGCTCGGTGCCGGAGTACGCCTTGTGCCAAGGGCGCTCGTCGGCCGGCAGGGTCTTGCCCCGGCCCTTGAGCGCACCCCGGTTCTTGCCTCCGGAGCCCGTGACGGCGCCCTTCTTGGCGGTGACCCGACGACCCTTCCGGGCCGAGTTTCCGGGCATCAGTCCTGTTCTCCGATCGTCCAACGCGGCCCGTGCGGGGTGTCCTCGACCACCACGCCCGCGTGCTTGAGCTGGTCGCGTACCGAGTCGGCGGCGGCCCAGTCCCTGCGGCCTCGGGCCTGTGCCCGCTGCTCCAGGGCCAGCGCCACCAGCGAGTCGACCACCGACCGCAGCTCCCCATCCTGCCCGTTCGTGCTCCACGCGGCGTCGAGGGGGTCGAGACCGAGCACGTCGAGCATCGCCCGCACCACGGCCAGCGCCGCCCCGGTCCCGGCGTCGTCCCCGCCGGCCAGCGCGATCTGGCCGTCCCGGACCGTGTCGTGCAGCACCGCGACCGCGGCCGAGGTGTTGAGGTCGTCGTCCAGGGCGGCACCGAACTCGGCCGGCAGTTCGCCGAGCGTGCCCGCACCGACCCGTTCCGCGGCCCGGCGTACGAAGCCCTCGACCCGGCGGTACGCCACCGCCGACTCGCGCAGCGACTCGTCCGAGTAGTCGATCCGGGACCGGTAGTGCGGGGCGACCAGGTAGTAGCGTAGCTCGACCGGGCGGACCCCGATCGAGGCGACGTGGTCGAGGTCGACGACGTTCCCCAGCGACTTGCTCATCTTGGCCTCGCCGAGGTTGAGCAGCCCGTGGTGCACCCAGTACCGGACGAAGGGCAGCCCGGCGGCCCGGGACTGGGCCTGCTCGTTCTCGTGGTGCGGGAAGGTCAGGTCGAGCCCGCCGCCGTGGATGTCGAACTCGGCGCCGAGATAGCGCCAGCACATCGCCGAGCACTCGATGTGCCAGCCGGGGCGGCCCGGCCCCCACGGTGACGGCCAGGCGGCGTCGGCCGGCTCGCCCGGCTTGACGCCCTTCCAGAGCGCGAAGTCGTTGGCGTCCCGCTTGCCCCGTTCGGCGGCCTCGTCGGCGATCTGCGTCTGGGTCGCCTCCGGCCGCTGACCGGACAGGTCGCCGTAGCCAGGGTAGGACCGGACGTCGAACCAGACGTCACCGGAGTCGTCGTCGGCGACGTACGCGTGCCCGGCGTCGAGCAGCTTCCCGATCAGCTCGTGCATCTCCGGGACGTGCCCGGTCGCCCTCGGCTCGTAGGTCGGCGGCAGCACGTTGAGGCTGCGGTACGCCGCACCGAGCAGCACCTCGTTGGCGTAGGCGATCGACCAGAACGGGCGGCCCCGCTCGACCGCCTTGACCAGGATCTTGTCGTCCACGTCGGTGATGTTGCGGATGAAGGTCACCTCGAAGCCGCTGCGCAGCAGCCAGCGCCGCAGCACGTCGTAGTTGACCCCGCCCCGCAGGTGACCGATGTGCGGCGGAGACTGGACGGTGAGGCCACACAGGTAGATCCCCGCCCTGCCGGCGCGCAGGGGGACGAAGTCCCGCACCGATCGGGTGGCGGTGTCGTAGAGGCGTAGCGTCACCGTACAAGGGTACCGGCCGATGTCTCCCCGGGCTCACCGCGCGACCACCGCCCGGAACGCCCCCGGCCGTGGCCGTCTGCCACGTCGACCGTGACCGGCCGTACGCTGCCTGGTGTGGTGAGGGTGGCGGGCGGTACGGCGGCCGGTCGGGCGGAGGAGCCCGCCGGCCGGGCCGGCGAGACGGCGCAGACCCTGGACCGGGGACTGCGGCTGCTGCACCTGGTCGCGGAGGCGCCCGGCGGGCTGACCGTGACCGAGGCGGCCGCCCGGTTGGGCGTCGGCCGGGCGGTGGTGTACAGGCTGCTCGGCGCACTCACCGAACACGGGCTGGTCCGCCGGGACGCGGCCAACCGGCTGCGACTCGGCGCGGGACTGCTGCACCTCGCCCGCCGGGCGCAACCGCTGATCGCCGACGGTGCACTGCCGGCGCTGCGCCGGCTGGCCGAGCAGACCGGGGCGACCGCGCACCTGACCGTGGTCGACGGCGCCGAGGGGGTGGCGCTGGCGGTGGTCGAGCCGAGCTGGACGGCGTTCCACGTCGCGTACCGGACCGGATCCCGGCATCCGCTCGACCGGGGCGCGGCCGGGCGGGCGATCCTGGCCGGGCGGCAGGGCCGGGCCGACCCGGTGGCGAGCAGCGGCGAACTCGAGTCCGGCGCCTACGGGGTGGCCGCACCCGTGCTCGGTGTTCCCGGCCTGGAGGCAAGTGTCGGCGTGGTCGCCCTGGCTCCCCTCGACCTGGCCAGGACCGGCACCCAGGTCCGCACCGCCGCCACCGAGATCGCCGCCGCGCTCTCCTAGTCGACGGGAACAGGGCAAGGTCATCGAGACGTACGACTGCGCGAGTTCGAATCAGCCGCGCACCGTGCGTTGCCACAAGCTAGGAGACGTCGAAGAGACGGAGCCCGTCGTACTCGGCGAAGTCAGCGTAGTCCTTGCCGTTGAAGGTCGCCAGCGGTAGCCGATCGACGAGCCAGCAGGCCGCGACCCAGGAGTCGTTCGTTGGTCGAGGCCGCCCACGACGCTGCGCCCGCGCCTGGAGTTGCCCCCAGGTCGTGGCCACCGCCTCATCGAAGGGCAGTAGCACGATCCCGGACCGCCACTGCGCCAGGTCAGCCAGCTTCCGGGGACCCCAGCTTCGGAGCGCGGTCCACTTGGTCAACTCCCCGAGCGTGACGAATGTGATGCAGAGGGTCTTTCAGCCAGTCTGGCACGGAGCCGGTCATGCAGCCGACCCCGGAGGATCGTCGACGCGACGTCGGTGTCCAGGACGACGAGGCTCACGCGGTACCGGTCCGTCGGGAGGCGTAAAGGTCCGCGAGAAAGTCGTCCAGCTCGTCGTCGGACTCGAACAGATCGGGGCGGGCAAGGTCGTCAACCGAGGCGATTGGTCGGACCCCCTGACGACGGGCCAGCTCCTCCGCCGTTACGTGCTCGGCGGTCGGCCACTCGGGCATCTGCTCGGCATTTGTCGACATCAGGCTCACCTCCTCCAGGTCACAGCGACCCTATTGTCTCACGTAAGGCGCCCTGCGCAGGTCGTGTCGGTCGTGTGTCAGCTACGCCACGGACAATGCACTAAGCCGTCTTGGAGCGACTCATCTCAATACTAGAACTCCGTTTCCCTTCGCCCGAACGACACACCCCTCGACAGCCACCACAACGAGCGAGCCACCACAACGAGCGGCGTCAGCCGGCCGCCGCTACGGGCTCTGGTGCAATCTGCCGAGCACGGCGGGCAACTCCGGCCCGCTCGGCGAAGACGGCGTCCCAGTCACCCTCGATCTCGGCCAGCGTGACGTCTTCGGCGGCCGGGGTGAGCCGCCGCATCTCCTCCAGCACGGCGACCAGAGCGGCGGTCACCGCCGGCCGCAGGTCGACCAGGGTCTCGTCGGCGTCGAAGACCACCGTGCGGATGTCCACCCGGCAAGGGTAGGTGCCGGAGCCTCAGGGGTGGGTCATCCGGAGTACGTCGAGGGCCTGGTCGAGCTGCTCGGCGGTGAGCCGGCCCGCCTCGACGTGCCCCCGGGCGAGCACCACCTCGCGGATCGACAGCTCCTTGGCCAGCGCCTCCTTGGCGATCGAGGCCGCCTCGTCGTAGCCGAGGTAGCGGTTGAGCGGGGTGACGACCGACGGTGACCCCTCGGCGTACGCCAGGGCCACGTCGACGTTCGCGACGAGCCCGACCACGCAGCGGTCGGCGAAGAGCCGGCTGACGTTGGCGAGCAGCCGGATCGACTCCAGTACGTTGCGGGCCAGCACCGGCAGCATCACGTTCAGTTCGAAGTCGCCCTGCGAGCCGGCGAAGCCGACGGTGGCGTCGTTGCCGATCACCTGGGCGCAGACCTGCCGGACCGCCTCGCAGACCACCGGGTTCACCTTGCCCGGCATGATCGACGAGCCGGGTTGCAGGTCCGGGATCTGGAGTTCGCGGAGCCCGGCCCGGGGACCGGAACCCATCCAGCGGATATCGTTCGCGATCTTGTAGAGGCCGACCGCCACGGTACGGAGCTGACCGGAGACCTCGACCAGGCCGTCCCGGGCGCCCTGTGCCTCGAAGTGGTTGCGCGCCTCGGCCACCGGCAGCCCGGTCATCTCGCGCAGCTTCTCGATCACCTTCGGGGCGAAGCCGGCCGGGGTGTTGATCCCGGTGCCGACGGCGGTGCCGCCGAGCGGCAGTTCGGCGAGCCGGGGCAGGCAGCTCTCCAGCCGCTCGATGCCGTACTGGAGCTGGGTGGCGTACCCGGAGAACTCCTGGCCCATCGTCACCGGGGTGGCGTCCATCAGGTGGGTACGCCCCGCCTTCACCACCTCGGCGAACTCGTCCACCTTGGACTCCAGCGCGAACTCCAGGTGCCGCAGCGCCGGCAGCAGGTCGTGCACGACCGCGTGGGTGGCAGCCAGGTGGATCGAGGACGGGAAGACGTCGTTGCTGGACTGGGCGGCGTTCACGTCGTCGTTCGGGTGCACCTCGCGGCCCAGTTCCCGGGCGGCCAGGGTGGCGATCACCTCGTTGGCGTTCATGTTCGACGAGGTCCCGGATCCGGTCTGGAAGACGTCGATCGGGAACTGGTCGTCGTAGCCGCCGTCGGCGACGTGCGCCGCCGCCGTGGCGATCGCCCGGGCCACCTCCTCGTCGATCACCCCCAGCTCGGCATTCACCATCGCCGCGGCACCCTTGATCTGGGCCAGCGCCCGGATGTGCGCCGGTTCGAGCCCGCGTCCGGAGATCGGGAAGTTCTGCACCGCCCGCTGCGTCTGGGCCCGCCACAGCGCGTCGACGGGCACCTCCACCTCGCCCATCGTGTCGCGTTCGATCCGGTAGCCGGCCGCCTCTGGTGTGGTCACGTCCTCCATCCTGCCCCGCACCGGGCCGCCCCGCAGATGATCGCCGTCACCCCAGCCAGCGCGCGGGGCGCGGGGGCCGGGGACTCAGCCCAGCTCCTGTAGGGCCCGCCGTACCTCGTGCTGGTCCGGGGAGTTGACCGAGATCAGCAGGGCCAGCGCGCGGGTCCAGTACGAGCGGGCCGCCGCCGGGTCGGTGCCCCGGAGGCAGCGGGCCAGCCCATCCAGCGCGCGGGCCTGCTCGTACGGCGTCTGGATCTTCATGGCGCCGAGCAGGGCCTGCCGGTGCAGCTCCAGCGCGGCGGCGGTGTCTCCGAGATCGAGCATGGCCCGCCCGAGGAGGTTCCCGGCCGCGCACTCGCCGGCCCGGTCCCCGGCATCCCGCATCGCGGCCAGCGCCTCCCGGTGCCGCTGCGCCGCCGCCTCGGGCCGGCCGCGCTGCCGCTCGATGCTGCCGATCTCGTTGAGCAGGTCCGCGACGGCGAACTGGTTGCCCCGGGCCTGCTGGATGTGCAGCGCCACGGACATGTAGCGCAGTGCCCGGTCACGCTGGCCCAGCCGCCCGTAGACCCCGCCGATGGTGCCGAGGGTGTCCGCCACCAGGGCGATCTTGCCGATCTGGCGGGCCATGAAGAGCCGGTTCCGGAGCACCCGCAGCGCGTCCGGGTAGCGGCCGACGAAGAGGTAGACGCTGCCCAGGTTGGTAAGCGCGTTCGGCATCGCGTGCCAGCCCGGGGTCTGCCGGGCCAGCGCCAGCCCGAGTTCGAGGTAGTGCACCGCCTCCCCGGTCCGGCCGAGCATCATCAGCGGCAGGCCGAGGTTCACCGTCGCCACCGACCGGCCGGCGGTGTCGCCGAGCCGCTCCCAGATCGCGATCACCACCCGCAGCGACTCCACCGAGCGCTGGTACTCGCCGAGCCGGAAGTACGCCGAGGTGAGGTAGTTGTGCATGATCGCGATCCCGGCGTCGTCGCCGAGCGCCTCCGCCGCCCGCAGCCCGTCGGTGTGCGTCTGGATCAACTCGTCCAGGTGGCCACCGAGGAAGAGCTGCCGCCAGTTGGCCCGGGCGAGCTGCCAGGCGTACCGGTGCTGGCCCTGCTGCACCGCGAGGTGCACCAGCGCGACCAGGTTGCGCCGCTCCGCCTCCAACCAGTCCCGACCCTCCCGGGCGGCGGCGACGACCAGGTCGGGCCGGGCCGGCTGCCCGGGTACGGCCATCCGCAGGTTTCCGGTCGGTTCGAGGACCTGGCTCACCGAGGCGGCGGTGTGCAGGTAGTAGTCGAGCAGCCCCTGCAACGCCTGGCGCCGCTCCGGCTCGCCGCCGACCACGGTGACCAGTTCGTTCGCGTACTCCCGGATCAGGTCGTGCAGCCGGAACCGCTCGGCGTCCAGCTCGTCGACCAGGTGCGCGTCGACGAGTTCGTCGAGGTGTTCCCGGACCACCCCGAGCGGCAACTCGGTCAGCGCGGCGGCGGCGTAGTGGTCGAACTGCACCCCGGGATGTATCCCGAGCAGCCGGAACGTCCGCTGCACCGGCTGCGGCAACTGGGCGTACGACAGCGCGAAGGCGTCGGCCAGGGTGCGGTGCTCGACGGCGAACTCGGCGAGTACCGGCCGGTCGGCGTCGCCGAGTCGCTGGGCGAGGTCGGCGACCCGCCAGCGCGCCCGGTGGGCCAGCCGGGCACCGGCGAGCCGGATCGCCAGCGGCAGGTAGCCGCAGCGCCGGACCACCTCCTCGGCCGCCGCCGGCTCGGTCCGGACCCGGTCCGGGCCGACGATCCGGGCCAGCAGGTCGACCGCCTCGGCCGGCTCCAGCACGGTCAGCGACTGCGCGCGCACCCCGTCCAGGCCGACCAGCCGGCGCCGGCTGGTGACCACGGTCAGGCAGCCGGGCGCGGCCGGCAACAACGGGCTGACCTGGGCGGTACTGGCCGCGTTGTCCAGCACCAGCAGCACCCGCCGGCTGGCCAGCTCGGTGCGCCACAGCGCCAGCCGGTCGTCCAGGTCGGCCGGGATCCGCTCGCCCGGCACGCCGAGCTGGCGCAGCAGCGTGCCGACCGCCGCACTTGTCGGCAGCGGGCTGTTCAGGCTGTGCCCGTGCAGGTCGACGAAGAGGTGCGCGTCCGGGTACGCGGCACCGAGCGCCGTCGCCAGGTGTACGGCCAGCGCCGTCTTGCCGCTGCCCGGCATGCCGTCGATGACGTAGACGGCGGAGTAGTTCGGCCCGGCCTCGTCGATCTCCTTGCGCAGCCGGGCGATGGTCTCGTGCCGGCCGGTGAAGTCCTCGATCGCCCGGGGCAGGGCCCGGACCGGCGACCGGGGCGAGGGCTCCTCGTCGGCCGGCCCGACCTCACCGGCGAGTACCCGTCGGTGGATCTCCCGCAGCGCCGGGCCGGGCTCGATGCCCAGCTCGCCGGAGAGGATCTCCCGGCCGGTCCGGAACACCGCGAGTGCCTCGGCCCGGCGGCCGATGTCGGCGAGCGCGAGCATCAGTTGTCCGCGCAGCCGCTCGCGCAGCGGATGCCGCTCGACCAGGTCGGTCAGCTCGGCGATCAGGTCGCCGCCGCGCCCGCCGAGCCGCAGCTCGATCTCGAAGCCGTCCTCCATCGCCAGCATCCGCTGCTCGTCCAGCGAGGCGGCACTCCGGCGCACCGCCGTACCGGTGATCCCGGCCAGCGCCGGGCCGCGCCAGAGCGCCAGGGCGGACCGGTACCCTTCGCGGGCCTCCGGCCAGTTCTGCTCGGCGGCGGCGCCGCGCGCCGCGGCGACCAGCCGCTCGAAGACGTGCGCGTCCAGGTCGTCCGGCCCGAGCGCGATCCGGTAGCCGGCCGGCCCGGTCACGATCGTCTCGCCGGGCACCCCGGCGACGGCGAGCAGCCGGCGCAGCCGGGAGACACAGGTCTGCAACTGCCCCCGCGCGGTGACCGGCGGATCGGCGTCCCACACCGCGTCGACGAGTTCGTCGACGGGCACCACCTGAGGGGCATGCAGAAGTAGCACCGCCAGGACGACTCTGTCCCGACCGGCGGTCACCGTCGTCTCGCCACCGCTCACCTGGAGCGGCCCAAGGATCCCGAACCGCATGCCAGCTCCTGACCGAGGTCGCATCCGGCAGCAGAGTAACCCGTCAATCACGCGCAGCAGAATCGACTTGAGAGCGGGCTGGCAGTGGAACGAGAGTGCCACCGCCCAAACTGTGGGGTGGGACGCACGACAACAGGTGAGACACATCGACGGGGGCGGTGCGTCCGCCGGCCCGTGGGGGCGACGGACGCACCGTGTCGGAGCAGCGGTTTCGCCGCCATCCACACCTGAGGAGACGCCAGCATGGACGCCTCTGCAAGACCCGAGCGGTCCCGGCCGGTGCCGGCCGCCGGGGACGTGTTGCAGTTCGATGAATCCGACTACTGCTATGGAACCGGCCCGCTCGTCCTCCGGGTCACCGGGGTCGGCGTGGACCTTGGCCGGTATCCGAAGCTCGAGTGGCTGTCGCTGCGCGGCGTGGAGCTGCGTGGAGACGGCAGTGCCGGACCCGAACGGCAGGTGCTGGTTCGCACCAGCGCCCTGTCCCGCATCGGCTGATCAGCCCACCAGCGCGCCGCATCGACAGCGCACCGGCGCAGCAGCGCGCGGGCTGAACAGCGCACCAGCGTCGTCCGCCGGGCAGCGTCGCCCGGCGGCCAACGCGGCACGTACGTCCGCCCCTCCGGGCTCAGGCACCGACCGGGATCCGCTCGGCCGGGATGGTCGGTATCAGCTCTCGCCGTCCCGGATGATCTGGCGGATGCGCTCCCGGCTGTAGCCGGTGACCTCCACGATGTCACGCTGTCGGGTCCCGTCCGCCGCCTCCGCCCGGATCGCCTCGGCCAACTCCGCCCGAGCCTGGTCCACCCGGGCGCGAGCCTCGGCGATGAGCCGGGCGGCCCGCTCCTCGGCATGGGGTACCCCGGCCTGCGCCGCGCGCAGTTTTCGTACCGCCGACCTGAGGTCCGCCATTTGGCCATTCCAGCAGGCCGAATATTAGGCCAACTCATATATCCCCGGACTTGGCCAAGCAGCGAGCACGATATTTGGCCAACCGTCTAGTGTTAGGGTTGGCATGTCGGGCAGTCGGCCGGACGCAGTCTCTCGGCCGCTCGACAGGACAACTCCGAGGATAGGGAGGATCAGGTGGCCAGCTTCGCGCCTACGGAGATCCCGGTGGTCGGTCCGCGTGAGCTGCCGGCGGACGGGCGAGTGCGGGTCTGGACCGACAGCGGTTCCGGCCACGGCCACGAGATCACGGTCTGCGCCGAGCACCTGATGCTCTCCGTCCTCGACTCCGGGACGGGCGAGACCGCCATCTACGACCTTCGGATCTTCTACTGCCGGGGCTGATCCGCCCAGGTCGGAGGCTTGGCCCTATGGTGGACCGATGGCATCGGCAAGGCAGTTCCAGGTCACCTTCGACTGCGCGGAACCCGAGCGCGTCGCCCGCTTCTGGTGCGAGGTGCTGGGGTACGTCGTACCGCCGCCACCGAAGGGGCACGCCAGTTGGGGCGACTACGAACGCACGCTGCCGGCCGAGCAGCAGGGCGCCTGGTTCGCCTGCGTCGACCCGTCGGGTGTCGGCCCGCGGCTGTACTTCCAGCGCGTCCCCGAGGGCAAGGTCGTCAAGAACCGGGTGCATCTCGACGTACGGGTCGGCGTCGGGCTCGTGGGCGAGGAACGCCTGGCCGTCCTCGAAGCCGAGTGCGCCCGACTGGTCGCGCTCGGCGCGGTGCGCGAGCGACTGCTGCCGGCCGACGACGACAACGAGTCGTGCATCGTGATGCAGGACGTGGAGGGCAACGAGTTCTGTCTCGACTAATCGGCCCAGGCGAACTCGCGAACGATGCCGACTGGCGCATATGTCGAGACCGTACGGTCGGCGCATGGTCGAATCCCAACGCAAAGCCGTACCGCGCAACGACGGGGGCGAAAGCACTTGTAGTATGGCGCCGAGTGCCGTGTCGCCCGCCTTCTCGAGCAGAACGGAGATTCGCTCGAGAGTTGCTTTCACCCAGCTCTGGTCAGGCCGATCGCGACGAGATTGGTCTTCTACCAGCTTCGCCAGGGTTGCCACCCCTTCGGCGTCGTGTTGTTCCAGCCGCAGCAGCGGAATCGACTCGAGTAGGGCCTGGCATAGTCGGCTGACCCCCTCAGAATCAAAGCCCTTGTTCTCAATCGTCTGTTCGTTGTGGTCACCCCACGCGAGCTGACTATTGCTAACTGGTCCATGAATGTGGGTCTCATAACTTGCGCCGCGCTTGCGCTCCGTGTATCTCGCCACCGATCCACCGTCGCTTTCGATGCAGTCGATACCCTGGTCTGTAATTTGAGGCACGATCGAGAGTGTCACATCGTACAAATCTCCGTATTCGACAAGATCCTTCGCATTGAGGTACGCGACAGCACTCCGCAAATTTCTTGGCGATAAAGGCACTCCGCCGTAGAGACACAGAGGGCTGCCGTAGAACCACTCAATTGTCCACGAGTCACCCGAACCGCGTTTTTGGGATCTTCGATATCGGTTCTCCCACAACCACCGCAGCATCCCATCTCTGGCGGCACGCTCGGCAGCGGCGCCGGTCTGGTGTGTCAGCTGTTCATAGCGATCCGCTTCATTGACACCAGTCCGGCGAAGAAAAATGCTCTTGCCTCCTTCGTGCGACTCGATCGACCCGCGCCCCTCAAGTCGATCAAGGGCTGCTGCGGCAACGATCAACTCGTCGCCGGACCACAGAAAGTCCGAAAGTTGCGCTCTCGGCTTTGCTTTGCGAGCCACATCGTCCCTGAGTACGTCCCATTCGGTCCGATTCATATGCCATCGCTTGTGATGGCGGAGCCAGAAGAGAAGCCGAATTTCCATGGCTTCCACATAATCCACGAGCACCCTCCGGCTATCGATTGTCGGTACGATTGGTCACTGGGCAATCCCTTTTCCAGCCCGAGAGTACCGGTGTTCAGGAGAGCATCAGAGTGCGAAATCGTGATCACTTGCCACCCGACACACAACGAGCTTTTCCTGACCTTTGTCAAGCTCAAGATTAAGCGCGCTCTTCCCTTGCCGATCGTGCGCGCCCCAACTCTACTGTGCGCGTGCCGTGCGCGACAGCCGCCGATCCGCCACCGCAGCGCAGACGTTGTGATCGGGTCGCCAACCGTTTCACGGGCGGACTGATCCTCTATCTCCATCTGCAGCGCCACGCCTTCTCGGCCTTGATCCAGTCGGCGAGGTCGAACCTGCTGCCGCACAGGCCGCTGGTGGCCGCCTGCCGGAACAAGGTAGGTAAGGTCCTCGGCGACTGGTCCAAAACCGACGAGTCCAAAACCGACGAGGAACCCCGCGCGGCGTCGGGCGGCACGACGTTCCTTCGGGCACGCCGCTTAGCCTGCAGTCGTCACGCCCCATAGCCGCCTGCTCGCGGGGAACCGGTACCGCGAATCTGGCGATTCGAGTCGTCGCCGACTGCCACGCACGAGCCGCCGTCTACGACATCGCCCGTTCCAACGTGACATGGTGCTCGGCTGTCCACTGATAGGCCCCCCGCACCTCGTCCACCACGCCGAGCGCCCGTAGTCGCGTCATCGCCGGCTCGCCAGCCGCCGCGCCGGCCTCGATCCCCCGCCAGCAGCGGTCCTGCCACCACAGAACCGTTCGAATCAGTTCTCCTCGGGTCCGCAGGCCGTAGGCATCCGCGATCAGCCGCACCAGCCTCGCCGCCTCACCGACGTCCGACCCCGGCCCCAGGCCGACAAACTGCCAGCACACCTGGGCCACGTCATGCACCCGAGACCCCGGCGCCGCCAGGTCCCAGTCGATGAACGCCACCGGACGCAGACCCTCTCCGAGGTCGCGATAGACAGTGTTCTTCGGCGACAGGTCGTTGTGGCACACGACCTCCTGGTCACCGGCGAGACCGGTCCCCGCGGTCAGATCATGAAGCTGACGCACCAAGCGGGCCACCGCCGCCAGACTCGCGTCCGATCGCACCTCTGCCGGCTGCACCGCCGCCCAGGCCACATGCCCGGGCAGGAAGGTGAGTACCTCACGGCCCAGTTCGTCGAAGCCGAGGTGCCGGGGCGCCCCCGGCCAGTGACGATGCCCGAGAAACCGCAGAAGGTCCTGAACGAAACCACCGGACGCCGACACCGGTCGCCGCACCGTGTCGCCCACCCGCACCACAGCATTCACGAAACCGCCGGGCAGCGGCTCCGGCCCGTCCGCGCTCACGCCCACGGTCCTCGGCACCTCCTCCGCACAGACCACTACCTTCGAACAGAATCGCCCCACCGTAAGGCTCGTACAGCAGCCGTAGATCATCCGGAACGAGCAATCCCGCCGGCACGAGCGGCGGACCAGCAGGTGGTAGCAGGCGACACTGTCGACGTTCAGCGATCTCGTCGAGGACCCGCGCCAGCGGCTCCCTCGTCCCCTCCACCAGCGTCACGATCGCCAACCTACTGGCCACCGAAAACCTGTGTCCCGTCACCGGGCCGATGTCCGGACTGAATGAGTACGGGCATCGGACCGTCGTACCCGCACGTCATGGTGAGAGCTGGGATGCCGCGGGGCCGGCCGGAGCCCGGATCGACGACCCCGCACCCGGCCTTGCCGGATAGTCTGGAATCCATGGCCACCATGATCCGGAGGACGTCGTCCAGCGCAGTCGTCGCCGTTGTCGGCGCTGTCGTTCTCGCTGCCCTCACGTCGTGTTCGGCGGACTCTCCGGACGGGTCCGGTTCCGAGTAGTCTGCGTCCGGCGGAACGTCGACTCCCACCCAGGCGGCCACACCGTCGCCTTCACCGACCGGGCCGTGCTCAGGCGGGACGTGCCAGGTCGAGGTCGCCGTGGGCGACGTCGTGGCCGTGCCGGAAAGGTACGGCCTCGGGCCGATCGAGGTTACGGCGATCACCGCAGCCGAGGTCGAGATGGTCGCGCCGCTGACCGGGTCGGGCTACAGCGTTTCGGGCTGTTCCGGTGGCGGCGGCGTGACGTCGCAGGGCGGCGGTGGTGTCCGGTTGAGCTGCAAGGTGGGAACCGTCGCGACCGTCAACGACGTCATGAGCCTGGAGGTCGTCAAGATCGGCGATACCGTCGCCGTCCTGCGTATCGAACCCGCCGGGTGACGTCATCAGGTAGGCCGGCGGCTCCAGCTCCCTCCGAGACGACCGCGCGTGACCAGCCCGTAGGCCGGGGCAGGTCAGATCCGGGCGCGGAACGGGGCGAGGGTGGCCCGGATCTGGTCGGCCGCGCCCCAGTCGTCGTCGAACTGGGCCAGTACGGCGAGGTGTTGTCGTAGCTGGATGATCGGCATGCGGGACCGCCAGTCGTCGTCCAGAGTGGTCAGCTCCGCGTAGACCTCGAAGAACCGGCGCGCCTCGGGTGGCGGTGCGGTGGTCCAGACGTGCGCGAGGTCGACCTCGGCCCACATGTAGGACACCGCCGGGTCGATGAGCGCCGGCTGCCCGTCCGGGGTGGCCAGGACGTTCTGCGCCCACAGGTCGCCGTGCGTGAGGCAGGCCGGCCGGTCCGGCAGCAGCTCGGGGAGCCGGTGACAGAGCCGCTCCAGCGCCGCCCGGTCCGCGGCGTCGAGTGCCGCGTCGACGCGGGGCTCGCCGAGCCACCGGAGCAGCCGGTGCTGCGCGAAGAACGCGTAACCGTCGTCGTCCCAGGTGTTGACCTGCCGGCGGCGGCCCAGCCAGTTGTCGCGGTGCCAGCCGAAGCGCGGACGGGTGGTGCTGGCGTGCAGCCGGGCGAGCGCGTGCGCGAACCGCTCCCAGAAGGTCTCGCTGGGTGGCCTCGGCCGCAGCAGCGACAGCACCAGCAGTTCCCGGTCCGCCAGGATCACCTCGGGCGTCGCCATGCCGCCGAGGTCGCGCAGCGCGGCCAGCCCCTCGGCCTCGGCGACGAAGACGTCGTCGGCCGGCGCCTCGGCGAACGCCTTGACGAAGACCGGCGGCGCATCCCGCCGGATGGCTATGCCCGCGAGCGCCGCCAACCCACCCGCCGCCGGCTCCACCGTGACGACGTCACGCATCCCGGCTGCACGGAGGAGCTCCAGCAGCAACGGCACCGAGGATGTCACGGGCGGCCCTGCCTGCCCGGCTGCCGACGGCGCTGTCCGGCTGCGGACGGCACGCTGTGCGAGGTCAGGAGCGCGCGCCGATCTGGAGCAGGTTCCTCGGGCGGGTCACCTCGGCGAAGAAGTCGTTGCCCTTGTCGTCCACCACGATGAAGGCCGGGAAGTCCACCACCTCGATCTTCCAGATCGCCTCCATGCCGAGTTCCGGGTATTCCAGCACCTCGACGTGCTTGATGCAGTCCTGCGCCAGCCGGGCCGCCGGGCCGCCGATCGAGCCGAGATAGAAGCCGCCGTACTGCTGGCAGGAGTTGGTCACCTGGTCGGACCGGTTGCCCTTGGCCAGCATCACGTGCGAGCCGCCGGCGGCCTGGAACTTCTGCACGTACGCGTCCATCCGGCCGGCGGTGGTCGGGCCGAACGAGCCGGAGGCGTACCCCTCGGGGGTCTTCGCCGGGCCGGCGTAGTAGACGGCGTGGTCGCGCAGGTACGCGGGCATCGGCTCGCCCGCGTCCAGGCGTTCGGCGATCTTGGCGTGCGCGATGTCCCGGGCGACCACAAGCGGGCCGGTCAGGGAGAGCCGGGTCTTCACCGGGTACTTCGACAACTCGGCCCGAATCTCGTCCATCGGTCGGTTGAGGTCCACCCGGACGACCTCGGCACCCTCGTCGAGCTGGGCGTCGGTGACGTCCGGCAGGAACCGGGCCGGGTCGGTCTCCAGCCGTTCCAGCCAGACCCCGGACGGGGTGATCTTGCCCATCGCCTGCCGGTCGGCGGAGCAGGAGACGGCGATCGCCACCGGGCAGGAGGCGCCGTGCCGGGGCAGCCGGACCACCCGCACGTCGTGGCAGAAGTAGCGCCCGCCGAACTGCGCGCCGATGCCGAACTGCCGGGTCAGCTCCAGCACCTCGGCCTCCAGCTCCAGGTCGCGGAAGCCGTGCGCCAGCATCGAGCCGGCGGTGGGCAGGTTGTCCAGGTATTTCGCGGAGGCGAGCTTGGCGGTCTTCAGGGCGTACTCGGCGGAGGTGCCGCCGATGACCACGGCCAGGTGGTACGGCGGGCAGGCCGAGGTGCCGATCAGCCGCAGTTTCTCCTCCAGGAACTGCATCATCCGCTTCGGATTGAGCAGCGCCTTCGTCTCCTGGTAGAGGTAGGACTTGTTGGCCGAGCCGCCGCCCTTGGCCATGAAGAGGAACTTGTACGCGTCCGGGTGCCCGTCCGGGTCCTCGGCGTAGATCTCCACCTGGGCCGGCAGGTTGCTGCCGGTGTTCCTCTCCTCCCACGTGGTCAGCGGGGCGAGCTGGGAGTACCGCAGGTTCAGCCGGGTGTACGCCTGGTAGACGCCCCGGGAGACCGCCTCGTCGTCGGTCCCGTCGGTCAGTACGTGCCGGCCGCGCTTGCCGAGCACGATCGCCGTACCGGTGTCCTGGCACATCGGCAGCACCCCGCCGGCGGCGATGTTCGCGTTGCGCAGCAGGTCCGACGCGACGAACCGGTCGTTCGGCGACGCCGCCGGATCGTCGATGATGGCGCGCAACTGGGCCAGGTGCGCCGGGCGCAGGTAGTGCGCGATGTCGTGCATCGCCTCGGCGGTCAGCGCGGTCAGCGCGCCGGCCTCCACGGTCAGGAAGCGACGGCCACCCGGCCCGTGCACGACGTCGACGCCCTCGTCGGTGACCAGGCGATATTCGGTCTGGTCGGCGCCCACGGGCAACAGGGGAGAGTACGAGAACGGCGCGCCACTGCTCATAGCCGGCAAGCCTAGGCCAGCCTGCCGGGCCCGGCCCACCCGCCGGTCCACCCTGCGCTGCCGCTCTCACCCGGCCCGCCCGACACACCGGCACAGCTCGGCGCCGACGGCGGTCAGCGCCGCCCCAGCCGGAGACGACGCCGGTCAACGCCGCCCCGGCCGGAGACGACGCCGGTCAGCCGTCCTTGCCGTTCTCCGGTGGACACTCCGGCTGTTTCGGGCCGCCGCACTCGATGCCGGGACCCGGTTCCTGGCCGCCCGGCCCGGCGGTCGGCGCCGGAACACCGGCAACCACCCCCACGAACTGCAGGTACCCGATGTCCCGCCCGTCGCCGATCACCATCCCGGCCGGGCCGACGGCGAGCACCTCGGCCGACGAGCGGACGTTCACCAGTTCCCGGCCGCTGCGCGGGTCGAGCGCGATGATCCGGTCCGGCCGGCGGTCGACGAGTACGGCGGCGTTGCGGGCCAGCGCCGCACCGCCCTCCGGGCTGACCGGCCGGGTCCACCGGGCCCGGTCGATGGCGAGTTCACTGCCGATCACCGAGCGCTGGTCGGCGGAGCGGGAGAGGGCGTACCGGTCGTCGACGGCGAGCAGCTTCTCGCCTTTCGGACCGGTCCAGAGCACCCGCCCGTCGTACGCGTCCACCACCGCCTCCCGGGCGTCCGGCCCGACGCCGACGAAGACGTTCTCCCCGCCCTGCGGATCCTCCCGCTGGGCGCACCCGGCACCGTCGGCGGTACGCAGGTTGAGCCCGTCCCGCCGCCACACCTCCTGCCCGGTCGCCGGGTCCCGGGCCACCAGGGTGAAGTAGCAGGTGCCGTCGGCAGCGCGGGCCTCGATCCGCAGCATCCGGCCGCCGACCACCACGATCCGGTCCTGCTGGCCCGGCTCCACGTCCTGCATCACCCGGCCGGTGGCGGTGTCCACGATGTGCACCCGGCCGTCGACGGAGAGCCCGATCAGCGGCGGCATCTCCACCGGCCCGCCGGCGTGCTCGTGCACCTGCCGGGCGGTCAACCGCCGGGTGCCGAGCGTGTCGGGGTTGCCGGCCAGCGGCCCGGTCTCCACCCCGGGCAGGAAGGTCGTCCAGATCGGATTGCCGCCCCGGGGGTCCCAGGCGTTCAGGGTGCAGTCCCGGGGCTCCCGGCAGCGCACGTCTACCAGCGCGTTGCGGTACGTCCAGACGCCGACCGCCGCGCCGTCCTTGCGGCGTACCGCTCCGGTTTCCGGGTCGAGCAGTTCGTAGCCCTTGCTCAGCAGCTTGCCGACGGCGACCACGGCGTCCCGGTCGCCGCCCGCGACGGCGGCCCAGTCGGCCTTGCGCTCCCACAGCCGCAGGCCGGTGGTGAGGCTGCGGGACTCGACCCGGGTGCGGTAGCGGATCACCACCGTGTTGCCGGCGATCGTGACGCTCTGCGGGGTACCGCCGATTCGCTGCTGCCAGACGACGTCCGGCTCGGAGATCGGCTCGTCGCGGTTGACCCAGTCCCAGACTCCGGGGAAGGGATTCCAGACGTTTGTCGCGGCGAGCACGATCACCGCGATCAGCGCGATGGCCAGGGCGGACATCGCGCCCGCGCCCCGGGCGCTCCCCTTCGCCATCCGGCTACCGTAAACGAGAGCGTCCGGCAAGTCCTGCTAGGCGTTATGTCCGTGTCGCGAATTCGGCCGCCGGCCGTGCCTCACACTGGATAGCCGAGGGTCGCGAAGTTGTCGCACACAACCCCGTGCTCGGCCTCCTTGATCCAGAAGGAGCAGAGCACCATGGTGAAGGCGCCTGGCCGGCCGACCGCGGTACCCCGGATCCGGACCGACCACAGGTCCGGGAACCCGGGCTCCCGCTTGGCGCCCTCGTAGGGATCCTCCATCCGAGTCAGGATCCACTCCGCGACGACGATCCGAAGCTCGGTCGGGGGGTTGTCGCGGTCGGCCCAGGCGTCGAAGCGATCCTCGAAGTCGGCCAACTGCCACAACCCGCGCCCGTCAGGCACTCCGTTCCAGTTGCGCGCGCATCTGGGCGATCCGGGCGCGCAGCCGCTGCGGGTCGTCGGGGTGCGGGTCCGGGTTGCGACGCGCCTCGGCACCCTTGAGGATGGCGCGCATCTCGGCAGCGTCCACCGGGAACTCGTCGTCGTCGTCCACCGCGCCGGCGGTGCTGAAGTACTCCCGGATCCACTCCAGTTCGATCCTGGCCGACTCACCGGGCATCCTGGCGGTGTTGGCGTACTGCCACGGCGTCTCGGAGTGGGTGAGGTGTTCCAGGTCGGTGCCGGTGAGCTTGCCGTACCGGCTGACGACGTAGCCGACGGTGTTGAGTTCCGCGTCGCCGAGTTCCCGGTGGGAGCCGGGAGTGTCCCCGCTGCGCTCGGCCCGCCAGAGGGCGCCGACCACGGGCCCCATGTCCCAAGCCGAGATCGTCTCGTCGAACAGGGGCGCGCCGAACGCGGCGAGATGGTGCCCCTGGCAGTAGTAGAGAAGCTTGTGCAGTTTCTTCGTCGGCAGGCCGGGCAGCCGGTGCCGCAATGCTGCGGCTATGTCCTGGGCTGACACGGTCATTGCGCCAGCCTACTTTCTCGATCTCCGCCACGGGGGGCGCCACGCGTCACCGGTTCCTCGCACATGCGTACGAGACTGGCAGGTGCCTGTGACAGGATGGCGGTCCGGGTCAGGACCGGTCGACGGGTTCCGGGCGGAGCCAGCGCCACAGCAGCAGGGTGGCGGCCATCGAGGCGATCCCGGCGAGCGCCATCACCCGGCCCGGCGCGAGCCACTCGGCGAGCAGCCCGGCCAGCCCGGCGGTCAGCCCCTGTGCGGTCATCAGCCCGGTGGCCAGCAGCCCGAACGCCTGCCCCCGACGCTGCTCCGGCACCGCCGCCAGGAACCGCCGGGCCAGCCCCAACTGGAAGGCGAACCCGAAGGTGGCCAGCCCGAACAGCGCGGCTGCGGCCGGCAGCCCCGGTCCGGCCAGGAAGAGCGGCATCGGAGCGCCGAGCAGCAACGCCAGCCACGGGGCCAGCCGCTCCCGCCGGGCCGGCCCGACCCACCGGCCCAGCACCAGGTCGCCGACCAGCATGCCGGAGGCGGAGGCCGCGAAGAGCACCCCGGCGCTCGCGCCGGGGCCGAGCCCGTCGGCGTACGGCACGATGACGCCCTCGGCGCCGACCAGCAGCGAGCCGGGCAGCCAGTGCACCAGCAGCAGTCCGCGTACCCGCCGGTCGCGCAGGAGCAGGCCGTTGACCTGCCAGGTCTGCCGGACCACACCGGAGGCGACCGCCGTCCGGCGTGGCCGCTCCGCGACCCCGTACCGGACCAGCAGGGCGGAGAGCGCACAGGTGACGGCGGTCAGCCAGAGCGCGCCGTACGGGCCGACCAGGCCGAGCAGCAGGCCGCCGAGGGCGAACCCGAGCACCTGGGTGGCACCCGCCGCGACGGTGAAGAGCGAGCGCCCGAGCACGTAGTCGTCCCCGGTCAACAACTCCGGCAGCAGCGCGTTGCGGGCGGCGGTGCTCACCGGGGCGAGCAGCCCGACCGCGAAGACCAGCCCGAGCATCCCGGCCGGCGGCAGCACGCCGATCGCGAGGACCGCGACGGCGGCCAGCCGCAGCAGGTCGTAGCCGACCATCAGAGCGCGGAGCCGCCACCGGTCGGCGAGGGCGAGCAGCAGCACGCCGCCGAGCGCGTGCGGCAGGAAGCCGACCACGTACGCCAGCGCGGCGAGCAGGGTGGAGCCGGTCCGTTCGTAGAGCAGTACGGCGAGGGCGAGCATCTTCACCGTCTCGCCGACCATGAAGACGCCGAAGCTGGCGAAGACCGCCCGGAACTCGGGTACCGCCAGCACGCTGCGGAAGGTCGCCTGCTTCTCGGTCGAGCCTGTCGTGGTGCTCACCCGGCCAGCGTGCGGGAGCGTGCTGCACCGCACTATCGTTTCGGGCAGGAGCGAAAGGTGACGGTGGCCGGCGGGCGGGGCGATACTCCCGCGCGCAGACTGTCGAGCTGGGTGCACAGGCGGGGCAGCTCGACAGTCTGCGCCGGAGGTAGTGCCCGGCAGCGGATGCGGTAAGGCTGAAGGGTCCGGGGGTCCGCCGCGTTCCCCGGCCGACGAAACGCCCGCCACGAGTCGCCCGCCACGAGGCAGCGGAGAAGACGAGCACCGGTGGGCGCGGGAGGAGTCGGGCGGTGACCATCCGGATCGAGGTGACCTCGGCGGACGTGGCGGCCAGCCGGTTCGCCGTCTCGCCGCTCGGCGAGGCGATGTCGGCGCTGCGGCTCTGCGCCGGTCAGCACCGGTCGGCCGCGCTGGACCCCTGGTTGGTCCGGGCCCGGGACCGCTACCTGCGGCTGCGGCGGGACCGGCCCGCCGTCGGGGCGCTGCTCTCGCTGCTGCGCCGGGACGGCTACAACGCGGACTTCATCCAGCCGCCGCCGTCCGCGGTCGGGCTGAGCTTCGCCGACGAGCTGGCCGTGATCCGGGCCACCCCGCTCGACCAGGCCCGCGAGGAGCTGGCCCGCAACCTGGCCGGGCACCACACCCCACCGGCGTACGCCCGGCGGGTCTTCGAGGCACCGGACGTGGTCGACCGGATCGCCGACGCGATCGAGGCGGCCTGGACGGAACTCGTCGCCCCGGACTGGCCACGGCTGCGGGCGCTGCTGGAACGGGACCTGCTGCGCCGGGCCGGGCAGCTCGCCACCTACGGCTGGGCGGCGGCGCTGCACGACCTCGATCCCCGGCTGCGCTGGACCTCGGACGGGGCGGACGGGGTGATCGAGGTCGACTGTGCCGACCGGGGCACCCGGAGGCTGGCCGGCCGGGGACTGCTCTTCGTGCCCACCGCCTTCGGGCCGCTGATCAGTTACACCGAGCCGCCCTGGCCGTACGCGATCGTCTATCCCGCCCGGGGCATCGCGGACCTGCTCGGCCCACCCCCGCCGGGCCGTACCCCGGACGCGGTGGACCGGCTGGTCGGCACGTCCCGGGCGGCGGTGTTGCGGGCGCTTGCCGTCCCCGCCACGACCAGCCAGCTCGTCGCCCAGCTCGGCAGCGGGCTGGGCAGCGTCGGCGGGCACCTGGCGGTACTCCGGGACGCCGGGCTGGTCAGCCGGACCCGGCTGGGCCGGTCGGTCCGCTACGAACGCACCGCGCTCGGCGACGCGCTCGCCGCCGATGCGTCACCGACCCCAGCCGAGCGGAGCAGCGGCAACACCCGGTAGGGGATCTTCTCGGCCAGCGCGATGATGCTGGACGCCCGGGCGATCTGCTCGTGCGAGACGATCTGGTCGAGCACCCGTTGCAGGTCGGCGTTGGACCGGGCGACGATCCGGCAGAGCACGTCGCCGGAGCCGGTGATGGTGTGCGCCTCCAGCACCTCCGGGATGCCCCGCAGGTGGGTGCTCACCGGGTCGTGGCCCGGACGCTGGTGGATCTCCAAAGTGACGAAGGAGGTCACCGTGAAGCCGAGCGCGGCTGGGTCGAGCTGCGGCCCGAGCCCGGCGATCACGCCCCGGGCGAGCAGCTTGTCCAGCCGGGCCTGCACGGTGCCCCGGGCCACCTGGAGCCGCCGGGAGCACTCCAGGACCCCGATCCGTGGTTCGGCGGCGAGCAGGTCGATCAGGCGGACATCGAGCTGGTCGAGCTGAACAGCTTGCACAGTACTCACGACCGACGACCATACTAAATGCACAACCTGCCCAACGTTTTGCGGGTCGGTTGCCCAGTTAGCACCAGGGCGGGATGCTCCCGGAAAGACCGGCCGGGCCTTCGGCCGGTCGCGGCACCCCAGGGAGGCAGGACGATGACCAGCGCACTCCACCAGCCGTCCACCGCCGGCTCGGCTCTGGACCTCGACGTCGACGTCGACCGGCTCGTCGGGGCCGTCGCGCACGACGACGCCCGCGACCCCTTCCCGGTGCAGGGCATCGACCACATCCGGTTCATGGTCGGCAACGCGAAGCAGACCGCGCACTACTACTCGACCGCCTTCGGGATGACCCGGGTGGCCTACCGGGGGCCGGAGCAGGGCTACCGGGAGCACGCCGAGTACGTACTCACCAGCGGCTCGGCCCGGTTCGTCTTCACCGGCGCGGTCCGCCCGGACGCCCCCGACGCCGACCACGTGGCCCGGCACGGCGACGGCGTACTCGACATCGCGCTGGCGGTGCCGGACGTGGACGCGGCGTACGCGCACGCGATCGCGCAGGGTGCCACCGGCCTGACCGAGCCGTACGACGTCACCGACTCGCACGGCACGATCCGGATGGCCACCATCGCCGCGTACGGCGACACCCGGCACTCACTCGTCGACCGGTCCCGCTACCAGGGCCCGTTCCTGCCCGGCTTCGTCGCGCAGGGTCCGATCGTCGACCGGCAGCCCATGATCGACGCGGGCGTACAGCCGAAGCGGTTCTTCCAGGCCGTCGACCACGTCGTCGGCAACGTCGAACTGGGCCGGATGGACGAGTGGGTGGAGTTCTACCGCCGGGTGATGGGCTTCACCAACATGGCCGAGTTCATCGGCGACGACATCGCGACCGACTATTCCGCGCTGATGTCGAAGGTGGTGGCGAACGGCACCCGCAAGGTCAAGTTCCCGCTGAACGAGCCGGCGGTGGCCAGCCGCAAGTCGCAGATCGACGAGTACCTGGAGTTCTACGGCGGCCCCGGCGCGCAGCACATCGCGCTGGCCACCAACGACATCCTGGCCAGTGTCGACGCGATGCGGGCGGCCGGCGTCGAGTTCCTGGACACCCCGGACTCGTACTACGACGACCCGGAGCTGCGGGCCCGGATCGGCAAGGTGCGCGCCCCGATCGAGGAGCTGAAGGCCCGGAAGATCCTGGTCGACCGGGACGAGGACGGCTATCTGTTGCAGATCTTCACCAAGCCGGTGCAGGACCGTCCGACGGTCTTCTTCGAGCTGATCGAGCGGCACGGCTCGCTCGGTTTCGGCAAGGGCAACTTCAAGGCGCTCTTCGAGGCCATCGAGCGGGAACAAGAGGCGCGCGGAAACCTGTAACACTGTCCTGCGTGAGCCAGCAGCCTCCCCCCATGCCCATGCCACCCGGCCACGCCCCGCCGCCGGGATACGGCCCGCCGCCCGGTTACGGCCCGCCGCAGTACGCGCCGGGGCGGCCCGGCGGTCCGGTGCCCGGGTATCCGGTGGCGCCGCCGCCGGTCAGCCCGTCCGGCCAGCCCCTCGCCTCGTTCGGCGACCGGCTGCTGGCGCACCTGATCGACGGGGCGATCCTCGGCGGCACGATCATGTTGATCGCCATCCCGGCGTTCTTCGTCTTCTTCGCCACGGTCGGCGCGGACTTCTTCACCATTCCCGACCAGGATGTCGGCACGGTCGAGATGAACCCGTTCGAACTCCTGGTGCCACTGCTGCTGCTGGAAGCCGGCATCTTCCTCGTCGCGCTCGCCCTCCAGTACGTCTACCTCGTGGAGCTGCCGAAGCGGACCGGGCAGACCGTCGGCAAACGGGTACTGAAGATAAAGATCATTCCGCTGGATCCGGCCGCCACGATCGGGCGGGGTCAGCTCGCCCGGCGCTACCTGGTCCAGGCGGCCGGCAGCCTGCTACCCGGGCTGACCTACCTCGACGGGCTGTGGCAACTCTGGGACAAGCCGTACCAGCAATGCCTCCACGACAAGTTCGCCCGGACCGTGGTGGTTAAGGTTCCAGCGTGAACGTCAGGACTTCACCAAGGTCGGCCCGGTGACGGTACAACCGGGCTGGTACGCCGACCCCGCCGAGCCGACCACCCAGCGGTACTGGGACGGCGAGGGCTGGATCGGCGCGGCCCTGCCCGTCGACGCCACCCCGCCGTCCGGCCCGCCACCTGAGGAACCCGAGGAAGCCGAGCCGCCCGCCGCACCCGCCAGCGGTGCCGGGGCACCCGGTTTCCCCGCCACACCGGGTTCCCCCGCCGCGCCCGGCACACCGGCGACGCCGCCGCCCGGGGCGCCCGGAGGACCGGCCGCGCCCTGGGGAGGACCGCCCTGGGGCGGGCCACCGGTCAGCGCACCGCCACCGGGCGGTACACCGCCGGTGAGCGGGGCACCGCCGAGCGGACCACCCGCCGCCGGACCACCCGCCTCGGGGCCACCCGGCTCCGGGCCGCCGGTCCCGCCCGGCTGGCCCGGTGGGCCGGTTCCGCCCGGCTGGCCAGGCGCCGGGCCGGCGGGGCAGCCGTACCCGCCGGGGATGCCGTACGGGCAGCCGCCGCCAGGCTGGCCGCATCCGTACTGGGCCGCGCCGCCGCCCCGGCCACACGGGATGGAGCTGGCGCCGCTCGGTGCCCGGGTGCTCGCCCGGCTGATCGACATCAGCGTGGTGCTGCTGCTCAACGTGGTGGTGAACGGCTGGTTCGTCTGGCGTTTCGTCGAGGAGGTCGGGCCGGTCACCCGGGAGATCTTCCGACGTGCCCTGGCCGGCGAGTCGACCACCGAGAACCTGCCGCAGGCCAGCGCCCAGGCCGACGGCCTACAGGTGGTGATCCTGCTGATCGCCGTCGCGCTCTGGTTCGCCTACGAGGTGCCGTCGGTCGCCAACACCGGGCAGACCTTCGGCAAGCGGGTGATGCGGATCAAGGTCGTACCGCTGGCCGAGACCGAGCAGTTGGGCTTCGGCCGCTCGTTCCGGCGGTGGAACCTGCTCGGCCTGCCGGTCTTCCTCTGGTCCTGCTGCGGCATCGGCTTCCTGATCCAGCTCGTCGACTGCGCGCTCGCCTTCTTCGACCGGCCGCTGCGACAGTCCCTGCACGACAAGCGGGGGCAGACCGTGGTGGTCCGGCTGCCCGCCCCGGCCGCCTCCCCGGCCGAGCCCACCGACACCCCGAACGACCGCTCCGGAGGCCCAACGTCATGACCGGTCCGACCAGTCCCGCCCCCGGCGCCGAGCGGCGGCCCGGGACGCCCCGGCTGACCCGCGCCGACCTCGACGCGCTGCCGAACTACGTGCCCGGACGCAGCCCGGCGGACCTGGCCCGGGAACTGGGCCTGCCGGAAGCGATCAAGCTGGCCAGCAACGAGGTGCCGTACGGGCCGCTGCCCGGGGTGGTGGAGGCGGTCGCCGAGGCGGTCGCCGGGGTGCACCGCTACCCGGACATGGGCGTACTGGCGCTGCGTGCCGCGCTCGCCGAACGCCACGGCGTGCACCCGGACCGGATCGCCACCGGCTGCGGGTCGGTGGCGCTGGCCGAGCACCTGGTCCGGGCGACCTGCCTGCCGGGGGACGAGGTCGTCTATTCGTGGCGTTCCTTCGAGGCGTACCCGATCATCGCGGCGACCAGCGGCGCGACGAGCGTGCGGGTGCCCAACGACGCCGGCCACGGGCACGACCTGGCGGCGATGGCGGCGGCGGTGACCGACCGGACCCGGCTGATCCTGGTCTGCAACCCGAACAACCCGACCGGGACCAGTTTGCGCCGCGCCGAGCTGGACCGGTTCCTCGCGGCGGTACCGGACGACGTGCTGGTGGTGCTCGACGAGGCGTACCGGGAGTTCGTCACCGACCCCGAGGTGCCGGACGGGCTGGCGGTCTACGGCGACCGGCCGAACGTCGTGGTGCTGCGCACCTTCTCGAAGGCGTGGGGGCTGGCCGGGCTGCGGATCGGTTTCCTGGTCGGCTCGCCGGAGGTGGCGGCGACGGTACGCAAGGTGGTCACCCCCTTCTCCACCAGCCTGGCCGCCCAGGCGGCGGCGCTGGCCGCGCTCGACCAGGCCGACGAGGTGCGGCGGCGCTGCGCGCTGGTGGTCGCCGAGCGGGAGCGGGTCACCGAGGCGCTGCGCAAGCGGTTGCCGGCCGGCGCGAACGTGCCGGAGAGCCAGTCGAACTTCGTCTGGTTGCCGCTGGGCGACCAGTCGGTGCCGTTCGGGCAGGCGTGCGAGGCGCGCGGGATCATCGTCCGCCCCTTCGCCGGCGAGGGCGTACGCGTCACCATCGGCACCCCGGCGGAGAACGACGCCTTCCTGGCCGTGGCGGAGTCGGCCGCGAGCCTGCTGCCCCGCTGACGCCGGAACCCCGCCGGGTGCTCAGGTGCTTCAGGTGCTCAGGGTGCTTCAGGTGCCGGCCAGGATGACCGGCTGGGCGGCCAGGTAGTAGCGGTCGTCCCCGGCGGCCGGGTCGACCGGCTCGGCGAGCCGCTCCACCGCGACGAACCCGCCGGCCGCGTACGCGAACCCGGGGGCCCAGGTGGTCGAGTCCCGCCCGTAGGTGAACGGGAACCGCGACCGTTCCGCCCCGGTCGCCGCGTCGAGGGTGACCAGGTCGCCTCCGGCGGTACGCAGGTGCACCCGGCCCGGTTGGGCGGCGACCAGCCGGACCGGCCCACCCGCCGGCCCGCCCTGTCCTCGGTCGACCGGGGCCTCGGGGCCAGCCGTGTCCGACCAGCGCCACAGGTCGGCGCCGGTCCGTGCCGAGCGGGCCACCAGCCCGGTCCCGCCCAGCGTCACCGCGACCTCGTCGACGAGTACGGCCTCGGGTGCGTCCAGCGCCGGTGCCGGTACCGGGCGGGCGCCGTCGAGCAGCCAGCCCCGGGTCACGCCCCCGGCGACCGTCCGCAGCGCCCGGCAACCCGATCGGCCGGTCAGGCAGCCGACCGGACCCAGCTGGACCGGCTGGCCCGAGCCCTCCGGCCGCCAGCGACCGGCCAGGGCGCCGGTGGCCACGTCGTGGAATACGACCTCGTCCGCCCCGGCACAGCTGTCGGCCACGGCGAAGAACCCGTCGGCTGTGGTGAGCCCGTCGCCCACGCCGGCCGCGGCCTCCGCGGCGGCGGCCCCGTCGTCCGGCCCGTCGCCGGACCCGTCGCCGTCGCCGTCGCCGGAACAGTCCGGGCCGGCGGCGAGGCGCCACAGTTCCCGGCCGGTGTCGAGGTCGAGCCCGCGCCGGTCGGCGGTGCCGACGACGACAAGTACGGGTCGGCCGGTCGCGGTGCGAGCGGTGTGCAGACCGCTCGGGGCGTAGACGGTGCCGGCCCCGGTACGCCGGCCGAGATAGCCGTGTCCGGGCTCCGGCCCGGTGGCCCGCCAGCGCACGGTGCCGGTACGGGCGTCCAGCGCCACGAGCTTTCCGTCGGACCAGCGGGTCAGCACGGTGGCACCGTCGGCCACCACCCCCGCCAACTGGGCTGGCCAGCGCCGGTACGACCAGTACGGCGTGCGTCGGGTCGGCGCGTCGACCGGCAGGTCGGCCCGGATCGTCCGGGTGCTGGCATAGACCCGGATCCGGTCGTCGACGATCAGCGGTGCGGCGTTCAGGGTGCCGACGACGCCGGGTTGGACGGCCGGCGGTGCCGGATAGCCGGCCCGCGCCGGGGTGATCACCTCGGCCGGCGCCAGCACCCGGTAGACGATCACCGCGGAGCCGACGACCAGCAGCAGCGCCACCGCGACGGCAATCGCCGTCCGCGGCCAGTTCCGCGCGCCGTTCGGCGTTGCCATGCCCGGACACCTCCGCCGGAACCCTATCGCCCCGCCGGGCGCCCGGGTCCGGGCAGGTGGGTCAGGCGGCGACCGCCCGGTCGCCCTGACCTGGGCCGGCGGCCGTCGCGGTCGCGGCCAGGTCGGCCAGGTCCCGGCGCAGCGCGCCCTCACCGGCCCGCGCGGCGAGCCCGCCCAGCACCACCGCCAGCAACCGGCCGTACCGGCCGGTCGGCACACCCTCGTGGGTGACGGTCACCACGGTCCGGCCCCGGCCGCGCCGCTGCGCCGGCACCGGAGCGAACGTGTACGTCGTCAGGTAGTCCACGCCGTCGCCGGACGAACCGACCACGAGTCGCCGGGGCGCTGACGCCTCCCGCACGGCGAACTGCTCGACCACCACCCTGCCGTCCGGCCCGGTGCGGCTCTCCCGCCAGACGGTCCCGACCCCGAGCCCGGTCCCCCGTCCCTGACCGTGCTCACCCGGCCCTTGGGCGAGGACCTCGACCTGCTCGACCTGGCAGAGCCAACCGGGCCGGCCGGGCAGGTCGGTGAAGACCCGCCACAGCTCGTCAGCGGGTGCCTCGATCAATCGGCTGAACGCCACCGTCGACATCGGCTCCTCCCCGACCACCACGGTACGACGTGCCCCGGGCGCCGCACAGCCCGGAGCGTCACAGAGTGATCAGAACGTGACAGCGCGACACGCCGTCGGGACGAAGAGCCGAAGACGTACGACGCCAGCCGGCCGGACGATGTCCGCGCGCGAGACTGTCGAGCTGCCCCGCCTGTGCGCCCAGCCACGACCTCGGCCAGGACGCAGCCGCCAGACAGGGGCACAGCCACCCGACAGGGGCGCAGGCGCAGCGGACTCGGCCGCCGCCCGGCGTCCCGTTCGTGCGCCCAGCTCGACAGCGTGCGAACCAGATATCCCCGCCGCCGCACGCGTCCCGTTCCGCGCCCTCGGGCCGAAGCGGCGGGCCGGGAGACGCGCGCCAGGCCGGGAGACGCGGGCCAGGGCCCTGGGACCGCGCGGTTCCGGCAGCGCTCGGAACCGCGCGGTTTCGATCAGCTGCCGAACGCACCCGTCCTGGTCGCGGTCACGAATGCCGCCCAGCTGGCGGGCTCGAACTCGAGTACCGGAGCCGGGTCCAACGAGTCACGCACGCCGACCACCCCGGGCAGGTTGTCGGCCACCTCGATGCAGAGCCCCTGGTCGTTGGACCGGCTGCTCTTCCGCCACAGAGCAACTCCCGCATTGAACATTTCGTACCCCTTCAAGGTGAATCACACTTGATGACGGGTTTATGCCCATCCGGGTAAGTCCAACGGACGATGACGGATCCTGTTACGCGATGGAGCATCTTGTCGGCCAGCTCGGTCCAGGTGTCGCACACGCCGTCCGGCCCGCGCGGAGCCGCCGCGTGCCGGGCAGGCTTCCGGCGGACTGCGTCAGGCGTTCCGGGCCGGAGCCACGGTGCCGACGACCTCGCCGAGGGCGACCGTCGTGCCGTCCGGTCCTGGCGCGGTGGCACCGATACTCACCGTGTCGCCGTCGTCCAGGAAGGTCCGGGTCGAGCCGTCGGAAAGCTTAACGGGCTCGGCCCCGCCCCAGGTCAGCTCCAGGAACGACCCGACCTCCGCACGCTGTGGCCCGGAGATCGTCCCGGAGGCGTAGAGATCACCGGTACGCAGCGCGGCGCCGTTCACCGTCAGGTGCGCGAGCTGCTGGGCCGGGGTCCAGTACATTCCGGCGAACGGGGGCTCGCTGACCCGGGTGCCGTTCCAGTCCACGGTCAACCGCAGGTCCAGCCCCAGGTGCGGTACGTCCCGCAGGTAGTCCAGCACCGCCGGGTCGTCCTGGGCCGGTGCCGGCACCCAGGCGTCGGACAGTGCCTCCAGCGGCACCACCCAGGGCGAGACCGAGGTGCAGAACGACTTGCCGAGGAACGGCCCGAGCGGCTGGTACTCCCACGCCTGGATGTCCCGGGCCGACCAGTCGTTGACGAGTACCACCCCGAAGACGTGCGCGGCGAAGTCGTCCACCCCGACCCGCTCGCCGAGCGGCGACGGTACGCCGACCACGAAGCCCACCTCGGCCTCGATGTCGAGCCGGGTCGACGGCCCGTACACCGGCCCGTCCGGGGTGCTGCGCTGGCCGTTCGGGCGGACCACCGGAGTGCCGGAGACCACCACGGTGCCGGCCCGGCCGTGGTAGCCGACCGGCAGGTGCCGCCAGTTCGGCAGCAGCGCCGCCCCGCCGGGCCGGAAGATCTGCCCCACGTTCGTCGCGTGGTGTTCCGAGGAGTAGAAGTCGACGTAGTCGGCGACCTCGAACGGCAGCACCATCTCGACCCGGTCGAGCGGCACGAGCAGCGGGGTCACCGCCGCCCGGTGCTCCTCCCCGGTCAACAGTTGCACGATCCGGGTGCGTACCGTCGTCCACTGTGCGCGGCCGAGCGCCAGGAACGTGTTCAGGGTCGGCTGTCGCAGCGCCCCGCCGGCGAGTACCAGTCCGGCGGCCTCCGCGCCGGCCAGGTCGAGGACGAGATTCCCGATCCGTACGCCGATCCGGGGCGGCTGCCCCGCCGACCGGAAGACCCCGTACGGCAGGTTGTGCACCCCGTACGCCGATCCTGCCGCCTCCGCCACCCAGGTCACGCGTCTCCTCCAACCGTCACGGCTCGAAGCCTCCGTTCACCAGTCCCAGTCGGACCAGGTCGATCAGGGGCTCCATCACGCTGCACGAGCCGAAGCTGATCCAGAGTGGACGCTGCTCGTCACGCCGGGCGCGGGCCGCCTCGACCAGCGGCAGCGGGTCGGTCGCGACAAGTGTCTCGGCCACCTCGGCGACCTCGGCGCCGGCACAGGCGGCGCTGGTGCCGGCCAGGATGTTCACGAAGCCGTGGTGGGTGAAGCCGGTCTCCGGGTCGATGTGCCGGATCGCGTGGTGCAGCCCGGCGGTGAGTTTGAACGGCAGTTCCCGGTCCCGACAGGCGCCGATCACGGCGGCCAGCTCGACCGGGGTGGGGAAGAGTTCGGCGGCCAGCCCGCCGGTGCGGAACTTGGCGGCGATCCGCTTGCCGGCGGCCCGTTCGTCGGCCAGCCGGTCGAGGGCGCCGAGCAGCCCCCAGGTGAGCGGTATCTCGGCGTACACGTCGGCGTCGTCGAGGTGGGCGGGGAGGCCGGCGAGCGCGGCGAGGCCGGGCAGCGGGTCCTCGCCCCGCTTGGCCACCGCCGCCTCGACCTGCCGGATCCGGATCCGGGGGTCGGTGCGGTCGCGCAGCGGGTACAGCTCGGGCACGGGTACGTCGCCGATCACGCCGACGTCGATCCGCTCGTCGGCGGCGAGCAGCGCAGGCAGCTCGGGCAGCGCCGAGGCGGGCAGCAGCAGCGGGCCGACCAGCGGGGCGTACCAGGCGCCCCGGTGCCGGCGGTGTGCCGCGACCGCGTCGGGCAGGGCGGCGTTGCCGGGCGGGAAGACGGCGGCGTCGTCGACCAGCCCGGCGAAGAGCCGGGGCAGCTGCGTTGACACGAACAGAGAACTTACGGGACGCTACGACTAGCGGACAACACCGTCCGATTATCGGACACTCTCGGCCGGTGACTGGGACAAGGCCGGTCACTGGGACAAAAGGGAGGCGATCATGCCGTACTACCGCAGCGTCGGCGAGGTTCCCCGGAAACGGCACACCCAGTTCCGGCAGCCCGACGGCAGCCTCTACGCCGAGGAGCTGATGGGACAGGAGGGTTTCTCCTCCGACTCGTCACTGCTCTACCACCGCTACCTGCCGACCGCGATCGTCGCCGCCGAGGAGTTCACCCCGCCGGCCTGGCAGCGGGTGCCGAACCTGCCGCTCAAGCCCCGCCACCTGCGTACCCACAAGCTCGACGGCGGCGCCGGCACCGACGCGATCCTCGGCCGGGCGCACCTGCTGGCCAACGACGACGTCCGGATCTCGTACGTCGTCGCCGACCAGCCCTCCCCGCTCTACCGCAACGCCGTCGGCGACGAGTGCCTCTACGTCGAGTCCGGCGCAGCCCGGGTCGAGTCCAGCTTCGGGGTGCTCGGGGTGACCGCCGGCGACTACGTGGTCATCCCCACCTCGGTGGTGTACCGGATCGTGCCGATCGCCCCGGAACCGCTGCGGATGCTCGCCATCGAGGCGACCGGGCACATCGGCCCACCCAAGCGCTACCTCTCGGTACGCGGCCAGTTCCTCGAACACTCCCCCTACTGCGAGCGGGACGTACGCGGCCCGGAGGCGCCGCTGCTGGTCGAGGAGACCGACGTCGAGGTGTACGTCCAGCACCGCCGGGGCTGGACCCGGCACGTCTACGCCAACCACCCGTTCGACGTGGTCGGCTGGGACGGCCACCTCTATCCGTGGGCGTTCTCGATCCACGACTTCGAGCCGATCACCGGACGGATCCACCAGCCGCCGCCGGTGCACCAGACCTTCCAGGGTCCGAACTTCGTGATCTGCTCCTTCGTACCCCGCAAGGTCGACTACCATCCGCTGGCCGTCCCGGTGCCGTACAACCACCACAACGTCGACTCCGACGAGATGCTCTTCTACACCGGCGGCAACTACGAGGCGCGGCGCGGCTCCGGCATCGAGCAGGGCTCGATCTCGCTGCACCCGGCCGGCTTCACCCACGGCCCGCAGCCCGGTGCCCCGGAGCGGGCGATCGGGGCGGAGAGCTTCGACGAACTGGCCGTCATGGTGGACACCTTCCGGCCACTCGACCTCTGCGGCCCGGCACTGTCCTGCGAGGACACCGGCTACGCCTGGACCTGGGCGCGCCGTACCACCGGCTGACCGGGTACGACCGGCTGACCCGTACCGCGACGACCCGTCACCGGTCCGCTTCGACCAGGGGCCGCAGCCTGCGCTCGAAGGCCGCCTCGTCGATGCCCCTGGCCAGCTTCCGGTTGTAGTTCATCCGGAACGGACAGTTGTCCGCACCGCTCTGCCGTCCGGGGACGGTGAACTCGCTGACCTTCCGGCCGCTGCGGGCCTCCCGAACCGTGACGTGGTAGACGCTCTCGAACAGGTCGAAGGTGAACGGCCTGCCACCGCCCAGCAGCGCGTCTTCACTCGCATAGTTGCAGGTGAGGTCCTGGCGCGAGTCCCGGGTCGCCGTGACGCGCACGCAGACGAGGAGCTGGACCTGGTCGAGGTTCCGCTGGGAGGTGCCCGGCGCGTACCGAGGTTCCCAGTCCCTGGGCAGCTGGACCTCGGCATACTCCATGGCCTTCTCGTCGGCATACCTGACCAGCATCATCAGATGCGGGCCACGGCCGGCGAAGGGGCGAGAGGTGAGGTTGTAGACGTAGAGCTTCGGCGAGCGGCAGGTCCCCTGGTCGTCGACGCTGCGGGTCTGCGTCGGCCCGGACGGCGCCGGAAGGGGTGGGAGCCGCCCGGCGGGCGGGCCACCGGGCCGATCCGGCGGCCAGGTGCACGGCCCGGTCATCCTGACGGTGAACTGGTCGCTGCCCCGGGCCATCTCCATCAGCAACTCGGTGCCGTCCTCGTGGACGGCGGTGATCTCCTTGACATCGGCAGGCGTGCCGACCCGCCACCGCCACTCGTACTCGGCGAATTTGTCGCGGAGAATCCAGGTCACCACGTCGTCGAGGTACTTCTCGGCCTTGTCACCAGCGGACACCGTCAGCTCGGCTCGCGGCCGGACACCCCAGGTCGGCCCGCCCTCGGGCAGCTCCGCACACCCCACACTCCGGGAGTGGTTCGGCGGGGTGGCCCGCGCCTCCGGTTCCAGGGCCCCGCCCACCGCCCGGGACAGGTGTTCGGTGAGCCGCTGCTCGAACTCCACGGTGCTCACCTCGGGCGCCGGCGGCTCCGGTCCGCTCTCGCCGCTGGTGCAACCCGTGAGCAGCAACGCTCCGCACGCCGCCGCACCGATCCGGCGACTCCACGGCTGCGACCGCCGCGACCGCTGCCGAACTGTCCACTGCCGAGCCATCGCTCGCATCTCCGATCGTCCGGTCGGCACGGGGCGAGCCGCGAAGAAACAGGATGATCTGTCCCGGACTCTACCTGTTCGGTCCCGTCGTCCGGAACGGCTGATGCCGTCAGTCGCGGTCGGGTGACCAGCCGAAGAGCACCGCCAGCTCGGTCGCGGCGGTCGTGGCGATCGCCAGCACCAGCGGCCACGGGCTGCCCAGGATCGCGTAGAGCAGGATCAGGCACGGCCCGGCGATCACGGCGTAGACGGCCAGCGCCAGCAGCCGGTCGGCGCGGATCAGCTCCGGCAGCCGTCCCCGGCCCAGGTTCGGCACCCGCCGGAGGAACCGCCAGACCAGGAAGCCGCCGGTCACCGCCGCCAGCCCGGCCCAGAGCCGGGACGACACCGGGTTGGCCGCCGCCAGGCAGGCCACCAGGATCGACACCACGATCGTGTAGCCGGCGCCGTACATCAGCAGTTGGCGCAGCCCGCCGCTGATCGCCCGGGCACCGTCGCCACTCGTCGGTTCCAGCACCGCCGCGTCGGCGAGGTGCTCCAGTGCTTCGGAGTAGCGCCGCTGCTCCAGCCGGATCACCCCGATGTTGTGCTGGGCCGCCGCCAGCTCCGGGTCCAGCCGCAGCGCCTCCCGGTACGCCCGCTCGGCCAGCTCGAACTTCTGCATCCTGGCCGCCACCAGGCCGAGTACCAGGTGTGCCTGCGGCTCCTCCGGCGCCAACTCGACCCCGCGCCAGGCCGCGTTGAGGGCCTGCTGCCCGTTGCGCGACTCGCCCAGGATCGCCGCCGCGCTGCGCTGGGCGTACGCGTCGTCCGGGCCGAGTGCGAGGATCCGGTCGGCGGCCGCCGCCGCCTCCTTGAACCGGCGCAGGTCGGCCAGGGCGTGTCCCCGGATCACCAGCGGGTGGATCGACTCCGGGGCGACGGCCATCGCCGAGTCGGCGGCGGTCAGCGCCTCCTCCGGCTTGTCACCGGCCAGTTTGACCATCGCGAGCATGACCAGCGCAGGCGCGTTCGACGGGTCGAGCGCGATCGCGAACCCGACTTCGGCGGCGGCTTCGTCGTACCGGCCGAGTTCGGCGAGCAGTTCGGCGCGCTGGACGTACCCTTCGGCGGAGGAGGAGTGGTCGGAGTCGGCGTCGCTGGACACGGGTCCGAGCGTATCGGGCGCTGTCTCGGCGGATCGTCGCGCCCGACCCGCCGAACACCCACTCCCCGGGCAGGTGGCGGGCGGCAACCGGCCAGTTATCGGGCGACCCGCCGAATGCCCACTCCCCATGCCGGCGGATGCGCGGTACCGTAGACGGGACCAAGCCTGGCGCTCCCCCCGTGGTGTCAGGCTTGGTCCCTAACTTTCCTCGGCGCGCTCCCTGACTTCCTCAGCGGGCGGCGCGAAGGTCCCGGACGAAGCCGCGCCAGGTCGCCGGGGCGAATGCCAGCACCGGCCCGGACCGGTCCTTGCTGTCCCGCACCAGGACCCGGCCCGGAAGGTTGTCCGCCACCTCCACGCAGTTGCCCTGGTTGGCACTGCTGCGGCTGCTCGTGCGCCAGTTCGGCTGCTCAGCCATACTCCTCGACCGCCTTCCCGATCAGGTCCCTCGACTGGTCGACCGGAAGTGCGAGCCCGGTCACGATGTCCCAGGCCAACTCTAACTTCGTCAGATCCTCCGGGTCGGTCGCGACCTCGCCGCGCAACTGGCTGTCCAGGTAGCCGACCCGGCCGCCACCGGCGAGCGTCGCCAGCACGAACGGGCCGGAGAGTCCGATGTGCAGACCGGCGGCGAGCGGCACCACCCGCACCTGCACCCGGCTGCGCGCGGTGGCGCCGAGCAGGTGTTCGAGCTGCTCCTTCAGCACGTCCGGCGGGCCGCAGCGCAGCGCGAACTCACCGAGGATCGCGGTCAGCATCGGCGGGTCCGGCCGGTCCACCGTGGCCGCCTGCCGGGCCCGGCGGTCCTGGACGGTCCACTCGACCGCCTCGTCGGGCAGCCGGCCGCCGCGCAGCACCGCCCGCGTGTAAGCCTCGGTCTGGAGCAGCCCGGGGATCAGGTTCGGTTCGAACGTGCGCAGCAGCACGGCGCGCTTCTCGTTCTCCCGCCAGGGCCGCATCCAGAGCGCCTGCGCGTCCTCGGCCACCTGTCGCTGGGTCATTCTCCGGTCGGCCCGCAGCCGCTTCAGTAGTGCCTGGATGTCACTCACTACCACCCCTGTCCCGCGCATCGGCACAGGTCACCCGCCCGCGGTGCCTTTGCGGCCATCCTCGGCCGCCACCGCCGAACGGTCCACCCTGGACCGGGCCAAGAGATCGCACTACTTCCGCATAAACCAGCCCCGCCTAATGCCGCGCAGGGGGCGTGCGTCAGATCTTGACGATTTCTTGCACCCACAGCGACAACAGTTCGTCAAGATCTGCTTGCAGGAGCGGGAGCGGGGGGTGGGGGTGGATCAGGGCTGGCGGTGTACCAGTGCGACGGCGATTCCGGCCAGTCCCTCGCCCCGGCCGGTGAGCCCGAGGCCGTCGGTGGTGGTGCCGGAGACGGTGACCGGGGCGCCGACCGCCGCCGTCAGCGCCTGCTGGGCCTCGTCGCGGCGGGGACCGATCTTCGGGCGTACCCCGATGACCTGGATCGAGACGTTGCCGATCTCGAAGCCGGCGGCCCGGACCCGGCGGGCGGTCTCGGCCAGCAGGGTGACCCCGGCGGCGCCGGCCCACTCCGGCTCGGCGACCCCGAAGTTGCTGCCCAGGTCGCCGAGGCCGGCGGCGGAGAGCAGCGCGTCAGAGGCGGCGTGCGCGGCAACGTCGCCGTCGGAGTGCCCGGCCAGCCCGTCCACGCCGGGCCAGTGCAGCCCGGCGACCCAGCAGGCCCGGCCCGGCTCGAACCCGTGCACGTCGGTACCGACACCGACCAGCGGAAGGATCACCTGCGAAGCGTAGGCGCCGACATCCCTTCCCCGCTCGCGGGTGCGGATCTCCGTAGTCAACCAGCCGCAAGTACGAACGCCGCCAGCCGGAACCGTGCTTTCGCCCGGCGTTGTGCCGACAGAACGCGGGCAGGGTCTGGGTGCATGTCACAAACCACGCCGGCCACCGACCGGCTGCCGGATCGTCACACCCCAGCCTCGAATGCCGGCCAATCCCGTCTGCCGGCGCTCGACATAGTCCGCGGGTTCGCGCTCTGCGGCATCCTGGTGGCGAACGTCCCACCAATCGCCGCAGCCGGCGCCCCCGTCGTCGCCGGGGCGGCGGACCCGGGCCCGTCCGACCTCGGTGTGGACCTGATCGGGCTCTTCGTCAACGAACGATTCTTCGTGATCTTCTCGCTGCTGTTCGGCATCGGCTTCGCGCTGCTGTTCGAATCCGCCGCCGACCGGGTGGCCCGGCCGCGTGTCGTCCTGCTCCGGCGCCTTCTCGCCCTGCTCGGAATTGGTCTGGCTCACTTCCTCCTGCTGTGGCCGGGTGACATCCTGATGGCGTACGCCGTGGTCGGCCTGGTCGTGTTGTTGCCGGCGAGCTGGCTGCCCCGGTGGGCGACGGCCGTCCTCGCCAACCTCCTCCTGCTGACGCCGTTGGCCCTCGGCGGCATGCATCTCGTGCTGGTCCCCGGACTCTTCCTGCTGGGCGCGACGCTGACGCGCTACGGCCTGGTCCGGCGGATGGGGACGTCCAGCCTGGGCCCGGCCGGCCTCACGGTACTTTTCGGCGCGGGGGCGGTGCCACTGCTCGTCGCGCAGGACGGCGTCGGGGATCCGCTGCACACGACGGCCGGGCTGCTGCTCGCCGGCGCCTACGTCTGCGCTCTACTGGTCCTGCTCAGGACACCGCTGTACCCGGTGCTCCGGGCGGTCTTCCAGCCCCTCGGGCGGATGGCGTTGACGAACTACCTGACCGCCTCGCTGCTCGTCCGGGTCGCCGCGTCAGGCATCGACGGGCCTCCGCACCGCTGGTCCTCGACGACGGTGCTCCTGGTGGCGGCCGGCGTGCTCGCCCTGCAATGGCTGTGGTCGACGCTCTGGCTGCGGCGTTGTCGTCAAGGCCCCCTGGAATGGCTCTGGCGCTGGGTCACCTGGGCCCGTCGTCCGCCTCTCCGTCGTATCGGGTCGAGGTGAGCAGGTATTCGGCCAGGGCCAGGTCGAACGGGCGGGTGATCTTCAGCGCGTACTCCGAGCCGGGGACGCAGGTGACGGGTACCCCCTGCTTCTCGACCAGGCCCGCGTCGTCGGTCAGCGGGTCGACGGCGGCGGCGTGCGCGGCGGCCAGCACCGACCGCCGGAAGCCCTGCGGGGTCTGCACGGCCCGCAGCGCGGACCGGTCCACGGTGCCGAGCACCAGCCCGGCGGCCGAGACCTCCTTGACAGTGTCGACCACCGGCAGCACCGGGACGACCGCCTCCGCGCCACCGCGGACCGCCTCGGCGACCGACTCGACCAGGGCGGTCGGGGTGAGCGCGCGGGCCGCGTCGTGCACCAGGACGATCTCCGGGCCGGCCGGCACCGCGGCCAGCGCGGCGGCGACCGACTCCTGCCGGGTGGCGCCGCCGGCCACCACGGCCACCACGGTCAACTCGGCGACCGGGGCGAGCAGGTCGCGGACCGCGTCGGCGTCGCCGGGCGGCGCGGCCACCACGACGGTGTGCACCGAGGGCGCGGCGGCGATCCGCCGCACGGCGTGCACCAGCAGCGGTTCGCCGCCGATCCGGCGGAGCGCCTTGGGGCCGCCCGGCCCGAGCCGGACCCCGGCACCCGCCGCAGGAACGAGGACCGCGACGTCACCGCGCGGATTGAGCTGCGCGGTCACGTCGCGGTCCTCGGTCTTTCTTCGGGGTACGTCGCAGGCACTGACGAAACGTGCCGGCGTGCGGGGCTATGCCTCGGTGAGCACCTTGTCGAGCAGAGTTTCCGCTTCGTCCTTGGTGCTCTTTTCGGCGAGTGCGACCTCACCGACGAGGATGTCGCGGGCCTTGGCGAGCATCCGCTTCTCGCCCGCCGACAGGCCCCGCTCCCGCTCACGGCGCCAGAGGTCGCGGACGACCTCAGCCACCTTGAGGGGGTTACCGGAGGCCAGCTTCTCCAGATTTGCCTTGTAACGCCGCGACCAGTTGGTCGGCTCCTCGGTGTGCGGGGCACGGAGGACGTCGAAGACCTTGCCCAGGCCCTCTTCGCCGACCACTTCGCGCACACCCACGATCTCGGCATTCTCCGCGGGCACCCGGACCGTCAGATCACCCTGAGCGACCCTGAGGACGAGGTACTGCTTGGGCTCGCCCTTGATGACCCGAGTCTCGATTGCCTCGATGAGTGCGGCCCCGTGGTGGGGGTAAACAACGGTCTCGCCGACACTGAAAACCATAGGTTCGAAACCCCTTTCGCTGTGTCTAGGGTAACACGCTCAGGCACCGATGTCCCACCGCAGTCCTGACCGTTAGCGCAGCTCAGAGGCCCTGTGAGAGGTCTTTCTTCAGCTTGACAAG
The DNA here is from genome assembly GCF_029626265.1 of Micromonospora sp. WMMD1102. Classification (NCBI taxonomy): domain Bacteria; kingdom Bacillati; phylum Actinomycetota; class Actinomycetes; order Micromonosporales; family Micromonosporaceae; genus Micromonospora; species Micromonospora sp. WMMD1102. Next base: position 8,060,167 of record NZ_JARUBN010000001.1, on the reverse strand, counting down.
GCAGTGATCCGTGGATTTCGGCACGCTGCGTGACAAACGGATCACCGGCCGACAAGGCGGATCGGAAAAATCGGATGTAGGGCGTTGCGGCCCTCCCAGCATACTTCTTCGACGCATGGCACCGCCGCCCACTAGCGGTACGACCTCCGGTGGGGGAGGCTGGACGGAGCCCGATTCACACCTGCGGTGAGCCGGCCAGGGGGTGCGCCATGAGCACGTCGGCGGACGGCGACGGCCGACCGGACAACGGCCCGTTCGACGGCGTGCCCGACCTGCCCGCGGAGTGGGGGCGGATCGTCATCCCCGACGACCCCGCCGAGTTGGCCGCCGAATCCGCGCAGGTCCGCCGCGAGCTGCGGCTCCGGGGCCGCCGCGACGGCTGGCGCCGACGCCTCGGCCTGCGCACCGACACCACCGGCCCCGCCCCGCTCCGGCTCTGTCTGATGATCATGACGGTGGCCGTGCTGACCACCCTGGCCAGCCTCTTCGCCATCACCTGGCCCAACCCGCAGCGCCCGGTCGGCACCGGCCGCAGCACCCCGGGCACCCCCGGCAGCTCCGGCAACGCCGACAGCTCCGGCACCCCTGGCAACGCCGGTAACGGCGACACGGGCAACCCCGGCAACCCGGGTAGCCCCGGCGGCTCGACCGGCCCGACGAGCCTGGGCGGCCCGACCGCGCCGGCCGGGCGGTCCCTGCCCGCGCTCGATCTGATGGGCGAGGACGGCCGGCTCGTGCCGCTGCGCGGACTGCTCCCCGCCGTGATCATCCTGATCGACGGCTGCACCTGCGAGGAGCACCTCGACGCCGCCGTCCGGGCCGTACCGCCCGGCGTGGGCGTGCTGGCGGTCAGCACCCGCCGTACCGTGCCGGGGGTGCGTACCGTGCCGGCGCCCGGCGGCGGGACACCGCGCTTCCTCACCGACCCCACCGCCGAGCTGCGGACCGCACTGCGGCTGCCCGCCCCGAACGGCAGGCCCTCCGCCGTACTCGCCGACCGGTCCGGGCAGGTCCTCCGGGCCGTACCGGAACTCGGCTCGGCAGGCGACTACCAGGCCGACCTGCGCCGCCTGGTCACCACCCCCTGACCAGGACGCGGAAGGTCAGGGCAGGCCACCGGGTCAGGGCAGGGCAACCATCTGGAGGGCGACCTCCACGTGCCGGTGGTTGAGCCGCCGGGCCCCGATCGAGAGTTCGTCCCCGGCCGCGACGAGTTGCACACTGCCGAACGGCCCCGGGCAGCTCACCGAGTTCGACCAGCTCCGGGTCACCCCGCGCAACACCCTGATGTGCAGCTCACCGGGGCTGAGACAGACGTACTGGAGCAGGTAGCGGCCACCCGGACGGGTGTCGATCGACCAGGTGACGAAGCGGCGCTGGTTGAGCGTCGCCGTCTCCCGCCAGATGGTGTCCGGAAAGCGCGGCAGGCTCTGCCCGGCCACACTCCCGCTCCGCTCGCCGGCCAGGTCCGCCCCGCCGGCCCCCGGCGCCCGCTCCGGCACACCCACCCCGGTCTGCCCGGGGCGGGCCGGCTCCGGCGCCGACCGTACCGACCACCAACCACCGATCCCGACCAGCAGCACCGCCGCCATCGTCAACGCCAACCTGCGCACCGGTCGCCTCCTCCCGCCGGTCCGGCGGAGATCTCCTAGGAGCCATCCCGGCCGGCCTGCTGGGCCAGCCGCGTGCGGTCCGCCCGTGCCGCCCCGGGCTGCCGGTCCAGCAGTGCGGCGTAGAGGGTCAATCCGGGTCCGAACGCGAGCATCACCACGGTACGGGGTGCCGGGGCGGACCGCCTGAGTCGTTCCAGGATGAGCAAAGAAGTGGGCGACGAACAGTTGCCGTACTCGTCGAGTACCGTCCGGGACGCCGCCATCGCCTCGGGCGACAGGCCCAGCTCCGCCTCCACCACGTTGAGGATGCGCGGCCCGCCGGGGTGCACCGCCCAGCCGTCCACGTCGCCGATCCGCCGGCCGTGCCGGGCCAGCAGGTCGGTGACCAGGTCACGCACGTGTGCCGCGAGCACCTGCGGCACCTTCGGGGACAGTCCCATCCGGAAGCCGGTGTCGGTCAGCTCCCAGGTCATGTGGTCGGCCGTGGAGGTGTCGGTGACGGCGGTGACCTCACGGACGGCGTACCCGGAACGGTCGCCCGGGGCGACCACCACGGCGACGGCGGCGTCCGAGAAGAGCGCGTGCGAGATGATCTGCTGGGTGTCCATCCGGGCCGTCGACGGCTGGATGTGCAGGCTGGTCAGCTCGGCGCAGAGCAGCAGCGCCGGACGGCCCCGGGCGGTGACGAAGTCGTTCGCGGCGGCCAGCCCCGGCAGCGCCGCGTAGCAGCCCATGTGCCCGACGAACATCCGCTGGGTGTCGGCGGCCATCCCCAGGTCCCGGGCCAGCAGGATGTCCAGCCCCGGGGTGGCGTAGCCGGTGCAGGAGCAGACCACGAAGAGGCCGATCTCGCTGGCCGAGAGGCCGGCGTCGGTGAGCGCCCGGCCGACCGCCTCCTTGCCCAGCGGCAGCGCCTCGATCTGGTAGCGGCGCATCCGGCGCTCGGTCGGCCAGTCCGAGACGTCCTCCAACAACGGGTTCACCGCCGCCTGCCGGTGCCGTACCCCGGAGTTGGCGAAGATCCGCTCGGCGAGCGCCCGGGTGGTCCCGGAGAAGTGCCCGGCGAAGAAGCCCGCCCACAGTTCCTGCTGGCTTGCCGTCGGCGGCAGCGCCATGCCCATCCCGACGATCACCCCGGAGCCGTCCTGCCCGCTACCGCTGCCCATGCCGTCCTCCGATCGCGACACCGCACACCCCTGCGCGCCCTACCCGCCCACCGAGCCCAACCCCCGAGCGTGACCTCGGGACTCGCGCCGGAGCGGACACGTCCGATCGCGGTACGGCCCGGCCCGGCCCGGCCGGTGGCGGTCGGGCAGCCGGCTCGCGTACCACCCTGGTACCCAGTGAACCTCCTTCAATCCGGATCGGACGGCAGCGTTCGGCGCTCCGGACCGGACGGCGGCCACGTTCCGCCCTCCGGCCGGGCAGACCGACGGCTCCGGTCACCGCGCCTCACCACCGGGGGGTCGTGGCGTCCTGGTCCGGGTCGCCGCCGAGCGCCGCGATGCCGAGCCAGTCCGCGCAGACGTCCGAAGTGGCCGGGTGCAGCGAGCCGCACCGGGCGTCCCGGTAGAGGCGTTCCAGCGGATGGCCCCGCCGGGTCACCGAGGTGCCGGCCGCCTCCACCATCGAGGCCGCCACCTCGGCCGCGGTCGTCCCGGCCAGCAGCTTCGCCCGCCACACCCAGCGGTTCGTCTCGACGTCGCCCGGCGCCTCGTCGACCCGGCGGGCCGCCTCGCCGACCGCGAGCTGGGCGGCGGCGGTGGCCGCGTCCGCCCGGCCGACCCGGGCGCGTACCGCCGGCAGGCCGTCCAGCCCGCGTGCGGTCAGGTGCTCCACGGCGGCGTCGACCGCCGCCCGGGCCACCCCGACGTAGACGGCCGCGTAGCTGGCCACCAGCCAGTGCGGCATCAGCTGGGCGACCACCAGGGCCAGCCCCTCCACCCCGCCGAGCAGCCGGTCGGCCGGCACCGTCACGTCCAGGTGCAGGTCGTGCGAGGCGGTGGCCCGCATCCCGAGCGAGTCCCAGGTCGGCTCGACGTCCAGCCCGTCAGGACCGGCCGGGACCAGGAACTGCGACACCACCGACTGGTCGGCGACACTGCGGGCGGCCACCAGGTAGGCGTCGGCGTGTCCGGCGCCGGAGCAGAAAGTCTTGGCCCCCTTGATGTGGTAGCCGCCGTCGACCGGCTCGTACGTCGTGGTCAGCTTCGACAGCCGGGAGCCGGCCCCGCGTTCGGACATCGCCACCGCGTACCACGCCCCGGCCGCCGCCTCGGCGAGCAGCCGGTCCCGGGCCGCCAGCGCCTCGTCGGGTACGCCGAGTGCCTCGGCCAGCTCCTCGGTCAGCGCGCCGAGCGCACCGGTGACCGAGGCGTGCATGTTGAACACCAGCGCGGTCGCACCGTTGCCCCGGGCCAGCTCGGTGGCGACCGCGGCGTATCCGGCGAAGCTGGCGCCCAGCCCGCCGAGCTTCGGCGGGACCATCAGGCCGAGCAGTCCGGCCGAGCGCAGGTCGGCGAAGTCGTGCACCGGAAAGCTGCCGTCCCGGTCGTGTTCGGCCGCCCGGGCGGCGAAGCGTGGCGCCACCCGGCGCGCCGCTGCGAGCGCCTCCGCCGTCATCCGTCTCCCTTCCGCACCCGGCCCGGCGGCCGGCGCTGCCGACCGTAGCTATCCCTGTCTGGTGCCCCACCCCTGATAGAGCACCGCCGCCGACCAGGTCGGCACGATCCGTGGCGCGCCCACACCGGCCCGCCCGACTGCACCCACACCGGCCCGCCCGACCGCACCCGCCCCGGCCCGCTCGTTCCCGACCGCACCCGCCCCGGCCTGCCCGTTCCCGGCCGCACCCGGCCCGGACTGCCGGTCTCTTGCCGCACCCGGCCCTGCCTGGCCGTCTGCTGCCACACCCGGCCCGGCCGGCCGGACGGCGCGGCGGAGCAGCCAGCGGGCGGTGCCCCAGACCGCCGGCCGGATGCCCCGGACCCGCAGCGCGATGCCGTGCCGGGCACACTCCCGGACCAGCTCCCCGGCGTCGACGAAGAGCCGGGGGTCGTGGATCCCCCGAGGCACCCCGGGGAAGAGTTCGGCGACCCGGACCGCGAGCAGCCGGCTCAGCACGGTGGCGTTGAGGGTGTCCAGCACCAGCGTGCCGCCGGGGCGGAGCAGCCGGCCCGCCTCGGCCACCACCCGCCGCCAGTCCGGTACGTGCTCCAGCACCTCACCGGCGGCCACCACGTCCGCGCACCCGTCGGCCAGCGGCACCGCGGCGACGTCCCCGTTGACCGGGACGACCCCGTGCGCACCGGCCTGGACGAGCGCGGAGCGGACCAGGTCCACCCCGACGTGCCGGTAACCGCGCCCGGCCACCCGGGGGGCGAGCAGCCCGGCGCCGCAGCCGAGGTCGACCAGGATCGCACCGGGACGGGCTGCCGGCGGCACCAGCGCGGCCCGCGCCTCGGCCAGCCAGTGCAGCATCGCGAAGGCGCCGTCCGGCTGCCACCACTGGTCGGCGAGGTCGTCGTACTGCCGGGGGTCGTTGCGGGGCAGCCGGCGCGACCGGGTGCCGCCGGCCGTGGCCCCGGACGCGGAGACTCCGGGCGCCGTGGCGCAGGGCGCGGTGGTGCCGCTCGTCGCCCTGGTCCGCGCCGTCCGCATGTGACCGAGCCTGGCACGACCCAGCGGTAACAACCAGACTTCCCATATGTCGCATGTGGTGTTAGGGCTGGTCCGGGCAAGCCACCCCGAGCCGGCGGTCGCGGTGACCACCGTCTCGGCCCTGCTCGCCTGGGGTGTGGGCCATTCGCCCGGCGGCATCGCCGCGATCACCCTCACCGTGCTGGCCAGCCAGCTCGCCGTCGGCTGGGTCAACGACCGGCTCGACGCCGACCGGGACGCCGCGGTCGGGCGCCGGGACAAGCCGGTGGCCAGCGGAATGGTCGGTCGGCGGCTGGTCGGCACCGCCGGGACGGTCGCCGCCGTACTCACCCCGCTGCCCGCGTTCGTCCTCGAACCGGCCGCCGCCGCGGCGGCCACCCTCGCCCTGGTCTCCGCACTGCTCTACAACTGGCCACTCAAGTCCACCCCGTTCTCGGTGCTGCCGTACGCGGTGTCGTTCGGGACGTTGCCGGCGGTCGTCGTACTCGGGCTGCCCGGCGCACCGGCTCCGCCGGCCTGGCTGGTCGCGGCCGGTGCGCTGCTCGGCGCCGGGGCGCACTTCGCGAACGTGCTGCCGGACCTGGCCGACGACGAGCGGACCGGGGTCCGCGGCCTGCCGCACCGGCTCGGCCCGGCCGGCTCCCGGCTGGCCGCCGCCGGGCTGCTGCTGGCCGCCACCGCCACCCTGGTGGTCGGGCCGCCCGGCCCGCCGTCCGGGGCCGGCCTGGCGGCGGTCGCGGTCGCCGCCGTGGTCCCGCTGCTCGGCTGGTACGCGGGCCGGGCCGCCGCCGCCCGGGGCGACCGCCCGGTGGCCGTCTTCCGGGCCGTCATGCTCGTCGCGCTGATCGACGTGGTGCTGCTGGTGTCCAGCGGCCGGGTGGTCTGACCCGCTCCCACCCACCGGCCGGCGCCCGCTCCCGCCCAGCGGCCGGTACCGCCAAGCCCGGCCGGCCGGGTTACCGGGTCGGCGCACGGGAGCCGATCACCGCCCACTACCCTGGAGCCCGCCGGGCCCGGGTACGGCCACCGTGCCCGTTACGCCGGCCCGCCGAATCGACACGGCGACCGGATTCGCATGAAGGAGGACCAGGTGACGCGCTCGATCAGGGGGGCTCGGCGAGCCGCTGCGGTGCTGGCCGGTACGGCAGCCGCCGCCACCCTGCTGCTGTCCGGGTGCGGCGCGGGCCAGATCGCCGAGACCGCCGCCAAGGTGCCCACCAGCGTCGGCACCAACGCGCAGTCGGCCGACAACAACTTCAAGGTCCGCAACCTGTCGATCGACTACCTGAGCACCCAGGGTTACCCGGCCGGCGCCGACGCGCCGATGAACGTCGGCCTCTACAACGACTCCGGTCAGGCCGTCACGGTGCGGATCAGCTCCGCCGGTGCCCGCGCGGTGGTCCTGGCCGGCGCCTCGGCCACACCGACCCCGGCCGGCACCGTCTCGCCCAGCCCGGAGGCCACCGCGGGCAGCCCCTCGCCGGAGGCCACCGCAGGCAGCCCGAGCCCGGAGGCCACCGCGGGCAGCCCGTCGCCGGGCGGTTCGCCGTCGGCGGCCCCGACCGAGGGTGCCGGGGCGACCCCGTCGGCCCCGTCGGCCCCGGCCGCACCGGCGCTGCCGGCCGAGATCCCGATCCCGGCCGGCGGGTTCGTGATCCTGAACAAGGCCGTCGGCAACTGGCTCCAGCTCTCCGGGCTGACCGAGCCGCTGCCGCCGGGCGGCAACATCGAGCTGATCTTCGACTTCGGCGGCACCCAGGTACCGGTGAACGCCCCGGTGGCGGTGCCGCAGTCCCCGGCCCCGGTCAGCACCCCGGTGGTCGGCGAGGACGAGGGACACGAGTAGGACATCCGCCCGGTCGGAGTGGACGGCGGACGGCCGGGTCGCGCCGGTTCCGTCGTACGGATTGGTTAGCGTGCTGGGGTGACGACCAGCCGAGCCACGTCCCGCCCCGCCGCCGGGCGCGGTCGCGCCGCGAGCCGTGAGCCCCGACCCGCCTACGAGTGCGACGCCTGCGGGCACCAGCCGCCCAAGTGGGTCGGCCGGTGCCCGGAGTGCGGCGAGTGGGGCGCGGTCGTCGAGTCGACGCTCACCGGTCCCACCGTCTCCGGCCGGGTGGTCAGTTCCCGGGCGCCCGCCGAGCCGGCCCGGCCGATCGCCACGATCAGCGCCGCTCCGGCCCGGGCCCGCCCCACCGGCGTGCCGGAGCTGGACCGGGTGCTCGGCGGCGGCCTGGTCCCCGGCGCGGTGGTGCTGCTCGCCGGTGAGCCCGGGGTCGGCAAGTCCACCCTGCTGCTCGACGTCGCCCAACAGTGGGCTGCCGGCGCCGGCAGCCCCTCGCTGGTGGTCAGCGGCGAGGAGTCGGTGAGCCAGGTCCGGCTGCGGGCCGAGCGGATGGGCACCCTGCACGACCAGCTCTACCTGGCGGCCGAGAACGACCTCTCGGCCGTGCTCGGCCACCTCGACGCGGTGCAGCCGGGGCTGCTGGTGCTGGATTCGGTGCAGACGGTCTCCACCCCGGGCACCGAGGGGGTGCCGGGTGGCGTCACCCAGGTCCGGGCGGTCACCGCCGCCCTGGTCGCGGTCGCCAAGGAACGGGGCATCGCGACCGTGCTCGTCGGGCACGTCACCAAGGACGGCCAGGTCGCCGGCCCCCGGGTGCTGGAGCACCTGGTCGACGTGGTGCTGCACTTCGAGGGGGACAAGCACTCCTCGCTGCGGATGGTGCGCGGCGTGAAGAACCGGTTCGGCACCGCCGACGAGGTCGGCTGCTTCGAGATGCACGAGGGTGGCATCAGCAGCCTGGCCGACCCGTCCGGGCTCTTCCTGACCCGGTCCGCCGACCCGGTCCCCGGCACCTGCGTGACGGTGGCGATGGAGGGCCGGCGGGCGCTGGTCACCGAGGTCCAGGCGCTGATCGGGGCCACGGTGGCCGGTTCGCCCCGGCGGACGGTCTCCGGGCTGGACAGCGCCCGGCTGGCGATGGTGCTGGCGGTGCTGCAACGCCGCACCGAGCGGCTGACCCTGCACGACCGGGAGGTCTTCGCGGCCACCGTCGGCGGGATCCGGGTGGTCGAGCCGGCCGCCGACCTCGCGGTCGCCCTGGCGGTCGCCTCCGGCGGACTCAACCTGGCCATCGCGCCGAACCTGGTGGCGATCGGCGAGGTGGGGCTGACCGGCGAGGTGCGCCGGGTCGCCGCCGTGCCCCGCCGGCTGGCCGAGGCGGCCCGGCTCGGCTTCCGGTATGCGCTGGTCCCGACCGGTTGTGGGCCGGGCGCCAGCGGCGTCACCCCGGAGAACATGCGGGTGATGGAAGTCACCGACGTACGATCGGCGCTGCAGTCCGTGGCGCGGGTGTCGGCTGAGTAACCATACGATCACACCAGGCTGTGGCTGGTTCCGGCGTGGCATGCTTACGGCCGTTGCCACCTGCGCACGGGCGGGACGACTTCGCCCGACACATCGCCAATCAGCTACAAACTGGACACTTCGCAGCCGGGTCCCGGACGGTACCGACGGCACGCCGATGGGAGGAAGCAGGCACAGTGGCACGTCACAGTAACCGCGACAGCACCCAACGCAGGGCGGTCCGTAGAATGTCCGAGTGCCGATCGACCGCGACGCGAACCGAACCGCCAGCGCGGCTGCTGCTGTCCGCACCGGTGCCGGCACCCCGGCCCGCCCGGTCGGCGTCGGCATGACCATGAACGGGACGGGTCCGACCGGTGATCCGTTGCGGGCCAACCTGGCACTGATGGCGCCCGGCACCGCGCTGCGGGACGGGTTGGAACGCATCCTGCGTGGCCGTACGGGCGCTCTTATCGTGCTCGGCTACGACCGGGTCGTCGAGACGCTCTGCACCGGCGGCTTCCCGCTCGACGTCGAGTTCTCCGCCACCCGGGTCCGCGAACTGTGCAAGATGGACGGCGCGGTGGTGCTCTCCAGCGACGGCACCCGGATCGTCCGGGCCGCCGTGCACCTGATGCCCGACCCGTCGATCCCGACCGAGGAGTCCGGCACCCGGCACCGCACCGCCGAGCGGGTCGCCCGGCAGACCGGGTTCCCGGTCATCTCGGTCAGCCAGTCGATGCGGATAATCAGCCTCTACGTCAACGGCCAGCGGCACGTACTCGACGACTCGGCCGCGATCCTGTCCCGGGCCAACCAGGCACTGGCCACCCTGGAGCGCTATAAGCTCCGGCTCGACGAGGTCTCCGGCACCCTCTCCGCGCTGGAGATCGAGGATCTGGTCACGGTCCGCGACGCGGTTGCCGTCGTGCAGCGGCTGGAGATGGTCCGCCGGATCGCCGACGAGATCGCAGGTTACGTGGTGGAGCTGGGCACCGACGGCCGGCTGCTCGCCCTCCAGCTCGACGAGCTGATGGCCGGGGTGGACGCCGACCGGACCCTGGTGATCCGGGACTACCTGCCGACCGGCCGCAAGGCGCGGACCCTGGACGAGGCGCTTGTCGAGCTGGACCTGCTCACCGCCACCGAGCTGATCGACCTGGTCGCGGTCGCCAAGGCGATCGGCTATCCGGGCGCCTCCGACGCGCTGGACGCGGCGGTCAGTCCGCGCGGTTTCCGGCTGCTCGCCAAGGTGCCCCGGCTGCCCGGTCTGGTCGTCGACCGGCTCGTCGGCCATTTCGGCAGCCTGCAACGGCTGCTCGGCGCCACCGTGGAGGACCTACAGGCCGTCGACGGGGTCGGCGACGCCCGCGCCCGGGGCGTACGCGAAGGGTTGTCCCGGCTGGCCGAGGCGTCCATCCTGGAACGCTACGTCTGAGCCGATCCCCGGCGGTGCGCTCCTGGCCGCCGGCCGGCTGCCCAGGGCCGCGGTCGGTCAGCCGGTGATGTTGATCCGGACCGGCTCGCTGTGCTTGTCGCCGAGCCGGCCGAAGAGCTGGTAGGTGCCGGCCGCCGGATATGGCCCGGCGGCGAGCTGGTTGGCGCACTTGGAACTCTCGCGCCCGTTCCAGGAGATCGTGTACTCGTTCTCGTGGCTGGGCGGGAACGGCCGTACGTCGTTGGACCGGACCAGGCTGCACGCGTCCGACGACCAGACCTTGCGGGCCCCGGACTTGATGTAGAGCTCCTGGAGGTCGGCGCCGACGTCCCGGTTGCAGGTCCGGCCTGACACATTCTTGATCCTGAGTCGCAACTCGATCGGCTGGCCCCGCTGCGCCGAGGCCCGCGAGGGCACCGGGACCACCGACATCTCCTGGTCGGTGCACTCGTTGTCGACCGGCGGCGGTGCCGGCGGCACCTGCCCGCCGCCCACCGGCTCCACCGTGTCCCCGCCGCCGTCGTCCGGCGGCCCGTCGGACGGCTCACCGCCGCCCGGCTCGGCACCGCCGCCCGGACCACCGGGATCGGGACCGCCGGACTGGGCCGGGCCGGAGGCGGACGGGT